>CAYYSY010000120.1:0-22075 GCA_964474355.1 uncultured Spirochaetaceae bacterium | reverse complement strand
AACAAGGTCGACCTCGTCGGGCCGGACGACCTCGTGCGCGTCCACGACGCGCTGCGAGCCATCGAGGACGAGGCACCGATCGTCGAGTCGACCCACGGTGACGTCGACCCCCCCCTGCTCTTTCCGCCGAGCGCCGAGGAGATCGACCGGGCGGGCCCGGCGCCGGCCTCGCGACCCCATCATCACGAGCAGTTCGACACCGAGATCTGGGATCCGCCGGACGACCTGCCCCTCGACGCGATCGAGGCGCGGCTCGCAGAGGAGCCCGGACTGCTCCGCGCAAAGGGCTTCGTGCGCCGGGACGACGCCCTGCACGTGGTGCAGGTCGTGGGGCGCCGGGTCGAGATCACGCCCGCCGATGCCCCGCCGCCGGAAGGCGCACCGAACCGGATCGTGTTGATCCGGCGGAGCGACGCGCCGCCCGTGCCGCACGGCTGACGGCTTCGGCCCCCTAGCGCCTCGCGCCCCGCTTCTTCACCGCGCCCTTCTTCGTGCTTGCAGCGCGCTTCTTCTTCACCGCGCCCTTCTTCTTATTTGCAGCGCGCTTCTTCTTCACCGCGCGCTTCTTCGCACCGCCCTTCACGCGCGACCGCGAGCCGGGCCCGCCGCCGCCCGCCTTCGCCTCCTCGGCCATGCGGCGCTTCGTCGCCGCCCAGCCGCAGATCGGACAGCTCGCGAGGTCGTGCCCACGCGCCGGGCAGTGCTCACGCCCGAAGTAGATGATCGCGAGGTGCAGCCAGCCCCAGTCCTCGGGTGGGAAGAGCGCCTTCAGGTCGCGCTCGGTCCGCTCGACCGTCGACTCGTTCGAGAGCCCCCAGCGCGCGGCCAGCCGGTGGATGTGGGTGTCGACGGGGAACGCGTCGCGCCCGAAGACCTGGGCCATCACGACGCTCGCCGTCTTGTGGCCGACGCCGGGCAGGGCCTCGAGGGCCTCGAAGTCGGCGGGCACCTCCCCTCCGTGACGCTCGATCAGCATCTCCGACAGCCGGTGGAGATTTCGCGCCTTCTGGGGCGCGAGGCCACAGCTCCGAATGTGCTCGAGGATCCCATCGGCGCCGAGCCGCACCATGCCCGCCGGATCGGGAGCCGCCGCAAAGAGCCCGGGCGTCACCTGGTTGACGCGCTCGTCCGTCGTCTGGGCGCTGAGCAGCACCGCGACGAGCAGGCTGAAAGGATCGACGTGATGGAGCGGGATCGGCGGCTCGGGGTAGAGCTCGCGCAGGATCCCCGCGATCTTGCGGGCCTTCTCGGCGCGGGTCATGGGGCCTCGTGTCTACGCGCGGCCGGCGTCCGGACGAATTCGGGGTCGCACCATAGCGAAGGCCGGCGCCGCCCCGTCGTGTCCGGGATCGCTTCCCCTCCGCCAATAGACCTTCTACCATGCAGGCGGCCGACGAAGCGTCATCCGCAAGGCAGCTGCAGGGTCCCGGAGGTGACTCCCGGGCGCGGCAGCGTCGAGTAGCTTCAGCTGCGGACCCGCGCGCTCGATCATGGGGGACGGCTTGCGCACGACCACCACGACGAACAAGTCCGTGGCGACCAAGAGGGCGCGGCGTCGATGAGCGAAGCAGCCGAGCGGAGCCGCTCACCGATCGAGGTTCTCGAGACCGCGGGCGCCACCGACGTGGGCCAGGTGCGCATGGCCAACCAGGATGCGTTCGGCGAGTTCCGTGACGAGGAGCAGGGTCGCCACCTGCTGCTCGTGGCCGACGGCATGGGCGGGCATCGCGGCGGCGAGGTCGCCAGCCAGATGACCGTCGACACGGTGCGCGACTACTTCACGTCCAGGAGCGGCCCCGCCAGCGACTTCATCGAGTCGGCGCTCCACGAGGCGAACACGATGGTCTTCGACCGTGCGGCCGCAGACGGCCAGCTCGCCGGCATGGGCACGACCGCCGTCGCCATGCTCTTCGACCAGACGCCCGAGGCCTGGATCGGGCACGTCGGCGACAGCCGCTGCTACCGGCTGCGCGATGGCGTGATGATCCAGCTGACCGACGATCACTCGGTGGTCGGCGAGCTCGTGCGACGCGGTCAGCTGACGCCGGACGAAGCCCGCGTCCATCCCCAGAGCAACGAGATCTTGCGCGCCATCGGTACCCAGCCGGAGGTGTTGGTCGACGTACAGACGGTCGCGGTGCAGGCGGGCGACCGCTACCTGCTCTGCTCCGATGGCCTCTCCGGCATGATGACCGACGACGAGATCGCCGATGTGCTCGGCTCGCAGGCCCCCGAAGAGGCGGTCCGAACGCTCATCGACCGCGCGAACCTCGCGGGGGGCACCGACAACATCACGGTGCAGATCGGCGTCGTCGGCGCGTTCGGCGCGCCGGCGCGCACCGGGCGCCCGGCCGATGTGCAGGCGAGCCCAGCCGCCACCACCCGGCCGAGCCCGCCGACCGAGAAGATCGACTTCGGCGCCCTCCCCTGGCTCGCCGCGGCTGCGGCCATCGCCCTCATCGCAGCCTGGTGGCTCTCGAGCTGACGAAGCCCCGGGGACGCGCCCCCAACCCCGGATCGATCCAGGAACGGGCCCGCCCGTGAGCGACGACACCGTTCCCAGCCCGCCCGAGGACGCCGCCCGCGCGGCGGATGACCGGCCGCGTCTCGGCGAGTACGTGCCCGAGGGCGCGCTCGTCGACGGCTCCGCGATCCTCGACCGGTTCATGCGTTGGACCGCGGACGTGGGCCTCACGCTGTATCCCGCGCAGGAGGAAGCGCTGCTCGAGGTGATGTCGGGGCAGCACGTCATCCTGTCGACACCGACCGGCTCGGGCAAGAGCCTCGTCGCGCTCGGCCTCCACTACATGGCGGTGTGCCAGGGCAAGCGCTCGTACTACACCGCGCCGATCAAGGCGCTCGTCAGCGAGAAGTTCTTCGATCTCTGCGAGGCCTTCGGGGCCGAGCAGGTGGGCATGCTGACCGGCGACGCCAGCATCAACTGGAGTGCGCCCATCATCTGTTGCACCGCCGAGGTGCTCGCGAGCATGGCCATCTCGAGCGGTGAGCGCACGGACGCCCCGTGTGTCGTGATGGACGAGTTTCACTACTACGGTGATCGCGATCGTGGGGTCGCGTGGCAGATCCCGCTGCTCGAGCTGCCCCGCACCCAGCTCCTGCTGATGTCGGCGACGCTGGGCGACACGAGCGACATCGAGCGCCGCATCGAGGACGTGACGGGGCGCGCCGTGTCGCGGGTGCACTCCGACGAGCGGCCGGTGCCCCTCGACTTCAGCTATGCCGAGACCGCCGTGCACGAGACGGTCGAGTCGCTGCTGCAGAGCCGCAAGGCGCCGATCTACATCGTGCACTTCACCCAGCGCGAGGCCGCGGAGCAGGCCCAGGCGCTGACCAGCGCGCAGATCACCGACAAGGACGAGAAGCGCGCCGTCCTCGACGCCATCGCCGGCTTCAAGTTCGACTCGCCCTACGGCAAGGACGTGCGTCGCATGCTCGGTCACGGCATCGGCCTCCACCACGCGGGCCTGCTGCCCAAGTACCGGCTCCTCGTCGAGCGGCTCGCGCAGCAGGGCCTGCTGAAGGTCATCTGCGGCACCGACACCCTCGGCGTCGGCGTGAACGTGCCGATCCGCTCGGTGCTCTTCTCGAAGCTCTGCAAGTTCGACGGCGAGAAGACGGCGATCCTGTCCGTGCGCGACTTCAAGCAGATCGCCGGCCGCGCCGGGCGCAAGGGCTTCGACGACGCGGGCAGCGTCGTCGTCCAGGCGCCCGAGCACGTGACCCTGAACAAGAAGCTCGAAGCGAAGGCCCAGCAGAGGCCGGGCAAGAAGAAGGTCGTCAAGAAGAAGCCGCCGACCCGTGGCTACGTGGCCTGGAACGAGGCGACCCTCGAGCGCCTGGTCGAGAGCCCGCCCGAGACGCTCGAGTCGCGGTTCCGGCTCGATCACGGCCTGCTGATCGGCTGCCTCAAGGCGAGCGGGGTCGGCGGGGTCGGCGGCTATCGCCGCGTGCTCGACCTGATCGACCGGTGCCACGAGCCCGACGCGTCGAAGCCTCGGCTTCGCCGCGAGGCCGCCGCGCTCTTTCGGTCACTGCGCACGGCGGGCGTCGTCGACGTCACCCATGGGCCCGCCGGTGCAGAGGTGCGGGTCAGCGAGGACCTCGATCCCGACTTCTCGCTGCATCATGCGCTCTCGCTCTATCTCGTGGAGGCGGCATCGGCGCTCGACCCGACGGCCGAGACGACGCCGGTGGACGTGCTCGCGTTCACCGACTCGATCCTCGAGAACCCGCGGCCGATCCTGATCGCGATGGAGAAGCGCGCGCGCGGCGAGGCGGTCGCCGCCATGAAAGCCGAGGGCCTCGACTACGACGAACGGATGGAGCGCCTCGAGAAGGTCACGTACCCCAAGCCGAACGAGGCGCTGATCTACGAGACCTTCGAGCTCTTTCGCGACGCGCATCCCTGGGTCGGGCGCGAGGCGATCCGGCCGAAGGGCGTCGCGCGCGAGATGTTCGACGTGCTCGCGGCCTTCGACGACTACGTGAAACGCATGGGGATCGCGAAGATCGAGGGCGTGCTGCTCCGCTACCTCGGCCAGGTCCACGACACCCTGGCCCGCTCGCTGCCCGCGCCGCTTCGCACGCCCGCGGTGCAGGAGATGATCGGCTACTTCCGCGCGCTGATCGCGCGGGTCGACACCAGCCTGCTGCAGGAGTGGGAGAAGCTCGTCCATCCGGAGGAGAAGGACGATGCCGAGGGGGCGGCCCGCGCGGCGCGCGAGTACGACCTCGCGCAGGACGTCCCGGCGCTTCGCGCACGCATCCGCAGCGAGGCGGCGGGGCTGCTGCGCGCGCTGTCGCAGCGCGAGCTCACCGACGCGGCCGAGCGCCTGCGCGCACGACCCGAAGGACCATGGACCGCGCCCGCGCTCGATGAGGCGCTCAGCGCGTACTTCGCCGAGTTCGAGACGATCCGGTTCGACCCCGCCGCGCGGCAGGGCCACTACACCGTCATCGAAGAGGCGGGCCCGCGACGCTGGCGTGTGCGCCAGGTGCTGCTCGACGAGCGCGACGAGGGCGTCTTCTACCTGGACCTCGAGGTCGACCTGACGCACGACCTCAATCCCGAGGGCCCGATCCTGGGGCTACGGGGAATCGAGAGCTAGTCGGCGTCGGCGTCGCGGTAGCGGTCGAGCCGACGCTCGTACTCGCCGAAGCCCACCCGCTCGCGCAGCCCCTCGAAGGGGAGGATCGACTCGGGCGTGCGCCCGACCCGAAGATCCTCGAGCGCACTCTCCATCGCGGCGATTGCCGTCGAGAGCAGGGTCAGCGGATACGCGGCGATCTGGTATCCGAGCGCCTCGAGCCTCTCGGGCGGGAGCACCGGCGTGTCCCCGCCCTCGACCATGTTGGCCATCTTCGGGCCGGGGATCGCGCGGCAGAGCGCGTCCATCTCGGACTCGCTCTGGGGCGCCTCGTAGAAGACGATGTCGGCGCCGAGATCGTGGAACGCGAGGCAGCGATCGAGCGCCTCGTCGAAGCCGGCGGTGGCGCGCGCGTCGGTGCGCGCCATGACGAGGATGTCGGCGCCCGCCTCGCGCGCATCGACCGCCGCGCGCACGCGCTGCAGCGCCTCGGCGCGCGGCACGACCTCCTTGCCTCGTGTGTGCCCGCAGCGCTTGGGCGCGACCTGATCCTCGATCATCGCGCACGCGAAGCCCGCCCGGGCGTAGCCTTCGACCGTTCGCCTCACGTTCATCGGGTTGCCATAGCCGGTGTCGGCGTCGCCGATCACGGGGATGTCGACGGCACCGCAGATCTGGCGGCCCTGCTCGACCATCTCGCCGTACGAGATGAGCCCGGTATCGGGCAGGCCGAGACGCGCCGCCGAGACGGCGAAGCCGCTCATGAACGTGAGCGCGAAGCCGGCACGCTCGACGAGCCGCGCCGACAGCGCGTCGAAGCAGCAGGGCATCACGTGGAGCCCCTTGCCTTCGAGCAGGGCTTCGAGCTTCGCGCGGGGCGAGGGTCGGACGGAGTCGGCGGACATCGGTCTCCCGCAGTCGGGCCCGCCGCAGCGGCGTGCCGATCAGACGGCGGGCAGATCGAGGGTGAAGGTCGTGCCGAGTTCGCGCGTCGACTCGACGGCGATCGTCCCGCCGTGGTTGCGGACGAGGTGATAGCAGATGGCGAGGCCGAGCCCGGTCCCCTCGCCCACCGGCTTGGTCGTGAAGAACGGGTCGAAGATGCGATCGCGCAGCGACGCCGGGATGCCGCAGCCATCGTCCGTCACCTGGATCACGACGCCGCCGCTGCGCGGCCTCGTGCAGATCCGCACGTGGCCCGCCTCGCCGACCGCGTGCACCGCGTTCACGACGAGGTTCACGAGGACCTGCTCGAGCTCGGCGCGGCGGCACGAGATCGGGGGCAGTCGCAGCGCGAGATCGAGCTCGAGCCCGACGCCCGCCTCGGCACCCGAGAGCGCGATCCGAATCGCGTGCTCGACCAGCTCGTTCACGTCGGTCGGCTCGGGCTCACCCACCGAGGGCTCGGCGAACCCCTGGACGTTTCGGACGAGGTCCGTCACTCGATCGACGCCCTCGAGAGACTCCACGATCAGGTCGTCCCCCTCTTCGACGATGTCTGCGGCGCGCTCGCCGAGCCCCGCCTTGTCGACGTCGAGCGTCAACACCTGCCAGTGCAGCTTGAGGTCGGTGAGGCTCCCGCGCACGTCGAGCATCGGCCGCATGATCTCGCGCGCGATGCCTGCCGACAGGTCGCCGACCGCGGCGAGGCGCGCCGAGAGCACGAGGCGATGACGCAGCGAGACGACGTCGCGACGGTCACGCACGATCAACGCGTAGCCGACCGTACCGCGACGCTCGTGAGTCACGGCCACGGGGCTGACCACGACGGGCAGTCCGCGGCCGTCGGTGCGGCGCAGCACCAGCTCGGTGCCGGGCGCGACGGTCTCGAGCACGCGCGGGATGCGCGGCATCAGCTCGGTCACCGTGCGGCGCGTCCCATCGGAGGCTTCGACGCCAGCGAGCTCGGCGAGCACCGGGTTCATGTAGCGGATCGATCCATCGCACCGCACGAGCGCCACACCGTCGGGCAGCGACCCGATGATCTCCTCGGCGAAGGCGTCCGCCGAGAGCAGCGAGAACCCGTACCGCTGCAGATGCACGGCGATGACCGCGCAGGCTGCGGCCAGGGCCGTGCTGCCCATGAGCGGGGGGTGGACGTGCATCAGCGGAAGCAGCGCGTCGCTGGTCACGGCCACGCCGACCGCGCTGCCCAGGCTCGCGACCACGACTGCGGACGTGCGGCGCTCGCCCCCCGAGCCGTTGCGAGGCGCCGACGCACGCCAGGCGATGAGGACCAGCACGGCGGGCACCACTGCGATCAGCGTCGCCGGCACGAAGAGCCATCCGAACTCGAGTCGAAACCCGATCGGCGGCGCTGCAGCCAGGGACACGAGGCCGTACGGCGTGACCGCGTACCCCATTGCGATGGCGAAGGAGAATCCGTACATCCACGGGGTGAGTCGATGGATCCGGGCGCGTCGATTGCCGCGCAGCTCGGCGAAGGTGTGGAAGAAGAAGGACGAGACCGGGATCCACCCGAGGCCCGAGGTGCGCATGATGGCGAGCGCGACCTCGTCCGAGTCGACCATGCCGCACATCGCCTCGCACAGCGCCCACCAGCCGATACAGCCCATCACCGCGCCCATCAGCCGATTCGGCTTGAAGCCCGGGTCGCGCACCACGATGGTCGTCGCGAGCGCGCAGCACGCCATCGCGGTCAGCATCTTCAGCAGGATGAGGGCGGTCACGTGCTGGCCCCCTCGCCTTCCACCGGGCTGGCTTCGGAGCCCGGCGACGGAGCATCTCCCTCGATCGGCAGCAGCACGCGGATGCGGGTGAAGCCGTCGTCGAACTCCTCGATGTGGAGCTCGCCGCCCTCCTCCTCGACGATCTGACGTGCGATGACGAGCTGGATACCGCCAGAGGCCGCGCGGCCAACGGCCTCGGCCGCGCGCCACGCATGGTCGGTCCGAAGCTCGAACACGACGTGGACGCGGTCGTCGAAGACGGCGGTGCCGATCTCGACGCGACGGTCGTCGGCGGTGTGCGAGAAGGCCCACTGGGCGACGCCGAAGAGCGCCTGCTTGAGCTCCTGCCCGCCGATCTCGATCCGCGGCAGCTCGGTGAAGGAGCGTTCGACTCGGTCGCTGGAGCCCCGGTGCAGCGCAGCGAGCTGCAGCGCGCTCTCGAGCAGCTCGTTCACGTCGGCGAGCTGCCGCTCGCCCTGGCCCGCGTGCGCGAACGCCCGCACCTCGCGCACGATCGAGGAGATGCGCGTGAGACCCGCGAGCGCCTCCTCGACACGATCGGCGCCCGACTCGACGAACTCGGGCGTGCACGCGGGATCGACGCCCTCGTCCTCGAGCAGCGCGGCGAGCTCGGCGTAGTGCCGCCGCATGAGGTTCAGGTTCGCCTGGATGTACGCGACGGGGTTGTTCACCTCGTGCGCGATGCCGGCCGCCATCTCGCCGACGGTGGCCATCTGGTTCGCAGTGTGAAGATGGCTCTTGAGCTCGGCCTGCTCGCGCAGATCGCGACACGAGATCACGAAGCCGACGGCGCCTCCCTGGCGATCGTGGATGCGGTCGATGCCGACCGCGACGGGGATCGGATCGCGGCCGGGCGGGAGCAGCTCCGACTCGCGCTCCTCGTCGAGTGAGAGCAGCTCGGGGAGCGGCATGAGCACGATGCTCGAGATCGAGCGCCCGATCAGCTCGTCGCGGTCCATCCCCATCCAACGCGCGAGCGACGGGTTCACGGCGCGCAGCCGGCCGTCGGTCTCCATCAGCGCGACACCGGTGGGCAGCCGCTCGAGGATGCGACGCGCGAGTCCGGCCTCGGAGATCGCGCCGTCGAAGCCGCTGAAGTAGTAGAGCCAGGTCGCTCCGCCGAGCACCGACACGGAGAGCACACCGATGCGAGGGAAGTCGACGCCGAGCATCGGCAGGACGCCCTCGGTCACGAGCGCGCCCATGAGGGGCACGCTGATCAGCGCGCCAAGCAGCAGGTCCGAGCCGCGGATGCCCTCCCTCGTCTTCCTCTTTTGCGACAGCGCGATGACGGCCACCGTGATCGCGGGGAGCAACACGGCCTGGGCGAGCATCCACGGAAAGAGCGGACCGGCCTCGAGCCGCCAGAGCGTGGTCCGCGAAGGCACGACACCGGAGATCACCCACGGCGTCGCGAGACTCAGCACCATGAGTGGCGCGGCCACCACGGCGCCGGCGCACGCGATGCGCCGTAGGATCACGGCTAGATCAGGCTTGAGGATGCTGAGGAGCAGGGGACACAGCGGGCCCAGCGACATGGCGAGCACGGCGACGATCCGGACCCAGACGATCGCGCTCTCGGCATCGGGGCTCGTCACCGTCATGAGATCCATGAGGCTCCACAGCGCAGCGAAGGCGAGGATGCCCGCCGAGACCCGGGTCGCCTCGTGATGCGGCGCACGGGCGACGTTCGCCGCCGCGATGGCAGTCCCGACCAGAGCGGCCGTGAGGGGCACGAAGACGTACGGGTGCATGGATGTGGATTTCCCCACTCGGCTCATCGACCCGCCGCCGACCGCGCTTGACTTGACGCGAGCCCCGCAGGCGGGCCATGCTCGCCATATGTCGGAATGCGAAGGAATCGGCCGCAATGCGTGGGCGCCCCAAATGCGGGGCGGACGCAGCGGTGCCTCAGACGCGGCTCAGAGCGTCCTCAGGGCAGCTCCGGTATCCGTGCGCGCCAGGATTCCGAATCGCTTCGGGTGGGCGCGGCTGGTGAGCGCGGATCGTGGCCGATCCGCCTTCTCGGCCCTGTCGCCCACCCCCCGCACGTCCACGACGTCCACGACGCCCACGACCCACACCTTCACGACGACGACCGGCACGAAGACGCCCTAGTCGGAGGGTCGGACCAGACGCCGCGGCGATGCCGCGACCCGATGGCCGCCCTTCCGACGAACGGAAGGGCGTCTTCGCGAGGTCGCGGTGCGCGGTGCGTGCACGTCCCGCAGCCATGACCTCGCCCCACCCGGAGGCTCGCCATCCATGCGAGCCCACTGGCAAGAATGCTGTGAAGAGCAGCGAGAGGAGACAGGCATCATGGAACCTGACATCGAGCGAGGACCGGGCGCAGCCCGGAGCGCGCCCCACCACGCCAACGTGGGCATCGTCGGCGCGACGGGCGCCGTCGGCGAGGTGCTGATCGGGCTGCTCTTCGCGCGCGCGTTTCCGCTGGGCGAGCTGCGGCTGCTCGCGAGCGAGCGGTCGGCCGGGCGCACGATGAAGGTCGGCGACCGCGAGCTCGAGGTGCACCGCGCCGAGCCCGACGCCTTCGAAGGGCTCGACTTCGTGTTCTTCGCCGCGACGGGGTCGCTCTCGAAGGAGCTCGCACCTGCCGTCGTGCGCGCGGGCGCCATCGCCATCGACAAGTCGAGCACGTTTCGCATGGAGCCGGGCGTGCCGCTGGTCGTGCCCGAGGTGAACGCGCACGCGCTGCAGGGTCACGACGGCATCATCGCGTGCCCGAACTGCACGACCATCGGGCTCGTGATGGCGCTCGCGCCCCTCGAGGCGCACGCGCCACTTCGGCGGGTCGTGACGACCACCCTGCAATCCGTCTCCGGCTCCGGTCGAGACGGGATCGACGAGCTGCGTCGCCAGCAGGTGGACGCCGCGGCGCCAGCCGAGGTGTTCGCGGCGCAGATCGCCGGCAACGTGGTGCCGCTGTGCGATCAGGCACTGCCCGATGGCCGCTCCAGCGAGGAGCACAAGCTCGTCGACGAGACCCGCAAGATCATGGAGCGCCCCGATCTCCCCGTGCACGCGACCTGCCTGCGCGTGCCCGTCGAGGTCGGGCACTCGGCATCGGTCATCGTCGAGAGCGATGTGCCGATCTCGCCGTCCGAGGCGCGGGCGGCCTGGTCGGCGTTTCCCGGCGTCGAGGTCGTCGACGACTGGGCGGCGGGCGTGTTCCCGACACCGCGTGACGTCGTGGGGCGCGACGCGGTGCTCGTCGGCCGGGCGCGCCACGACGAGGCGATGAGCGGGCTCGCGTTCTTCGAGGCGTCGGACAACCTCCGCAAGGGCGCGGCGACGAACGCCATCCAGATCGCGGAGACGCTGCTGCAGTCGGGCGTTGCATGATACGCCCGGTGTTGATTCGCAGAGGACGGGGGCACGGGGCTCGCCTATTCTCGGCCGCCTCGCGCCCCCCGCCCCTCGACCCGCACCCCTTTCGTTCCCCCCGCGACACCCCGAGGAGCCCGGCATGGAGCAGGCCGCCGTCGACGAGCTGATCCAGATCCTCGATCTCGAGGAGCTCGAGCTGAATCTCTTCCGGGGCCGCAGTCCGCAGGAGGAGCGCCAGCGCGTCTTCGGCGGGCAGGTGGCGGGCCAGGCGTTGGTCGCCGCCGGCCGTACCGTCGAGGACCGCTCGGTCCACTCCCTCCACTCGTACTTCCTGCGGCCCGGCGATCCGAACGTTCCGATCATCTATCAGGTCGATCGGCTCCGCGACGGCCGCAGCTTCTGCGCGCGACGCGTGACGGCGATCCAGCACGGGCGCGCGATCTTCGCGCTCGCCGCCTCGTTCCAGGCGCACGAGGAGAGCCTCGAGCACCAGGTGCCGATGCCCGCCGACACACCCTCGCCGGACGAGCTGCCCACGTTTGCGGAGCGCATCCAGGAGCGCCTCGATGCGGGAGAGAAGGAAGAGCCCTGGATGCGCCGGCCGCGCCCGATCGACACGCGCATGGTCGAGCCGATGGACTACACCGGGCGCGAGAGTCAGGAGCCGAGCGCGCGGGTCTGGATCCGCGCGAACGGCAAGCTGCCTGACGACCCGGTGCTGCACACGTGCGTGGTCGCCTACGCGTCGGACATGACCCTGCTCGACACGGCGGCCCGCCCGCACCCGATCGCCTTCGACGAGAAGCTGCAGCTCGCGAGCCTCGACCACGCGATGTGGTTCCACCGGCCCTTCCGCGCCGACGAGTGGCTGCTCTACGCCCAGGAGAGCCCGAACATGTCGAACGCCCGCGGCTTCACCACGGCGCGCTTTTTCACGACCGATGGTCGGCTCGCGGTCTCGGTGGCTCAGGAAGGGCTCTTCCGGGTCCGATCCTGAAGCGGAAGTCAGCCGACGCGGATCGCCTGGCCCGCGAACGCCGCGATCCACCGCGCGCGCCTCATTCGTGAGCATTCGCGCGCGGCCTGCACACGGATCGGACACCTGCAGAGTGCGCGGCACGCGCCGGTCCGTTCTCGGCGACGCGCTCACGGGCACCCTCGAGCCGACCTGAGCCGTACGCGGCACGCTCTCGCCGCAGCGGCGGAGCCTGCGAGGGGCCGACCCGATCGGGCACGCGCGCTCGCCCCGGTCCCGCCACACGCTCCGCGCCCTCTCGCGCCGACGCCCGGCCGCCCGGCTGGGCCAGCTGCCGCCCATCCCATCACCCGCTGCTCGCTCGTTGTGCAGGCGGCCGCTCAGCAGCGCCCCGGTCCGGGCGCCCATGGGCCGGAGCCGGCTCAGGGCGCGCTCAGCCCCACCGCAGTGTCACAGAGCCGACTTCGCAGCTTGGCACGGCCGTTGCTTTGTCAGTCCCTCG
Source organism: uncultured Spirochaetaceae bacterium (assembly GCA_964474355.1). Classification (GTDB taxonomy): domain Bacteria; phylum Myxococcota_A; class UBA9160; order UBA9160; family UBA4427; genus CAYYSY01. Next base: position 9,430 of record CAYYSY010000120.1, on the reverse strand, counting down.
ATTCGAGACATCCGGCCACCGGGATCGCTCCGGGGAAGGGTTCCCAGCCGGAATCGAGAGCGATTGAAAGACAAGGACTCAACCAGTGAACGGTCGGCCCGGCGCAGACGCGCAGCCAACCCACATCACCCCCCACATGGAGATCGCAATGATTCGGAACCTCGCCCTCATCGCCCTCGCCGGTGCGCTCGTGGCGCCCAGTGTGGCGCTGGCCGACGACGGGATCAGCCCTGGCACCTTCGTCGCCAACAACGTGTGGATGATGTTGGCCGCAGCGCTCGTGTTCATCATGCACCTCGGCTTTTCGATGGTCGAGACGGGCCTCACCCGCGCCAAGAACACGGTCAACATCCTCTTCAAGAACGTCTTCATCATCTGCGCCGGCATCCTGACGTACTACGTGATCGGCTTCAATCTGATGTACCCCGGTGACTTCGGCTTCATCGAGGGCGCCTTCGGCTTCGCGGGCTTCGGCCTCGGCGCGGGCTTCGATCCGGAGTCGGTCACCACGGCGTACGCCGACGGTGGCTACACCTACTGGACCGACTTCCTGTTCCAGGCGATGTTCGCGGCGACCGCTGCGACGATCGTGTCGGGCGCGGTGGCCGAGCGCATCAAGCTCAGCTCCTTCATGATCTTCACGATCCCGTTCGTCGCGGTGGTCTACACGATCGCCGGCTCCTGGAAGTGGGGCGGCGGGTTCCTCGACGGCATGGGCTTCTATGACTTCGCCGGCTCGACCCTCGTGCACTCGGTCGGTGGCTGGGGCGCCCTCATGGGCATCCTCTTCCTCGGCCCGCGCATGGGCAAGTACGCCAAGGACGGCCGCATGACGCCGATCCCGGGCTCGAGCATGCCCTCGGCAACGATCGGCGTGTTCCTGCTGTGGCTCGGATGGTTCGGGTTCAACGGCGGCTCGGTGCTGTCGGCCGATCCGGCCCTGACCTCGTTCGTGCTCGTCACGACGTGCCTCGCGGCTGCGGCCGGCGGCCTCGGTGCGATGGTCGCCTACTCGTTCGTGAGCTCGAAGCCCGATCTCTCGATGGCGCTGAACGGCATCCTCGCGGGCCTCGTCGGCATCACCGCCGGCGCCGACGTGATCAACCCGCTGGCCGCCATCCTGGTCGGTGGCGTCGCGGGTGCGCTCGTCGTGGCCTCGGTCATCACTTTCGACAAGCTCAAGATCGACGATCCGGTCGGTGCGACCTCGGTCCACCTGACCTGCGGCATCTGGGGCACGCTCGCCGTCGGCATCTTCTCTACGAACCCGGAGCACAGCTTCGTGACGCAGCTCGTCGGCGTGGCGGCCTACGGCGTCTTCACGGCGGTCAGCGCTGCGATCATCTTCGGCGCCATCAAGGCCGCGATCGGCCTGCGCGTGTCCGAGGAAGAGGAGCTCGAGGGCCTCGACCTGGGCGAGCACGGCATGCACGCCTACGACGTCACGCAGAGCACCGGTCCCTTCGACGACGCGCACCTGCGCGGCCCGCTCGGTGGAGCCACCGTCGCCTCGACCCAGCTGGCGACCGAAAGCTAACGCGGGGGCAACAAGAGCCGGGGGGCTCGGTGAGAGCCGGGCCCCCCAAATCTCCCCCACTCAATCACCCACTCCAACGGAGTAACGAGCCATGAAGAAGATCGAAGCGATCATCAAGCCGTTCAAGCTCGACGAAGCCAAGGAAGCTCTGAGCGGCATCGGCATCCAGGGCCTCACGGTCAGCGAAGTGAAGGGCTTCGGACGACAGAAGGGACACACGGAGCTCTACCGCGGCGCCGAGTACGTCGTGGACTTCCTGCCGAAGATCAAGCTCGAGATCGTCGTGAGCGACGATCTGGTCGAGAAGACGACCATGGCCCTCACCGAGGCGTGCCACACCGGCCGCATCGGAGACGGCAAGATCTTCGTCCTGCCCGTCGAGGATGCAATCCGCATCCGCACCGGCGAGAAGGGCGAGGAGGCAGTCGCCTCGAGCTGATCCGAGAGGATCGAGTTCCAGACATCGAGGGCCGGCGATGCATCGCGCATCGTCGGCCCTCTCCATTTGGGGACGGCGCAGAGCGGGATCAGATCTCGACGATCACCTTGCCCACGGTGCGCCGCTCGCCGAGCGCGGCCAGCGCCTCGCCCACGCCTTCGAGCGAGACCCGCATGCCGATGAGCGGCTCGATCGCGCCGGTCGCGTAGAGCTCGGCGCAGCCCGCAAAGGCCTCGGCCATCTTGGCGGGCTCGTGCTCGCGATAGGCGGGCCAGTGCAGGCCGGTCACCGCGATGTTCTTCAGCATGATCCGGTTGGCCTTGACCTCGGGGATCGTGCCCGACGCGAAGCCCACCACCACGAGCCGCCCGTTCCAGGCGATGCACTTGAGCGAGCGGTCGAAGACGTCGCCGCCCACCGGATCGAAGATCACGTCGGCGCCTCGGCCATCCGTCTCGCGCTTCACCACCTCGACGAAGTCGCCGTCGCGCGAGTCGATACACACGTCGGCCCCCGCGTCACGCGCGACGGCCACCTTGTCGGCGCCGCCCGCGGTGGCGATGACACGCGCGCCCAGCGCCCGGCCGATCTGCACCGCAGCGAGCCCCGTGGCGCCGGCCGCCGCGTGCACGAGCAGGGTCTCCCCCGGTTGCAGCGCGCCGCGAAAGACCAGCCCCGCGTAGGAGGTCGGATAGACGATCGGCAGCGCGGCTGCCTCGTCGAAGGGCATGCCCTCGGGCATGGCCTGGGCGAGATCGGCAGGAGCGGTGGCCTGCTCGGCGAAGGCACCGGTACCGGTCAACGCGAACACGTGCTGCCCGACGCGTGCGTCGGGCACGCCCGGCCCCACGGCGACGACCTCACCCGCCGCCTCGCGCCCCAGCACGAAGGGGAGCGGAGGCTTCTCCTGGTACTTGCCGCGCATCATCAGCAGATCGGAGAAGTTGCACGCCGCCGCGCGCACCGCGATCGTGAGCTCGCCTTCGCCGGGCTCCGGCGCAGCGGTCTCGCTCACGCGCAGATCGGCCGGCTCCATCAATCGATCGATGACGATGGCGCGCACCCTGCACTCTCCCTTCGGCCGTCGCTCGCGCGGGGCGCCGAGTCTACCCTCGGCCCTCCCCTCCGAGCCACCCGCTCGCGCTCCGACCAACACCGCCGAACGGGTACACTTCGCCGATCCCGATGCGTCGGCGATCCAACGACGAGCGAGGCCGTATGCACTCGATCCGCGCCACATGAGCCCGACGATCGTGAAGCGTGCGGCCGTGCTGCTGCTGCTCGGCCTGGCGATCGCCCTCGGGCTCGGCTGCGCGTCCGATCCGGCCGCGACACCGGCACCCCACTCGTCGCAACCCGGTCGCCCGCCCCTGGGCTGGCCGATGTTCTCGGGTGAGCCGGCCTACGCCGATCCGCTCTTCTGGCGCCTCGACCCCGATGGCGGCGCGACGCTCCATCTCCTCGGGTCGATCCACTTCGGACCGCGGCGACAGGGCTGGACGCTGCCCGCACGGATCGAAGATGCATTCGCGCGCAGCGAGGTTCTTGTGGTCGAGGTGGACGATCGCAACATCGATCAAGCGCAGATGCAGGCGATCGAAATGCGTCACGGATACGCACCGCCCGGCAAGACCCTCGCGGATCTGGTCCCGGCCAGCACGCTTCACGACCTCGAGGCACACATGGCAGTGCGCAGCCAGGGGATCGACGCATTGATGCCCTTTCGACCATGGATGGTGTGGAGGGCCCTCATGCTGGACACGATGGATTGGCTCGGCTTCTCGCCGGAGTCCGGCGTCGACGAGCTCTTCCTCCAGCGCGCTGGCGAGCGCGAGGTGATCGCGCTCGAGACCGTGGACTCACAGCTCGCGCACTTCGGCCGACTCTCGCCCGAGCTCGATGCCCTCTTCCTGCGCGACGCTCTCGATCACATCGAGGGCGAAGCGCGCAACATCTGGGACTCGGCCGAAGCCTGGTATGACGGTGACGAGAGCAAAACGATCGAGAGGATGAACGCCCCGGTCGACGAGGCCGGGGAGCTCGCAGTCCTCCGCGAGGAGCTCCTCTTCGGGCGCAATCGAGCGATGTCGAAGCGACTCGCAGAGCTGGTGCGGGACCCGGCGCGGGCGGGGCAAGAGGTCTTCGTCGTCGTCGGAGTCGCGCACTTCGTCGGTGAGCGCAACATCCGGGAGCTGCTCGCGCAGGATGGGCTTCACATCGAGCAGCTCGGCCCCGACCCCGCGCGGAGGACGGCACTCGCTCCGCCAGGCCACGACATCGAATCGACGGAGGTGGCCCATGGCCCCTGAGCACCGCGCAGAACCCCTGCATCGGATCCCCGCGACGCTGTTGCGCGCGACAGGGCTCGCCCCGCTCGTCGCCTGGAGTCTGCTGGCATCGACCGCCCTCGCCGCGACGCCGGGCGAGACGTCGCCCGAGGCGAGGCCTCCGTCGCTGCGCGAGGCGATGCAGGACGGCCCCGTCGCGGCCACGCCGCTGCTGTGGCAGGTCGAGCCGGCCGGTGGCGCGACGCTCCATCTGCTCGGGTCGATCCACTTCGGCCCGCCCGGCGGCTGGCGCCTGCCCCCTGCGATCGAGGGCGCATTCGCGAAGAGCCAGGCACTGGTCGTGGAGATCGACCAGCGCAGCGTCACCGAAGCCGAGACCCAGGCCATCATGGCGCGCATGGCAATGGCGCCGGCCGGCTCGACCTTGGCCGACTACGTGTCGGCCGACACGCTGAGCGATCTCGATGCGTACGTCGCCGCCCGTGGCGGCAACGTCGCCGGCCTCATGCCCTTTCGGCCATGGATGGTGTCGACCGTGCTGATGATCGGCGTCATCGGCGAGCTCGGGTTCTCCGCAGAGACGGGCATCGACGGCACGTTCCTCGCGCAGGCTGCCGAGCGCGAGGTCATCGCCCTCGAGACGGTCGAGTCGCAGCTCTCGATCTTCGGCGACCTCTCGCCCGAGCTCGAGGCACTCTTCCTGCGCGACACCCTCGATCAGGTGAAGGAGGCCGAGGAGATGATCGCCGGCATGGCCGAGGCGTGGCGGGCGGGTGACGAGAAGCGCCTGGTCGAGCTCCTCGCGGAGAGCTTCGACGAAGGCGAAGAGCTCCAGGCGCTGCGCGACGCGCTCATCGTCGATCGCAACGTCGCCATGGCGAAACGGCTCGATGCGCTCGCCCGCGATCCGAAGCGCGCGGGCCAGGACGTCTTCGTGGTCGTGGGCGCGGCGCACTTCGTGGGTGAGGACGACATCCGCTCGATGCTCGCGGCGAAGGGGCTGCGCGTGCGGACGATCCGGACCGGCGAGGCCCCAGGCGACACTCGGAGCGAGCGAAGGGGCGACGATGAGCGCTGAGCGCGGATCCGACAGCGACCCCCTCCAGCAGATCCACCCCACCGTCTGGCGCGCCCCGGGCGTGCAGATCTACGGCAAGGTCCGCATCGACGAAGAGGTCTCGCTCTGGCCGAACGTCGTGATCCGGGCCGAGTGTCACGACGTCCACATCGGCCGCTACTCGAACCTGCAGGACTTCGTGATGGTGCACGTCGGCTACGACGCGCCGACGCGGGTGGGCGAGTTCTGCTCGATCACACACCACGCGACGATCCACGGCTGCACGATCGAGGATCACTGCCTCGTCGGCATCAACGCCTGCATCATGGACGGCGCCGTGATCGGCCGCGGCTCGATCGTCGCGGGCAACGCGATGGTGAAGGAGGGCAGCGTCTTCCCGCCCGGCTCGATCATCGCGGGCGTGCCGGCGAAGCAGATCGCCGAGCGCGACATGGCGCGCGACAACCGCTTCAATGCCTGGCTGTACCACCGGAACAAGCAGGCCTACGAGCGAGGCGACCACCGCGCGTGGGTCGGTGAGGAGTACAAGGCCTGGCGCAACGAGAAGAGGAAGCAGGTCGACGAAGACCGCGACCTGCTGGAGGTCTAGCGAGACGGCACCGCGATCAGACCACCCCCGTCGCGTGCCCCTCCCAGAACGGCGCGCGCAGGTCGCGCTTCATGATCTTGCCCGAGCCGTTGCGGGGGATCACTTCGGCGAACGACACCGAGCGCGGCAGCTTGTAGCCCGCGAGATGGTCGCGGGCCCAGGTCACGAGGCCGTCCTCGTCGAGGCCGCTGCCGGCGCGGGGCACGAGCACCGCGTGCACGCTCTCGCCCCAATCCTCGCTGGGGATGCCGAACACGGCGACGTCCATCACGTCGGGATGCTGGTCGAGCGTCGCCTCGATCTCGGCGGGATAGATGTTCACGCCGCCCGAGATGATCATGTCCTTCTTGCGGTCGCAGATGTAGACGAACCCCTCTTCGTCGATGTACGCGACGTCGCCGACGGTGTGGAAGTCACCGCGGCGGTCGGCCTCGTACTTGTCGCGGGCCTTGTGATACTCGTCGAAGACGCTGCCGCTGCGCGCGAAGAGCTCGCCGCGCGCGCCGGGCTCGGTGACCCGGTTGCCGTCGTCGTCGAAGAGCGCGAGCTCGACGCCCGGGGCGGCGCGGCCGCACGAGCCGCGCTTCGGGCGCTGATGCTCGGGCCGCAGGATCGTATTCACGCCGAGCTCGGTCGAGCCGTAGACCTCGAAGAGCGACTCCTCGGGGAAGTCGGCGAGATACGCCTCTTTGAGCGCCCACGACCACGGCGCGGCGTTGGCGATGAAGCAGCGCATGCTCGAGCGCTCGTACCGCGACTTCACGTCGTCGGGCAGCTGCGTCACGAGCCGGATCGGCGTCGGCGCTCCGAACGTGCTCGTCACCTTCCAGCGGTCGACGAGCCTCAGCCAGTCCTCGGCGTCGAACTTGCGCTGCACGACGACCGTCTGGCCGAGCAGCATCGCGATCGACATGAAGCCGCCCGGACCCGAGTGATAGATCGGCCCGGTCGTGAGGTAGACGTCGTTCGGCGTGTAGCCGAACTCGGCGATGAGCGCCTGCGTGATCTTCGGGTCGCCCAGGCCCCGGCGCACTGCGCCCTTCGGCTTGCCCGTGGTGCCCGACGTGTAGATCATCGTCGCGGCGTCCTCGCCGGAGGCCCCGTGTACGATGGGCTCGGGCGACGCGTCTGCCAGGGCGTCGTCCGCCGAGATCATCCCCTCGCCGGGCGCGCCGTCGAAGACCAGCACGTCGCGCAGCTTCGGCGTGCCCGCACGCGCCTCGGCGTAGAGCGGGGCGAAGTCGGCGTCGATGTAGGCGACCTCGGCGTCGCAGTTGTCGATGACGTATGCGGCCTCCTCCGCGGACAATCGATAGTTGAGCGGCACCGCCGTCGCGCCGAGCTTGCGCGCCGCGTTCACGATGCGGACGATGCCCGGCGAGTTGAGACCGCACCACGAGACCTTCGTGCCGTGCCCCACGCCGTGATCTGCGAGCACGTGCGCGAGGCGATTCGACTCGGCCTCGAGCTCGGCGAAGGTCCACTGCACGAGCACGCCGTCGTGCGGGCGATCGTCGACGACCGCGAGCTTGTCGGGCTGCGCGGCGGCGATGGCGGTGAGGGGATCCTGGCGCGGCTCGCTCATGGGGGGGGGCTCCTTGGCGGGGGCTCGGCCGGGCCTGGTGAAACGACGCGCGGGGTCAGTCGGCCCGTGGTGCGACGCCCGGCGGCGTCGCGGCGCTCGTCACATCGGCGGGCGCGAGGCCGATGCCGCCGAAGACCAGGTCGACGCCGCGATGGATCGCGTCCAGGCAGGCGTCGTCATCGAGCAGCCCGTGGGCCCAGGGAATGCGCGCGCCCTGGGTCACGTGAAAGATCACCCGCGCGGCCTCCATGACGTCGATGCCCTTCGCGAGGTCCTTCCGCATGCGCCCCATCTGCAGGATCTCCATCAGGAGCCCCACGGTGCGGTCGTGCAGCATCAGCACGTCACGGGCGACGCGCTGATCGGGCTTGGTGATGGCGCGCATCGCGATGGTGGTGAAGTCGCGGTCTTCGACCATCAGCTCGTGCTGGGTGATCAGGAACCGGCCCACGCGGTCGCGGGTCGGCGCCTTGCGATCGTCCTGCTTGCGGAAGCGGAGCCACGTGTCTTCCTGGAGCTGCGCGAGCTCGTCGACGAGCAGCTCCTCCTTGCTGCGGACGTGACGGTAGATCGAGCTCGCGCCCATGCCGGCACGCCGCGCGATCTCGCGCAAGGTCGCGCCGTCGAAGCCGCGCTCGCGGAAGAGCTCGGTGGCGGCGGCGCGGATGCGATCGCGGCTCTTGCGGCCGCGCACGAGTCGGCCGTCGTCTGCACGCAGATTCGTGCGACGAGCGCCCGGCTCACGCGGAGGCGGCGCGGCCTTCGCCGGGCTGGGCTGCGGGGAGAGATCGCCATGGGGACCACTCGACGGCACCCCCCCAAGTGCACCGGTGTCGCGATTGGCGTCCATCTGGGGGCAGAGGATCGCATACGCTAGCCCTCGCGTCAGCTTCGCCCGGCTTCGGGCCGCCCCGGCGCCCTCAGCTGCCGGATGCGCGCTGCACACGGACCTCGACGCCCGAGAGCCGCACCATGCCCGTCAGCGTGTCGACTTCGTGGTGAGCGCTCGCGATCTCCCCCACGTTCGGCTCGAGCCAGTCGTGCGAGATCCGGACGGCGCGCGGGCGCAGCCCGGGATCGATCTCCGCCTCGCCCACGACCTCGCCGTGGCGACTCGACACGCTGACTGCCGCCCCGGCCGAGACGCCGAGCGCCCGGGCATCGTCGGGCGCGAGGTGGATGCGGCAGACGTCGGTCCACTCCCGCGGCGCAGCCGCGTCCCGCAGCGGCGAGCTGAGCGTGCGCAGCCGACGCCCCGGGATCAGCACGCACTCACCGGGGGGGTGCCAGCCGATCGAGCTCGCGAACGAGCGGCTCCGGCACGAGACGCCAGCGCCCCTCCGGCAGCACGCGCTCGGTGACCCAGGGCCCGGGCCGCTCGGCCAGCAGACCGTGCGGCGCCTTGCGAAGCCGCTCGAGCGCGGCGCCGGCGAGCGCATCGGTGACGTCTTCGTCGCCGTAGGCGTCCACGTCGAGACTGCCGGCTAGCGGCGAGGCGAGCCCCAGCCGCTGGGCCAGCTGCTCCAGGCACCACCCACAGCGGACGCCGCTCGGCGGCCGGCTCGACGATCGCCGGCGTTCGTTGTGCCGTGCGCTCCGAGCGGTAGAGCTCCATCACGCCAGCGACCCCGGCACGCTCGAGCTGACCGGTGCACGGCCAGGCGTGCGTGGCGAGGTCGAAGATCTCGTTGCGGACCACGTCCCCCACGACGAGCACCTCGAGCCGGGCGAGCGCGCGGCGCAGGCGCGATGGCTCGGGGAACGCGGCGATCGGGTTGCCACCGGGCACGAGCAATGCGCGGATCCGGCCGCTCTCGATCTCGTCGACCAGCGCGGCCGGGTCGCCCGCCCCTCCGTGACGGACCAGCGGATGGTCGAGCCGGCGTGGATCGTGGTGGAAGGCCGCGGCCGCCC
>CAYYSY010000119.1:0-4633 GCA_964474355.1 uncultured Spirochaetaceae bacterium | reverse complement strand
CTCGCGTGGCACGGGGAGCAGTCGCGGAAGGGCAGCGGCGTGCCCTACGTGAGTCATCTGCTCCAGGTGGCGGGCATGGTGCTCGAGCACGGGGGTGATCTCGTGCAGGCGGCCGCAGGGCTGCTGCACGACTGTCTCGAGGACGCGCCGTCGAGCGCCGAGCGCGCGGCACGTGAGGTCGTGATTCGCGAGCAGTTCGGCCGGGGGACCCTCGAGCTGGTGCTCGCCTGCACCGACACGCGGCCCGAAGAGAGCATCGGCGACAAGGCGCCCTGGCGGCTGCGCAAGCAGCGGCTGCTAGAGCAGCTCGACGTCGCCGACGACCGGGCACTGCTCGTCGTGGCCTGCGATCGCTGCCACAACCTGCGCTCGCTCGTCGCTGACCTGCGCCGGGACGGCGATGCGATCCTCGCGAGATTCAACGCCGGGCCGGCCGAGCAGCGCTGGCTCCAGGTCGAGTGCCTCGCACGCTTCACCGGGCGGGTGCCCGAGGCGCTGGTGCGCGAATTCGAGACGCTCGTGGCGGACTACGCCGTGCTCACCGCCCACGTAGCGGGCTGAATCGCGCCGGGTCGGACGGAATGCGTCCGGATCCGTGGCGTCGCGGTCATGGATTCGCGCGGATCGCACATGGGCACGAGGCGCGTCGAGCGGGTAGGGTGGGCGGCCAGTCGAGCCCGAGCCGGTCGGGACTGCATCGGCACTCAAATCGAAGGAGAACGACGTGGGCATCATCATCATCTCGGGCTGGGTGAGCGTGAACCCGGACAACCGCGCCCAGGCGCTCGAGGACGCGAAGCAGTACATGGAGAAGACGCGCGCACGTGAGGGCTGCCTCGACTACACCTGGACCGCCGACATGTTGATCCCCGATCGGATCTACGTGTACGAGCGCTGGGCCAGCGAGGAGGCGTTGAAGGGCCACTTCGCCAGCGATCCCTTCGTCGACATGCGCACGGCGATCGCCGCTCACGGCATCACGGGCCTCGACGTGCAGAAGCACCGGGTCGACCTGAGCGAGGGCGTCTACGACCCGAGCGGCACGCCCCGGGCCGACTTCTACAGCGAAGGCGACTAGCCCTCTTGATAGGTGTTGTGCCGGGGCCGGCCACGCAGGATGTTCTCCGCGCCCCAGTTCGTCACCTTCTTGAAGGCATCGGACGCGACGAACGCCTTGAAGGCGTCCTCGCTCGACCAGCGCGAGACGATCAGGTAGGCGGGGGCATCGCTCCGCACCTGCTTGTAGATCTGGCTGTCGGCGTGACCGTCGATGGTCTGCATCGTCTCGACGACCTTCGCACAGGCGTCCTCGAAGACCTGCTCTTTGCCCTCGATCACTTCGTAGTTCATGCCGATGGTGACCATCTCGCCTCCGGTGTGGGGGTGTCCCGCGCTCGCGCGGGGCGCGGAGCGTAGCGGGGCGCGCGTGGCGTGCGCCATCGACGGGCGCCAAAACGGCCGCCGCGCTCAGCCGGCCACGCGGCCCGCGTGCGTGTCGAGGATCTGGGCCACGCAGGCCGTGACGCGCTTGCCCGTCGGGACGTGCAGGAACTCGTTCGGGCCGTGGGCATTCGATGCTGGGCCGAGCACGCCGGTGATCAGGAACTGCGCGCGCGGGAAGCGCTCGCCGAGCATCCCCATGAAGGGGATCGAGCCGCCTTCGCCCATGAAGACCGCCGGCTTGCCGAAATGGGCCTGCGACGCGTCGTCGATGGCCTGCTCGAGCCAGGGCGCGAGCGGGGGGGCGTCCCAGCCGCCGCCGGGCTCGTCGGCCTCGAAGCGGACGCGCGCGCCCCCGGGCGGATCGGCCTCGAGCACCTCGCGGAGATGCTCGGCCGCGCGGCCTGCGTCGGCAGTGGGGGCCAGCCTGAGCGAGAGCTTCAGCGCCGTGCCGGGGCGCAGCACGTTGCCCGCCTGATCGAGACCGGGCAGGCCGTCGACGCCGGTGATCGAGAGCGCGGGCCGCCAGGTGCGGTTCAGCACGAGCTCGCTGAGATCGGACGTGGCCGGCTGCATCCCCCCGACGAAGGGAAACTTCGTGTAGACGGTGTCGCCCAGGGCGGCGGCCGCGACCTCCGCCTGCTGCCGCCGGGCCGCGGGGATCTCCGCCCCGAAGGCTTCGTCGTCGACGATGCCCGTCGCTGGGTCGTCGACGCGATCGAGCAGCTGGCGCATCACACGGAAGCTCGAAGGCACGACGCCGCTGGCATCGCCCGAGTGCACGCCCTCCTCGAGCACGTCGACTCGGAGCGTGCCCGTCACGAGGCCGCGCAGGCTCGTCGTGCTCCAGAGCTGATCGTAGTTGCCGCAGCCCGAGTCGAGGCAGACGACGAGGCTCGGCTGGCCGATTCGACCCGCGAGGTGCTCGATGTAGAAGGGGAGGTCGGGGCTGCCGCTCTCCTCGCAGGCCTCGATCAGGATCACGCAGCGCGCGTGCGGACGCCCCTGGCGCTGCAGCGCGTCGATGGCCGTGAGCGACGCGAATGCAGCGTAGCCGTCGTCGGCGCCGCCGCGGCCGTAGAGCCGATCGCCCTCGAGCACGGGCTTCCAGGGGCCGAGCCCCTCGCGCCAGCCGGTCATCTCCGGCTGCTTGTCCAGATGGCCGTAGAGCAGGACGGTGTCGTCGACGTCGCCCGGCACCTCGATCAGCAGCAGCGGCGTCCGCCCGGGCAGGCGCACGACCTCGAGCGTCTGGCCCTCGACCGCGTGGGCGCGGCACCAGTCGGCGACGAGGTCGACGGCGCGATCCATGTGGCCGGCGCTCTCCCAATTCGGATCGAAGGCCGGCGATTCGTTGGGGATCGCGATGTACTCGACGAGAGCGGGGAGGATCGACTCTTCCCAGACGCCCTCCACGAAACGGCGGATCGCCTCGGTGTCGGCGGCTTCGGTCGCTGCAGGTTCTGTCGGCATGCCGCGATGATAACGGCCGCGAGAGGCGGCTCTGACGGGTTCGCCGACCGAACGAACGGTGTCTTCAAAACGTCGTTCTGGAGATGTCTGGCGGGCTCGACGTTGCACCCGCTGGCCGCCCTCGAGCTCTGCCTCCGTCTCGCGGCGCCCATCATCGCCGAGGATGAACGAAGACGATTCGAAAGTGAACACCCGTCTCGGTCGGCGCTGAGACCGCGCCCCCCCCCTCTTCTCCACCTCGATCTCGGGCTCTCTGCGAGCCCGGTCCCTCTTCCCACACTCCGGCAGAAGGAGGCGCTCTGATGGAGGTACCTCCAGGCGTTGGCGATGAAACTGCCACGCCATCGCCAAATTTTTACGGTGCCGTCACGCAAATGACACACGACGCGACCACGATCCCGCTCGCGTGACGCCCACGAGGACGGTCCCTCGAGGTGTGCATGCGTCCATTCGATGTCGTCCAAGGAGACTTCTCGTGTTCCCGAGATCCAGGCGCCCCATTCGTTCGAGCGTGCTCTCGATCCTCCTCCTCCTATCGGTGAGCGGTGTGTCGCTCGCCGAGACCGTGGAGTCCGTGCCTCTCCCGAGCGTCGACCAGGCGGCGCCCGTCTCGGAAGCACCACCGACAGGGGCGCCCACCCCAGCTGTCTCGGCGCCCCCGACCGATGGGGAGACGCCCTCGACCCTGGCTGGTGACGAAGGAGAGGCGACCGCAGGCGAGGAGTCGGCCGAGAGCGAGGAGGATCGGCGGATCAGCGAGAAGGTGGCCGAAGCGGTCGCCGCCGAGATCGACGAGAACTTCCCGGTCAAGGCCAGCTATGGCAGCAAGGGCTTCCGGCTCGAGACGCGCGACGGCAACTGGCAGACGAACCTGCAGTGGCGAGCGCAGTTCCGCTTCACCTACCCGTACACCGGCGATCCCCGCCAGGTCGACGACTTCGACGAGGACAACCGGTCGACGACCTTCGAGGCGCGACGCCTGCGTATGAAGATCGGCGGCCACGGCTACCGCCCCTGGCTCAAGTACTACTTCGAGCTCGACCTCGAGCCGAGTCGCGACGTCGACGACTCGAGCGCCAACTCGAGCGTGCGCGTCATCGACTGGCGGGCCGACCTCGCCAAGTGGGAGAAGCTCGGCCTCCGCATCGGCCAGTGGAAGATCGACTACACCCGCGAGCGTGTCGATTCTTCGGGCCGGCAGGCGTTCGTCGAGCGATCGATCGTCAACCGCATCTTCACCATCGACCGCCAGGTCGGCATGCAGCTGCGCGGCCGTCTCTTCAAGGGCACGCCCGCCGACTTCCGTTACTACGCGGGCCTGTTCACCGGTGAGGGCCGCGGCACGCTCAACGATGACAACAACCTGCTCTACACCGGTCGCCTTCAGTGGAACATGCTCGGGCGCGACGTCGCGCTGCGTCAGACGGACGTGGAGCGCACCGAGAAGCTGAGCATCGCACTCGGCGTCGGCGCCGCGTACAACAAGGGCCGCTGCACGCGCTGGTCGTCGAGCGGTTGCGGCAATCTCGACGGGTTCCTCAGCTCCCTGGACAGCGAACCGGCCGATCGCCCCGAGGAGGGGCAGTACAGGATCAAGCAGATGGGCCAGGACCTCGCGCTCAAGTGGCAGGGCTGGTCGGTGCAGCAGGAGTTCCACTGGAAGCGCATCCACGACCGTGGCAACGCCGGTGCCACCATCCCCGTCCCGCCGGGCACTTTC
>CAYYSY010000118.1:0-8046 GCA_964474355.1 uncultured Spirochaetaceae bacterium | reverse complement strand
TCGAGACGCAGGGCCCGGCCTGGATCGGTCCCGTCGACGCCACAGCGAGGGCCTCGACATGATCATCTTCCGGACGCAGCTCGCCCTCTAGCAGACGGGCGGACGCCTGCAGAGGGACTCCCTGCACGGGCAGGGGCGGCGGCGCCATCGGGGCTTCCCGGTGGCGCCGTCTCCGTTCGTGGATCCGGGCACTACGGTGGCCTGCCTTCCTGGTGTCGTGTTTGGCATCATCTGGGCAAAGGGGGCGACCCCGGCTCCCCCGCTTCCCGGCCGAGCGCTTGCGGCCATTGGCAGACCAATCCGATCATGTCCGACCTCGATCCTCCGTCGAAGCCTGCAGCGCCGGTCTCGACCCGCGACCGCATCCTCGCCGAGGCCGAGCGCCTCTTCGCGAGCCACGGCTTCGCGGGCACGTCGCTGCGGCAGGTCGCCGACGCCGTCGGGGTCACGCCGCCGAACCTCTACAACCACTTCCGTAGCAAGCGGGCGCTCTACGAGGCGGTGCTCGATCGCGGCATCGCGCCGCTCATCGAGATCCTCGGACGCAGTCAGCGCGAGGGATGGTCGGAGCCGGCCACCGTGCGCATGCTCGAGGACATCTTCTCGTACCTCGACCGCTCGCCCCACCTGCCGCGCCTCGTCTACTTCGAGGTGCTGACCGGCGGTGAGGATCTGCGGCGCATCGCCGAGAGCTGGATCCGCCCGCTGCTGATCACCGCCGTGGCAGCGCTCGAGGAGCAGAGCGACGACGGCTGGGAGGTCGACGAGCTGCCGCTCCTCGTGGCGGCGTGGTTCAACCTCGTCTGCGGCCATTTCGTGACGTCCGAGCTCATGCGCGAGGCGCTCGGCCGTGACGCCGCCGCCTCCGACGTCCGCAACCAGATCCGCTTCTTCATCCGCCTCTGGCGGCGCATCGCACCCCAGCCGCAGCCCCAGGGCCTGCGCGCCGTCGACGACCCGACTCCGACGTAGCGGCCTTCGGTGCGGCTCAGCCGATCATCTTCGTGACGGTGATGGTCAGGCCCACCCAGGCCCCGAGGAACGCGCCTGCGGCGATCTGGCGGGCGAGGGGCCATGCCTCGTCGAGGGCGAAGGGACCTCCGACCGCGCCTCCAAGCGTGCACACCAGCATGATGGCGGTGATCCACGGGTGCGCGCGGACGAAGCGTGCGAGCCCGGCGGGTGCAGCCTCGACTTCGGCGCTCGTGCGGGGTTCGTGATCGGGCGGAGAGGGAGGGGCGCCGCCGCTCATCCGGCCCAGTCGCGGGAGGCCGCGCGCTGGAGGGCGGCCGCGTGCGCGGCCTCTTCGGCGTCGAGCGCCTTGAATCGGCGGTAGATCCAGTAGATGACGCCGCCGACGATCGCCATCGGAGTGAACGTCATAAAGGCGGTCATCGCCCGGTAGGCGATCTGCGTGTCCGCAGACTGGGTGCCGATACAGACGCTGCAGGCCTGGGCGGCGTCGGGCGCCCACGTCAGCACGAGCGCGATCGCCGGGACCGTGTGGAGCACCGCGATGCGTCCGAATCGGCTCACAGATAGACCCTCAGGTAGAGGATCGGCCAGATGCCCACCACGAAGAGCCAGAGCACCTGGGCTGCGCCGAGGGCGCTCGGGCCCAGCTCGCGTCGGCAGAGGGCCTGGTAGCAGTGCCAGTTGAAGGCGATGGCGCCGACGGCGTGGAGGCCGTGCAAGCCGACGATCAGATAGAAGAAGCTCCCGTGCTGGCTGGACACGAGGGTGAGGCCCTGGTTCAGCAGCGCGACCCACTCCGCCCCCTGGAAGATCACGAAGAACGTCCCGAGGAGGATCGAGAGCAGGAAGGGCGCGCGCGCCCGGTCGGGGTCCTGGCGGTAGACCCGTCCCGCGCGATAGATGAAGACGCCGCTCACGAGCAGGGCGAGGGTGGTGAGCGCCGTCGCCTCGGCGGGGAGGCGGGGCTGGCCGGGCGGCGGCCAGATCTCGGCGCCGGCCCGTGCGAGCGTGAAGGCGCTGATCAGGCCGAGGAACATCATCGTCTCGGCGATGACGAAGGCGAGCATCCCCAGCGTGCCGTTCGTGAGCACCTGGCGTCGTTGGGGGCGCAGGTCTACGTGGAGACCCGGTGCAAAGTCTTGCGCCATGGCATTGTCCTCGGTCGGGCGCGCTCGGTCGGCCCCGTTCAGGGGCCGGGCCAGGGCTCAGTGGTGCTCGGCTTCCTCGCCGTGGCTGCCCTCGTCGCCGTGATGCTCGACGGGGTTCGGGTCGACCCAGGTGCCGTCCGCCCAGGCCGCCTCGCGCTCGATCCACTGCGGCTTCGTCCAGTTGGCGCCGGTGTCGTTCTGGATGTCGGAGACGATCGCCGTGTAGAAGAGGAACATGAACGCGAGGCACGTCGTCAGCATGTAGACGATGTACCGCTTCTCGATGTTGAGATGCATGAAGCGGGCGGCGACGAGATACGCCTTCACCAGGGCGATGCCGAAGGCCGAGACCAGGGTGATCGCGAGGATCCCGACCTCCTTGCCGATCCAGGCGCCGATCAGGCTCAGGAACATCAACACCATCAGGGTGACGTAGGTCTTGAAATAGCTGGGGCCTTCGTGGGCTGCGTGTTCTTCCGACATGTCGATGTCCTACTTGGCGATGTAGAGGAGCGGGAAGAGGAAGATCCAGACGAGGTCGACGAAGTGCCAGTAGATGCCGACGTTCTCGACCCGGTGGAGGTGCTCGCCCCTGGCGGCGCTTCGGGCGACCCAGACCATGAGGAGGGCGCCTGCGATCACATGGGAGGCGTGAATGCCAGCGGCCGTGTAGTAGAACGACCAGAACGTGTTCCGCGAGATCGTGAAGCCATGGCCGATCTCGATCGACCACTCGATCGACTTGAACACGAGGAAGAGCGCGGCGCCTCCGATCGTGAACCAGAGCCACTTGGCGGCTTCCTTGCCGTTTCCTTCCTCGGCGTACTTGTGGGCCGTGACCGCGAAGAAGCTCGACGTCAGCAGCACGACGGTGTTGGTCGCGCCGATATAGAGGTTCGTGGCCTCCGAGTGCGCCGCCCACGGCCCGTGGGAGAGGCGGAACAGCATGTAGGAAACCAGCACGCCGCCGAAGATCACGATCTCCGAGGCGAGGAGCCACCAGACGGCGAGCTTGCCCGTTCCGATGCCCGTGGCGCTGCGTCCGGTCGCAATGGGTGTTGCGCTCATGTCGTCCTCTTCATGCTCGGGAGCATCGCGGGGCGATCCTCCCGGAAGGCTCGGTGTTCAGTCCTTCTGGTCCTGGGGCCAGAAGTCCGACTCGCGTCCCGGGACGCTGTACTCGTAGGGGCCGCGGTAGACCGTCGGCAGGTCGCCGGGCCAGTTGCCGTGCGGCGGCGGCGACTCGGTGGTCCACTCGAGGGTGTTCGCATCCCAGGGGTTCTTGCCAGCGTTCTTGCCACTCATCAGGCTCTTGATGAAGTTGAAGAAGAAGACCAGCTGGAACGCGAGCATCACGATGAGAGAGTAGGTCGCGAACACGCGCAGCTGCTGCAGATCGGGCGTCGCGAGATCGGGAAAGTGCTCGTAGTTGTAGATCCGGCGATGCTGTCCGGCGAGACCGAGCACGAAGAGCGGCAGGAAGATGCCGTTGAAGGGGATGATCGTGCCCCAGAAGTGAATCTTGCCCAGGGTCTCGTTCATCATCTTGCCGGACATCTTCGGGAACCAGTAGGTCACGCCCGCATAGAAGCCGATGATCGCGATCGGGAAGAACGTGTAGTGGAAGTGGGCCAGCACGAAGTACGTGTCGTGGAAGTAGATGTCCGCGCCGCTCGCGCCGAGGAAGATGCCCGTCACGCCGCCAATGAGGAACTCGAAGACGAAGGCGAGGGCCCACAGCATCGGCGTCGTCAGCATGATCCGGCCGCCGTAGAGCGTGGCGATGTAGACGAAGCACATCTCGGCGATCGGGATCGAGATGATCAGCGTCGTGATCGTGAAGATGTGCGCCATCCGCGGGTCGATGCCCGAGATGAACTGATGATGCGCCCACACGAAGAAGCTGATGATGCCCGTGCCGAAGGCGGTGTAGAGGATGGTCTTCTGCGCGAAGAGCGGCTTGCGGCTGAAGACCGCGATGATCTCGGCGCAGATGCCCATGGTGGGCAGCAGCACGACGTAGACCTCGGGGTGGCCGAAGAACCAGAAGAGGTGCTGCCAGAGCACCGGGTCGCCGCCCTTGTCGGGGTCGAAGAACGCGGTGCCGAGGTTCTGGTCGAAGAGCAGCATCACGGCGCCGGCCACCAGCGGACCGACCGAGACCATGAACATGATGCTGGCGAGCACGATCATCCAGACCACGAGCGGGATGTCGTACATCTTCATGCCCGGCGCGCGCGCGTTCATCGCCGTGGTGATGAAGTTGATGCCGCCCAGCAGGAATGCCACGAATTCGAGCGCGACTGCGACGAGCCATAGACTCGAGCCCAATGGGGTCAGGCTGTACTCACTCTTCGCGGAGAGCGGGGGATAGGCCGTCCAGGCGCCGCCGAAGGGGCCGCCTTCGACGAAGAACGAGCTGAGGAGCACGATGACCGAGAGCAGGAAGATCTGGTACGAGAGCCGGTTCAGCTTCGGGAACACCATGTCGTCGCAGCCGACCATCAGCGGGATCAGGTAGTTGCCGAAGGCCGCGATCAGCACTGGCATCGCGACCCAGAAGATCATGATCGAGCCGTGGTTCGTGACGAGTCCGTTGTAGGCCGCGGCGCTCACGAGGCCGTAGCCCGGTACGTCCATGCCCGGGAAGGCGAGCTGCATGCGGAACGCGTACGCGAAGTAGCCACCGATGATCGCCATGAAGGCGCCGGTGAACATGTACTGCATCGCGATCATCTTGTGGTCCAGCGGGAAGATGTACTTCTCGGTGAACGTCATCTCGTGATGCGCGTGGTCGTCGTGGGCGTGGGGATCGGCGACGATCGTGTCGGCCATGGTCTTCCCTCTCAGTTCCGGTGCGTGGACTGGGCCGGGGTGGTGGCCGCCAGCTCGATCGTGGCCTTCAGGTCGGCCGGCGTGTGCGCCGCCAGCCAGGCTTTGTGGTCGTCCTCGGTCTCGACGAAGATGCGCGCGGCCATGACGCCGTGTCCGATGCCGCAGATCTCGGTGCACTGAAGGTCGTACTCGCCGGCGATCGTGGGCTCGAACCAGCCGGTGATCGTGCGGCCGGGGATCGAGTCCTGCTTCAGCCTGAACACCGGCACCGAGAAGCTATGCATGACGTCGCGGCTCTCGAGCTGGAAGTGGTAGAGCGTGTCGACCTTGACGTGCAGGTCGTCGACGGTCTTGATGTCGTCTGCGGTGTCGAGCACGCCGTCGAGGCCGGGGTGCACGAAGCTCCAGGCCCACTGCTGGCCGACGATGCGCACCGTCTCCTGCGGCGGCGGCATGTCGATCTTCACCTCCTGCCAGACACGCACCGCGCCGACGACGATGAAGATGTCGCAGACCAGCACGAGGTAGTGAGGCCAGCTCACCCAGCGCTTGTGGAGGGGGTTCGTGCCGTCGACGTACTCGGCGGCGACCCCGTCCTTCGCCCGGTAGCGGAAGATCAAGTAGAAGAAGGCCGCCACGCAGAGGAAGAACCAGAAGCCCGTCAACGCGCCGATGAGGTTCACGACGCCGTCGATGTTGGCTGCGAAGGTGGAGGCCTGGAGGAGGTAGCGCTCGATCATGATGGTCCGTCCCGGTCGTGGGGGAGGGGAATCGAAGCACGCGCCAGCCGATGGGCGGGCGCGTTCGGAAGCTCTACAAGACGAAGAGGACGACCGCTCCGACATAGAGGAAGAAGCCCACCATCGTAATGACGAAGGTGCGGAAGGCGAGGTCGTCGGGGTTGTAGCTCTTGGCCATGGCTCGGTCGGGCTCCGTGTGAGTTGGTTCGGCGCGGTGCGCGCGTCGGATTCGGTTACTCGGAGAGGGTCTCGATGTACGCGATCACGTCGAGGATCGCCTGATCGTCGGGCAGGGTGAAGGACATGCCGCGCATCTGCGCACCCATGCCGTCGGCCGGGTTCGCGCCCCGGACGCCCGCCTTGAAGTTCGAGAGCTGCGTCTTGAGGTACCAGTCACTCGAAGCGTTCAGCGGCGGCGCGCTCATCTGCTCGATGCCCTCGCCCTTCTGGCCGTGGCAGGCGGCGCAGGTCGCGTAGTACTGCTCGCCCTTGGCCGCGTCGCCGCCCTCGAGCTCGGCATCGGGATCCGTGGGCGGGAGGCTCGCGACGTAGGCAGCCACGTTCTTCACGTCTTCGTCGGTGCGCAGCGAGAGCGCCATCGGGCGCATCCGCATGCCGGCGATGTCGTCGAACTGCTTGCCCCGGATGCCGTCGCGGAACTTGTGGAGCTGCTGCTCGGCGTACCACTGGGGCATGCCCGCGATGTCCGGCGCGAGGTACTCGCTGTTGCCCGCCCCGTCCTCGCCGTGGCACTGGGTGCAGAGCCCCCAAAGCGCCTCGCCCCGGTCGAGATCCTGCGCGAGGGCGGGCGCTGCGATGAGCAGACATCCGAGTGCCGCCGACCCGACGAGTGCGATCAGTGACCTTCTCAAGCCGTTGTCCTTCCCGTCTCTCTTCATGCCACGCTGCATGTCGTGCTTCTCATGCTTCGTGCCCGGAGCGATTGGAGGCTCGGTGGTTCCGCCCGGGGCTCCGGCCCGTGGCGGCGAAGTTTTCGAACGCATGATGGCCACACTCGCCCCGCGGTTGGTGCACGACCCGTGCGCGATCTCGCCCGCCCGTCCATGCGGCCCTGGGGGCCGACACCGAAGAGCGCTGCAAGATCGAATGCTTGGGTCGATTCCTCCACGCGGGTGTAGCGCGTCGGGCCGGAGGATTACCGATGGCTCCGAGACGCGTCAAGGGCGCGAGAGGGCTGGAAAACCCTCCCCGAGCCGCCGAGGCCTCGCTCGAGGATGAAGCGATCGCAGCGAGTCGCGTTCGTGTCGTGGCCGGGGCGGTGACCTGCATCGCGCGAATTGCCGCTGGCAACCCCCTGCGAGCCATTCCGACGTGTTCTAGTAGAAGGAGGCATCGACCCCGACCCGTATGGCCGGGGACGCCCGACTCATGCGGACGTCCGCACGCGCGTCCTCGAGGGTGATTCGCGCAACGATTGGCTGCGCGGAGCGGGCGTGAGCGGCGAATCGGCCGCTCCGAGCGCCCTGCTTGCGGTGAGTTCCCATCGGTGATGTCATGCGGAGCCGGCACGGGCGGGCCGACGCAGTTCGCGGCGGCTCGGACGCGCGCGCCACCCGGGTCGAGAGGTCGACGTCCCAGATGAACGATCGAGACGAGCCGACGGGCGAGTCGCCCGAGCCCTGCGGCGAGGCGAGCTCCCACGAGCGGGGCATCGAATCTCTCGCCGAGGCGACCCGTGAGCTCATCGACCGGATCCGGCGCACCCAGGCGCCGGTGGAGGAGCTCGCCGCCGCGCGCGAGGCGATCGAGTCGATCACGGCGGAGCTCGAAGTCTGGGCCCACGACGGCCCCTACGCTCAGGCCGCCCTCGACGGATCGATCGGTCTCATCGGCCAGAGCCGCGACCCGATGCGGATCTTCCCGTACAGCCCGCTGATCGGGCGGCTGAACCCGCTCGCGCCCCCCGCCGAGTTTCGCCACGAGGACGGGAGGGTGATCGGCGAGGTGACGCTCGGCCCCGCTTATTGCGGTCCGCCCCACCACGTGCACGGTGGCGTCGTCGCGGCGTTGATGGACGAGCTGCTCGGCACGGTCAACGTGGTGAACGGGCTCGGCGCCATGACGGGGCGCCTCACGATCCACTATCGCGCGGCCACGCCGCTGGGCGTGCCGCTGCGGCTCGAGGCGAGCCATACCGGGAGCGAGGGGCGCAAGGTCTACGCCGAGGGCCGGATCCTCGATGGCGAGCGCCTGCTCGTCGAGGCCGAGGGCCTCTTCATCCGACCGCGCGACGCGAGCCTCTTCGCGCAGGATGCAGGACCCGCGACCTGACTCGTGTGGCGTCGGCCGCGTCGCGGCGCGTCACTGCGCGGCGGCGAACGCCGGCG
>CAYYSY010000117.1:0-9607 GCA_964474355.1 uncultured Spirochaetaceae bacterium | reverse complement strand
CTCGAGCAGCGTGCGCTCGACCGCATCGATTCCCGTCTGGGCCGCGTTGTGTCGGACGACCTCGAGGGCCAGGGTCGGTCGATCGGAGGCAGCGTAGAGCCGGGCCAGCCGAAGCCGCGCCTCGGTGACGGCTGCATCGGACCGGATCGAGTAGCGGTACTCCTCGATGGCTCGATCGAAGTCTCCGAGCTGCTCGGCTGCCAGCCCGGCGAAGTAGCGCGCGACGGCGTTCGCCGGCCAGAGCTTGAACCCCTCCTCGAAGTGGGCGAGGGCCGTCCCCGGGTCGCCGCTCTCCAATGCGACACGCCCCCGGATCAGCTCGCGGTGACTCGGCAGCTTCATCTCGGCGGTGAGCGCCAGCGCCTCTTCTTGGCGTCCGGCCGTCACGAGCGTGTCGGCGTACGCGAACATGAACGTCGGGCCGGGGTCTGGGATCAGGGTCAGCGTCTTCTCGAACATCTCGATCGCATCGGTGAGGCGATCCTGCTCGAAGTAGTAGGCGGCCAGGTCGGAGAACGCGATGGCGGCGAGCGCCGGATTCGTCGCTCGAGTCGCGTCGACCAGGATCTGCTCCGCCTCCTCGTGCTCGCCTCTGAGTCCCAGCCGGAAGACCAGGGACATTCGATAGGTCCGTACGTTCGGCAGCGCCGCGTGTGCGCCACGCAGGATCTCGAGGGAGCGATCCGACTGGCCGATCGAGTCGAAGAAGCGAACCGCTCCGTCCAGGATCGTGAAGTGCGTCGGAAAACGCTCGAGGCACTCCTCGAAGATCTCCTGAGCCTTCACCTTGTCGCCTTGCTCGTCGGCGAACCCGGCTCGCACCGCGCAGAAATCGGGTGAGCCCGCGAGGCCGAGGCCGGCCTCTTCGAAGTGGTCGGAAGCGGCCAGGATCGCCTCCCTCGCCTCGTCGATGCGGTCCAGACCCAGGAGCGCTACGGCCCGAAGGATCAGCCCGTCACTGTGGGTGGGGGCCAGGACGAGTACGGCGTCTGCGTCAGCCAGGGCGCCCTCGTAGTCACGACGGCTCTGCGCTCGGGCGAAGGCGCGAATGCCGAGGGCCTCGATGTTCTCGGGCTCGCGCTCGAGCAGCTCGTCGAGGAGCGCCGCGGCCGAGTCCCAGTCGGACGTCGCGATGGCGATTCGCGCCAGCTGGAGGGTGGCGGGCGTGGCCCAGTCGGGGTCCTCCGCAGCCCGGCGAAGCGGCCAGATGGCCTCAGTGAGTCGACCCATGGAAGAGAGCGAGAAGCCGTAGAGGAACTGGGCCTCGGCGTCGTCGGGATGACCCTCGAGATGTCGGCGGAGCGGTTCGAGCGAGGCTTCGAACGCACCCTGCGCCTGCAGCTGCTTGGCCTCGGCGACGGGATCCCCCGAGCCGCAGGCAGTCTGGGCCAGTGCGATCGCCGCGACGGCGAGCAGGGAGATGACTTGCCGGTGCATTGCGCACCGCGGAGAGAAGGGCAGGGCGATGAATTCGAGCATGACGAGGGAGGCTAGCACTACGCAACGTCGACTGAACGCGCAGTGGTCATCCACCGAGGCCTGCTTCACGACTCGTCTGACCGCGGGCCGGTTGCGCTAACCTGCTGCGCCTATGTCGCAGGCAGAATCGATCTTGAGCAGGCGATGGCCGTGGCTGACGATGGCTGCGGTCGTCGTGGTGGGATACGCGGCACTCATCATCGACGTCGAGGTCATCCCGACGGACGATCGCCCGACCGGCACGGTGGCGGACATCGAGGCCCTCCGTGATCGAAACGACGTCAACGTCCTGTTCATCTTGATCGACACGCTTCGCGCCGATCGCCTGAGCAGCTGGGGATACGAACGGCCGACCAGCCCCACGCTCGACCGCATCGCGCAGCAGGGCGTGCGCCTCTCCCGCCACGTGGCGCAATCATCGTGGACGAAGTGCTCGATGGCGTCGCTCTGGACGGGTCTCTATCCGTCGCGGACCGGTGTCACCCGCTTCGATCACGTGCTCTCGCACGAGGCGCGCCTTCCGGCAGAGATCCTGCACGACGCGGGCTTCCGCACCGCTGGCCTGTTCCGGAACGGCTGGGTGGAGAACTACTTCGGCTTCGGTCAGGGCTTCGAGGTCTACACCAAGCCGGTCGCCGAGCCGCGCCCCGAGAAGGTCCGGCGCGAGAATCCGACACTGTCGGGCGCGGGTACGGACATGAGTGCCGTCTACGGCGCAGAGGAGTTCCTGCGCTCCTACGGCGACGAGCGTTGGTTCCTCTATCTGCACTTGATGGACCTGCACGAATACCTCTACGACGAGGATTCGGCTCTCTTCGGTACGGCCTACTCGGACGTGTACGACAACTCGATCCGCCGGACGGACGCGATCATCGAACGCCTCTACGAGGTGCTCGCGCGTGGTGGTCATCTCGATGACACGCTCATCGTGATCGGCTCGGACCATGGGGAGGCCTTCAGCGAGCGGGGCTTCGAGGGGCACGCACGTTTCGTCTACAGGGAGACGACGCACGTCCCGTTGATCGTGAGCCTTCCCTTTCGGCTCGAGCCGGGGGTCGTGGTCGAGAGCGTGACCCGGAACGTGGATCTATGGCCGACCGTGCTCGACCTGCTCGGCCTGCCCTCGATGGGCGAGGTCGACGGACGGTCCCAGCGTGACGCGATCCTCGCTGCGGCGCGTGGCGAGGCCGCCGCTCCCCTGGGCGCAGACGAAGGCTGGGCCCACATCGACCGCACCTGGGGACGGCAGGATGTGAAGGAGGCGCCGACGGTCTCGGTGATCGAAGGCGGCTACCGCTACGTTCGACTGCCACAGAAGGATGGAAGCTACTCCGAAGAGCTCTTCGATCTGGCAGCCGACTCGGCCGAGTTGCGGAGCGTGCAGCCCGAACATCCCGAGGTGACGGAGCGCATGCGCGCCATGGCCGATGGGTACCTCGAGCAGGAGCCACCGTGGAGCGAAGTGGCGCCCTCCCTCGAGATGGACGAGATGCAGCTCCGGCAGCTGCGCGCGCTCGGCTACAAGGTGCCGTAAGACTCCGGCTCGACCGACATCGCCCCCCGGCTCAGTCCGTCGGATGCGCTCGGCCGTCGCACGTAGCTAGAAGCGGATCGCGATGTCGACGCCACCCGTTCGCGGGTCCCCGACGAAATTGATCACGGTCGCGGCGAAGATTCTCGCGTCGAATGCGAACGTCTTGTACCGGGTGTCCGTCAGATTGCGAACCCAGCCGGAGACCTCGAGCATTCCGTCGGGTGTCACGTATGAGAAGCGAAGGCCGTGCAGCAAGAAGGCCTTCTGGCCGATCGTGTACTCGGGGAGCGTCTGCGAGAGCGAATTCTCGATGCCCCTGCCTTCGTTCGGACCGAAGAACGCGTCGTCGCTCCAGGAGAGGTCGTAGCGCGGCGTGAACGTGCCGATCCCGTCGAATTCGAAGGGCCATTGGACGATGCTGCTCACCTTGAAGCGAGGCGAGTTCGGCAGGCGATTGCCGGTGTAGTTCACCTGCTGCTGGAAGGGCTGGAACGTCGTGTTGTCGATTCGCTCGATGAGATTCGTGAAGTCCAGGAACTGGCTCTCGAGCCACCCGAAGCGGACCGTGAGGTCGAGCCCCCAGAGCTCCTCGGGAAGCCACGCGGCGTCTTGGAGCGGCCTGCCGTTGACGTCGAGCTCGATTCCGTACTGCTCGGCGTCGTTGGCATTCACGATCTCCAGGATCGGAGGGGCCGCCTGGGCAGGCTCGAATAGGAAGAGCTGGTAGTCCTTGTACTTGTAGTAGAAGAAGGCCGCGCTCGCGAAGAGGCGGGCGTCGAACCACGAGCCGCGAGCACCGACTTCGATCGAGTCGATGGTCTCGGGCCGGGCCGGAAGCTCGGGCTCGTCCGGCAGATTCGGGCGATTCGCGTTGAAGTGTCCACCCTTCCAGCCGCGTACGTACTTCGCGTACGTCGCGACCTCGGGCGTGAGCCGGTAGGTGAGGCTCACCAGGCCCGTCGGTGCCGACCAGGTCTTCTTCTGGGGGATGGCGGGCTCGGGGAGTCCGTTGGAACGATTGATCTCGAGGAGGTCGAAGGTCTTGCGCTCCCAGTTGTATCGCACGCCGGCATCGAGGGTGAGATCCTCGAAGAAGTCCCAGCCGAAGCCCCCGTAGAACGCGAAGCTCCAGAGATCCTGGGCGAAGACACGGTCGAAGTCGAAGCTCGGCTCGAACGTGAAGAGCGAGATGTCGGAGCGAAGCTGCTCCATGAGGTAGTAGCCGCCCGCTTCCCATCGCAAGGTGCCGGTGTCGTTCTCTCCCGTGGTCTTGAGCTCCTGATAGAACTGCCAGGCGTCGTCGGACTGCACCTGCTCGAAGAGCACGTCGGAGGTGAAGTCGTTGTCGACGTCGCGAAAGCGGTCGTACTGATCATACGCGGTGACGTTCTCGAGGTTCAGCAGGCCGACGAGCGGGACGTCGTCGAAGGTCATGGTGCCGCGAAGCGAGCTGCCGAAGGAGCTCCGTCGCGTCTGGCCGACCCGGTTGTAGTCACCTCTGTAAGGCCGGATGTCGAGAGGGCGTCCGCTCGCCAGCTGATTGGCGAGCAGCTCACGAGCCACGAAGCCCGGCAGCCCCTGCGAGAGGTACAGATCCTCCTCTTCCTCCTGGTCGGGCTCGCGATAGCCGCGGACCGTATCTCCGCCGAGCGCAGGCGAGGTGCCCATCGCCTGGCCCAAAGTGCTCAGCTGATCCAGGACGCCCCCGTGGAAGTTCAGCTGCCAGTCCATGTCGAGCAAGTCCGGCTGGTAGCGAAGGATCGCTCGGGCCGCCCAATCCCCCTTGTCCCCGATTGCAGTGGGGAGCCCTTCCTCGATGGGCGACACGCTGCCCGTCGGCCACCGCCGCGAGTCCCGCTCGCCGCAGATCGCAGCGATGTCCTCGTTCGGGAACAGGATCGAGCCGCGAGGAATGCGGTCTTCCATGGGCGGCGCATCGCCGCAGCCGTTGGTCATGTACGGATCGGCGGCGCGCGCGCGGAAGGAGACGCGTGCAGACAGCAGGTCCTCGAAGATGGGGACCTCGACTGCGCCCTCGTAGTCCTGGATCAGCGCGCCGCTCAGCACATCGTCGCTCGAGTAGGTCCCGAAGGTGGTCTTGAACTTTGCCGTCAGCTCGCCGGTGGGGATTGCGGAGTCGATGCGGATCGCCCCGGCGGTCGCGTTTCGCGCGCTGCCGGCCCCCTGCGGTCCACGCTCGACCGACACGCCCGCCGTGTCGAAGAGGCCCACCAGCTGGATCGCAGAGGAGTTGAGAGGGACGCCGTCTTGAAAGATCGCGACCGCGCTGGACGAGTTTGCGCTGAAGTCGGCCAGGCCCACGCCGCGGATGAAGAAGTTCGCCTGAGTGGCGTCGCCGCGCCGGATCTCGAGGTTGGGCGTGATGTTGCCGATGTCGGCGATGTCGGCGACGCCCATCGCATCGAGCTCGGCACTGTCGAACTGCACCGTGGATTCGGCCGCATCGACCTCGAGCGCCTGGCCTGCCTTGCCGGTCACGGTCAGCTCTTCGATTTCCCCCCATTGCGCTTCGAGCTCGAGATCTTCGGCATCGAGCTCCTCTTCGATCTCTTCGTCTTCTTCTTCCTCTTCGTCCCCCTCGGTCTCGTACGCATCGAAGTCGAAGTCGAAGTCGTCGCTCTCAGGCTCGGTCGTCTGGCTCGCTGCGGGCCAGGCGACCGCGCAGGCGGCGAGCAGCACGATGGCGAGGATCAGGAGCCGCGAGTACGAGCGCGGTCGAGACTTCGACAGCGGTACGCACGGCCGGCTCGGGCCAATCGGTCGTGCCGTCGATCGGGATTTGGAGTGGCACTGCAAGTAGATTGTCGACCGGGGACCCGACTGCGCCCTCACGGAGGCGCTGCGCGCCGGAGTGTCGTGTCTATTGCGGACTTGCAATGAGTGCCTCGGCTGACTTCGTCGATCTGCGATCGCGGTACTCGTTGCCGCAAGTCGAGTGGACCTACCCATTCGATTCGCGTCGGAAGTGGTGGATCTCGATGGGCTTGTGGGGCCCGCTTCGCGCGCTCTCCTGACTCCAGTTGAATCTCGGACCGGCTTCTTCGAGAGTCTGCTTCGTCGTCTGGGCCGGAAGTACTGCCTGTGCGTCGGGTTGCCTGTGCGGGGTCGGTCTTGCGCACTCGCACGGGTGCGCGATCCTCACCCACATGCCGAAAGTCGTCAAGGACGTCTGCGCGGCGAGTCTCGCCGTTTTGGGGGCGTGCGCATTCGCGCCGTCGGCTCTCGCGCAGGGTGATACGGAGGACGAGCTGTCGCGTTGGGTGCCAGCGCTGGGCTTCGTCGTCGGGGTAGCGGCCAACAGCGTCGAAGGCGATCTGTGGACGACCGACGTGCTCGGTCCCCGCGTGACACCGCCGCCGCTCACCGAAACGCGTCTCATCGCGGGCTCGCCCGCTTCGGACGAGACGGTGATGGTCATTCCCAGCTTCGGCGCATCGTTGGAGCTGATGAGCCCAGGCTGGAAACGCATTCCGGGGAGCCCCAGGGCCTTCGGACGTGTCGATCTCTCGTTTGCGTTCGGGCCCCAGTACAACGTGCCGAGTCTCGGTGACCCGGGCGAGTTCAGCGTCTCAGGCAGCCAGTTCGCGGTCACCGAGGGGCGCGTTCTCGGCCAGGGCGCGAACACCACCGTCGAGACCGAGCCCTTCGTGCTCGCGGCAGGTGGTGGGATCGCCTTCACGCTCGAAGCGGACGGGCGCGCGATTCGGCTCAAGCCCTCCGTCGAGTACTTGAGGCACGAGATGAGGGTCAGTGGAATTCTGCGGCGAGCCGTTCAGGTCAGCGCCCCTTCGACCGGGCTGAGCGGCTTTCGCGAGGTGACGCTCTCCGCAACCGATACGCAGATCTATCACTGGGTTGGCCCGGGCATCGAAGCCGACTTCGACGCCACGCGGGCGGGGGACTTCATCTTCGCCCCCTACGTCTCGCTCAAGGCGTGGGTCGTGATCGACAACTCGTCGTTGATCGTTCAGGACGCGAATCAATTCGACGAGACGGCGGTTTGGTACGCACGGCCGAATCGATGGGCGTTCGGAGGCACGGTCGGCGTGCGTGTTCGCTGGGCGCCCGAGTGATGGCCGGCTAGCCTTGCCCTTCGTCGTCTCGGGCGCCGCGCTCACCGTGCTCGGTGCTCTGCTTCTGCTGGTCTGCGGACAGCCCCTCTTCACGGATGATGCTTGGCTCCATCTCGCGCTCGGCGAGGCGTATGCCGCCCAGGGCCCATGGCTCGACGCTGATCCATTGCTCGCGACGTCGCTCGGACCCCCCACACCCGCCGCGTGGCTCTTCGACGTGGTCTTGCACCTGACCCACCGGACCTTCGGCTTCGAGGGGCTGCGGGTGCTGCACGTCGGGATCGTCGTGATCATCATGGTGCTCGTCTGGCGCGCGATGCGCCGTGCGAGCGACGACCTCCTGCTTGCCCATCTCGGCACGGCACTGTTTCTCGTGCTCGCGGCGTACCGACTCATTCAGCTGCGGCCGCACCTCTTCACCATGCTGGCCGTCCTGCTGCTGTATGGGATCGCGTTTCAAGGGCGTCGAAGGCTCTCGCTTCGAGACGTGGCGATGATCGCGCTGCTCTGCGCGGTCTGGGTGAACATGCACGCCGCCTTCCTGCTCGGTCCGATCCTGCTCACAGCCGGGGGACTCGGGCTCGTCGCAGCGCGACCCATCCGCGGCGTCGGGCAGCGGGACGACGATCTCCGGCGCGCCGGATGGCTCTTCATGAGTGCGCTCGTGGGCGGGATCGCCACGTTCTTGAATCCTGCCGGGTCGGCTCCGCATCTGGCCTATGTCGTGGCCGGGAAAGCGACGCCCTCGTTGGGACGGGTCGCGGACGAATGGCCGCCGGTCGATCTCATGGCCTGGCCTCCCGTCGATCTGCCGCCGAGCTGGCTTTCCTGGGTGATCCTCTGGTGTCTCGTCCTCGCAACGCTGTCGGCCTTCGTTTGGATCCTGCTCGCTTGGAGCAGGGCCAGGCGCGGGATCGAGCCCCTCGATACGTCATCGCCATCCTTCGATCCTGCGCTGCTGGCGCTGGCGGTGGTCGGGTGTGCGCTGCCCCTCGTCGCGGTGCGCTTCCTCTGGCTCGGGCTGCTTCCGCTCGTCGCATTTTGTGATGCAGCTCGTCGCAGCGGTGAGCTCTCGGCACCTCATCGCGAGATCCGGCGCTGGACCGTCGCCGCGATCATGGTCGCCGTCGTCCCGGCCTTTCTGCTGATCGGGCCCTGGCCGATGATTCGCGCTGGTCTGCCCTCGAGCTGGGCGGGCTATCGGCAGCCCTATCACGCGGGCAAGTACCACGCGAACCTCGTGTGGATGATCCACGACGCGGGGCTCGAGGGGACGCTCTTCACCGACTATCACGTCGCGAGCTTTGCCGGGCGTCACCTCTCTCCTCGCGTCAAGAGCCTCGTAAACGGCACCCTCAACGTCACGCCCGATGTGATCGCCGCAAACCTCCCGCTTCGGCTGCGCCGGGGGGAGCGCACCGGCGAGCGCTTCGTGGATCTGCTCGACCGCCACGACGTCGACCTCTTCGTTGGCATCCGCCTGCCTC
Organism: uncultured Spirochaetaceae bacterium; assembly: GCA_964474355.1. Taxonomy (GTDB): domain Bacteria; phylum Myxococcota_A; class UBA9160; order UBA9160; family UBA4427; genus CAYYSY01. The sequence continues at coordinate 1,013 of CAYYSY010000117.1, read as the reverse complement.
GCGTCTCGATCTCGGCGAGGCCGTGGTTCCACACGACCGCGCACCTCGAGCGCACGGAGGGCTGGCTGACGGTGTTTCGCAACCTGAACGGCGCCGTCTATCTCAGGGCCGACGAAAACAACCGAGCGAATCTCGACCGCGTCGTCGCCTACTACGAGGCGCAGGGCATTCCCTTCGACCCGGCGGTCGGCTTCGACGTCGCGCGCGCCGTCACGACGAATCGCGCATGGGCGACCGGTCACGGCATCGTGCCTCGCAACTTCGATCGCTTGGCCGCTGCCGCTCATGGAAGCGATCGAGAGCTCCGCGCCTTCGCGAGGCCCAGGCTCGCGTCGATCTACGCGATGCTCGGGCTCTACGAGCGCGCGCTCGAGATCGATCGCGTCGACCTCGAGTACACGGGCGTACCCATGCAGACACGCAGGCGCGTCGTTTGGTCTCTGCTGCGCCTGGGGCGCTTCGAGGAGGCCGCCGAGTCGGCGGCGTCGCTCGCGCAGGCGCCGCCGCAGGATCTGGCCTCCCGCATCGTGGCGGAGGGCGCCCGTCGGGCTGCCGCGATGGACGACGACGAGGAGCGTGCCAGCCTCGTGGCCACGCTGCCGCTCTTCACCCGCGCAGAGGTTGCGATGCTGATGATGGGCTTCCGGGGCCCATCGCCGCGGCCCGAGCTTTGAGTAATGCGTTACGTGGTTCGAAGATTGGACCCATGCAGGCCTGAGCCTGGCCTGGCCAACGCGACAACCGGTGCCGTCGTGTCCGTTCAGCGCGGCCATTCCGGCACGCACGCGGGCGGGCTCGCTCAGGTCATGACGGCCGGCATATAGGCGCGCTCCCCGCGTACGAACCGACTCCGCACGCGTCCCCAGTAGTAGTCCGCCACTCGTTTCGAAAGTCGCCTTCGTGTCGCGAAGCGCCTGATCGCCAACAGCTCCGGGATCGTCCACCGCTTGTCGGTCACCCCGAGTCGCTGCCCCGGCGTCTTCCCCCGCTCGCGCTCCGAGGCCACCTTCACC
>CAYYSY010000116.1:0-7731 GCA_964474355.1 uncultured Spirochaetaceae bacterium | reverse complement strand
TGCACGAAGACGAACACGTACCCGTCCGCGTCGTGCTTGCAGCCGACGCGCGGCACGAACGTCGGCGGGTGCGGGAAGGCACCGTCCGCGTACGTGTACAGCTCGGCGAGCCGCGGCTCGGCGAGCTCGAAGCGCGCCAGCGCCCCCGGCTTGGCCACACCGGGGAAGTCGCGAGCCGCGACGAAGACGTTCTCGTGCACCTCGGCGTACGTCTGCCACCAGCGTTCGGTGACGAGCGCCGGGTCGTGCCCCGCACCGCTGACCCACAGGTTAGCGGGGTGCTCCCGCGACGACGCGAGGTGATGGTTCTGCGTGAAGAGCGCGCCGCCCCAGAACCGCTCGGGGTCGGTCGCGACCTTCGCGCTCGTCACCTTGCCCGCGTCGACGTCGATGCGGTAGCGGCCGATGCCCGAGGGCTGATTGCCGATCTCGGGCAGTCCCTCGTAGGCAGCGTCGATCGCTTCGCCCGTGAACCGACCGCGATCGCCGGGCTCGATGCCCGCGCCGAGATCGGTCATCGGATGGTGCGAGAGGATCAGGTCGAGCTCGCAGCCGTCGTCCGCGTAGTCGACGGCCATGTGTCCGCCCATCATGGGGACCGTCAGGTGCCGGTAGGGCACCGCCGAGCCCGGCGGATGCGATCGCAGATCTTCCTTTCGCACGATCCACACGTTCGTCGAGTCGGCCACTGCCCTGCGCGCGCACGTTGGATCGGGGCCGAAGGGCTCGACGACGAAGGGCAGATCGGTCACGACGACGAAGCTGCGCGTGACCTTGACGTCGTGGATCGAGTCGAAGGGCACGACGTCGTCGAGTCGCCAGTGCTCGACGGTGCCTTCGAGATCCCAGCGACAGATGCGGATGTGCCGATCGGGTGCGATCGGGATGTTCTGGTAGTTCGCGAAGAAGAGCGCGCTCTCGTCCCAGTCGGGACCGGGATGGGCTGCGACCGCGATCATGGGCTCGACGGGCGCGGGCAAGGTGACCAGCCACTCCGAGTTCGCGCCGACCGGAGTCAGGAACTCGAGCGTCTCCGGGTCGACCTCGACCGGCCGCCCCACGTCGTAGCCGAGGAAGAGTCGTCCGCCGATCGACTGCACGTTCGTGTTGGCGAAGTTCGAGAAGCCGAAGGGCGAGACTTCCTGCACGCCGCTTCGCCGGAAGAGACCGGGCTGCGCGTCGCGCAGCTTCGCCATCGGCGTATCGACGCGAGCGAAGTCGACGCCGATCCGTCCCGACGCGTCGGGGCGGCAGCCCACGCGGCAGAGCAGCCCCTGCCCGGTGAACCAGTGCCCGCCGGGCTTCGAGCGGTCGGGACCGACATTGAAGAGCCAGCCGTCGATGTCCTGCGGCCAGTCGCCTTCGACCGTCAGATCGAAGTGCCGCTCGTCCGTCCCACGAAAGAGGTTGCGCGTCAGCGTCGCCACGCCGCGGCCTCCGCCAGTCCGAGCGCTACGAGTCGCTCCCCGCCGAGGGCGCCTCCGCGTCGAGGCCCTCCTTGAGCGGCTTCCAGTGGAACAGCCCGTAGATCATCGTCTGCACGAAATGGTGTCCCATCGAGCCGCCCGCTCGCTCGAACACCGATCGGTTGATGACGAACTCGACGACGTGCGCGACGAGCGTGAGCACGGTGGCCCACTTGCCCACGGTCGCAACCATGCCGCTGCCGAAGAGCCACGCGGCCACCGCCGCGACCCAGAAGATCCAGATGCCCTGCTTCTGCATGAAGGAGTGGGTAGCGTGTCCCTTCGGGCTCCGCTCATCGCGAGCCGCGCGACGGGAATCGACGGGGCGAACGCGCCAGAGGCCCGCCCGGGCGCCCAGGTCAATCCAGCCGGCCGAGGGCAGGAACGAAGCGACCGACGCGCGACGCGTACTCGCGATACGCGGCGCCGTGGACGCGCGCGAGATACGGCTCCTCGACGAACCGCACCTGGAGCTCGACGCCGAGCGCGACCGCGCCGACGCCGAAGACGGCCACGACGTTGGGAACGAGCAGGAGCAGGCCCACCACCGACAGCCCCATGAAGCTGAAGATCGGGTTCCGCACCCAGGCGAAGAGACCCGAGCGTACGAGGTGGGTCGTCTCCCCTTCGTCGACGCCCACACGCCACGCGTCCCCCATCGACACCTGCGCCGCGAGCGCCCCCACTGTGCCGGCGACGGTCAGGATGGCGCCGACCGCGTGGGCTCGCGTGTCGTCCACGATCGCCCCGCCGCCGGGCCAGCCGAGGATCATGGCCACGGGCGAGACGACCGCGAAGACGATGCCGATGGCGAACGACACGCCGGCGATCCAGGGGATCGAGCCCGGCTTGCCGTGGAATCCCTTGAAGCCGGTCGACCCCGTTCGCGCCCATTGGACGACGGTGCGGTAGACGAAGAGGGACACGAGCCAGAGCACGATGAGTGCGAGGGCGAGTCGGGGCACGGGGGACTCCAGTGGGGCGTGAATCGGTGGGGGTGGGGACTCAGAGGTACCGCGGGACTCCCCCGCAATATCGGACGTAGGCATCGCCGTACTGGTCCTCGAGCCAAGGCTCCTCTGCGAACGGCGCGAGCAGCAGCACGAGCGCAGTGAGCAGATGCGTGACCAGGACGATCTCGGAGTTCGCCGCGATCGACACCCCGATGAAGAGGAGCGCGTCGCCGACGTACTGGGGGTTTCGCGTGAGCAGATACGGCCCCTGTGCGACCAGCGCCTCTGGAAGCCCGGACGTCCGTCGCGTGCCGAGCGTGTGGATGCCCCAGCTCACGAGTCCTCCGCCCACGACGATGAGTGGGCCCGCGAGCCAGTAACGCAGGGCGCCCGGCCAGAGCCCCGAGCTCCAGTCGAGCACGACGAGCACCGGGTTGCTGAAGAAGACGACGCCGAAGAGCGTCCATGTCGCGAAGTACCAGGCATCGCGCTCCGCCATCGGATACACGCGGCGCGCCGGAAAGGCGATGCACCACACGACGCCTGCGAGCAACGCCGCGTGCGCCAGCAGATTCGAGTAGAGAAGCAGCTGGGCCCAGGTCGCGTCCATCAGCGGTCTCCCTTCGCATGACGCAGGTGCTCTCGCGACAGGTCGAGCAGCATGCGGACGTGGGCGTCGTCGAGGCTGTAGTAGACCATCCGGCCATCGCGGCGGGCCTTCACGACACCGGCGGTGCGAAGCAGGCGAAGCGCGTGCGAGACGTTGGTCTCCGGTGTCGACGTCGCAGCCGACAGATCACAGACACAGAGCTCGCCGGCCTCGAGCAGCGCGTGGAGGAGCCGGGTCCGTGTCACGTCGCCGAGCAGGCGGAAGAGTCGGGCGAGCGCTTCGAGCTCGGCCTCTGCCGGCAGCTGGCTTCGCGCGGATTCGACGCGGGCAGCGTCGACGATCCGGGTCGAGCAGGCGTCGGGCGCGGGGGCTTCTTCAGGCATGGGGCTCCTTCGATTGAATATATGAATAGCTGATCAGATATTCAGATCAATCCCAGAACTCTCCCCAGTCGTCGTATCCAGGGTGGTCCGAGGATTGGACCTGATGAGGAGCTGCGCGAGAGAGGGGTGCGAGACGTCCGTCTGCCCCGCCTAGCGGCCTTGAGGGCCGTCTCGGCGGTCAGCCAGCCGGCGGGTCCAATCTTCGGACCACGTCACGGACTACGCCGGGCGGGGACACCGGGGTCAGGGCCCCGCGTCGAACTCGATGCCTGCCGCGCGGTGGCAGTCGCCGCAGGAGGCGAGCAGCCGCCCGTAGATCGCGGCCTTCTCACCGTGACCGGTCGCGAGCTGCGCCTCCCGGCCGAGCGCCTGCAGCGCCTGCTCGCGACGCAGCAGATCGCCTTCGAGCTCGCCGAGCGCGTCGCCGAACACCCGGGTCTCGACGAGCGCCGCTGCGCCGCGCTCCCAGGCGACGTCCCAGGGGCCGGTCACGCCTTCCCATAGCCGCTCGGTCGCCCACTTGTGGTCGAACATCGCGGCCTGGAGCTCGTTGATGGCGTCATCGGGCGCGGGCGCCGGATACACCGGCCCGGTGGCGAGCGCCACATGACACTGGCCACACGTCACGACGACGTCCGCGAGCGCGGCCGCTGCGTCGTCGAGGCTCGCCACGTCACCGGCCTCACCCGCCACCGACTTGAATCGAGCGAGCAGAGGCGCCCACGCCTCGGGCATCGCGGGCGGTGGCTCGAGCGTCGATGCAGCGGCGAGCTGATCGCTGAAGGCCGCGAGATCACCCTGCTGCAGCGCATCGTGGGCGAGGATCGTCGCGGAGTAGTGCGCCTCCATCCACGCGACGAGCTGGACCTCGGTCGGCCCCTCGAGCGCGGGCGGCGGCGGCGTGGCGCTCTCAGCGACTGGCGCGGGAGGCGGCGGAGCGCTCCCCTCGCTGCAGCCCATCGCACCGGGCATCACCACGAGTGCAATCGCCACGACGATGGAAGGAGGCGAGAGAGAGAAGAGAGAATCGAAGGCTCGATGCATCGCTGGCGCCCTCCTCGAGTGACTCTAGGCGGGAACGGAGGCGATCGCAGGCGCAGCACATCGACGCGTGGGGGTGTTTTGCCGGACCGATCACCGGGGATGGTCGAGCGGGTGTACGCTCCTCCGCGCGGGACACGGCTCCGGGTGCCACTCACCGGGGGGAGTGAAGGATGAAGAAGATCGCCATCGGGGGCTTGCTCGCGCTCCTCGCGTTGCTCGTCGTCGGTGTCGTCGCCCTCGAGGACAGGCAGCGCCGCGGCACGCAGAGAGCCGCCGAGGAGTTCGCGGCGTACCGCCCGCCGCGTCTGGGCGACTTCGGCGCGACGACGTCACTCACGATCCTGCCTCTCGTCGATTGGCACACCGCGAGCGCCGAGCTGCAGGGTGAGGTCGGCCTCTCGTATCTGATCGAGACGGACGATCACCGTATCCTCTTCGACGTGGGCCACAACGCCCAGGGCCGGTCGCCCTCCCCGCTCGAGCACAACATGCAGGCGCTCGGCGTCTCACTCGACGACGTCGACACCGTCTTCATCTCGCACAATCACCTCGATCACGTCGGCGGGTTCCAGCGACAAAGCGATCACACCTTCTCGGTGGGCGTCGAGCAGCGCCCCCTGCCCCATCCCGACGCACGCGCGTTCGTGCCAATCGCGATGAGCTACCCGGACATCCAGCCGATCCACTCGAACGAGCCGATGCCCATCGGCCGGGGCGTCGCGACGACGGGCACCGTCCCCCGGCAGCTCGCCGGAGGCTGGATCGACGAGCAGTCGCTCGCCGTGAACGTCGAGGGGCTGGGCGTCGTGCTCATCGTCGGCTGCGGGCACCAGCCGATCCCGAACCTGTTGCGGCGCTACGACGACGTCTTCGACGAGCCGCTCCACGGCATCATCGGCGGCCTGCACCTCCCGGTGCCAAAGGGTCGAATGCGCATGCTCGGCCTCGACGTTCAGCGCAGGTTTGCTTCGGGGGGCGGTCCTTTCTCGCCACTCACGATGGAAGAGGTGAACGCGCAGCTCGCCCTGCTGCGCGAACGCGGGCTCGGCGTCGTGGGCGTCGGCGGACACGACAGCAGCGACGAGGTCATCGCGCTGTTCGCCGAGGCGTTCGGTGCCGCGTATCGCTACGTACGCGTGGGCGAGCGCATCTTGATCGACGCCCAGCGCTGAGGCCCTGCGGCGCGCCGAAGCGCGCGTTCCGCCGCTGGCTGGGGGAGTCGCCGGGGCGGTATCGCGCGCGGGTGACTCGCTGGCCCCCTGTTCCACTCGAAATGCTCGCACCCGGGACGAGTCGGTGGCGTTGTGTGGAGCCGTCCACACATCGAGCGCGCCATCTTGTCGGGACCTCTCTCGATGCGACGACCGACCGGTACCGTAGACTCGCGCCTTCTCGAGAAGGCGCAACCGGCTCGACGACCTCTGAGAAAGGACGGGACCGATGCGAAAGAACGTGCTCACGATCGGCGCAATTCTCGCCGCCACACTCCTTCTGCCCGGCGCCGCTGCGGCGCTCGGACTCGGCGCCAATCTCACGTACTCGTACCGGACGGGCACCTGGGCGGGCGAGGACGTGAACCTTGGCGGCAACAGTACCTACGAGGACATGGACTTCTCGAGCAACGACCTCGGCTTCGGCTTCACCCTCGACACGGCCGTCGCGAAGGACAAGCTCTACAACTACCGGCTGAACATCAACTATCAGCACTCGTGGTTCGACGTATCGCTCCCCGAGCCGCCGACGGCCCTCACCGAGATCGACGAGTTCGAGTACGACGGCTTCGAGATCGAGAACATCTTCGGCTTCGCCGTCATGCGCAGGGAGGACCTGCGCTGGTGGGTCGGGCCCAGCATCCGAATTTCGGCGGGACGCGCGCTGCTCCGGGGCAACGGCGGGTCGCTCGTCCAGAACGTCCCGCAGCTCGACGCCGGCGCCGGGCTCGTCACGGGCGTGAACCTGCACCGGGGCAAGCACCTGTCCGTGGGCGGCACGTTCGGCTATCACATCAACTGGTCGCTCCTCGAGTACCAGGAGCCGATCGAGATCCAGTACACCGGCGCGACCCACCGGGTCTCCCTGGGCCTGACCGTTCTATATCGTTTCAAGGGCGACACCTTCCGCGTAGAGGAGCCCGTCGCCCGCCGACGCTGACGCGAGGCAACGAGCCGAGAGGCGGGCGTCGCAGGAGTGCCTCGATGAAGACACTCGAAACACGACGTGCCGCGCTCGTCGCCTGCGGGCTCCTGCTCGCCCTCGCGGCGCTCGCCGGCTGCAAGAAGGACGAGCCGGGCCTCGCGGCCCGCTTCGACTACTCGGTACCCGAGCGATTCGCGGTGCCCGATCCCCGTATGCCAGATGGTCAATACGAGATCTACGTCGACGGTGAGCTGCACCCCGACCAGTGGCGCGTCTACCTGAACGCGTGCGCCTCGACCGGGCGCCCCGTGAGCTACGCCTGGACGATCGACGGTGCGCTGGTCGGTGAGTCGCCGAGCTGCGGGCCCTTCGAGTGGGACCTGCCTGCCGAGGGCACCTACTCGGTGACGCTCGTCGTGGAGGACGCCGCGGGCGACACACGCGAGCTCACGAAGGACGTCGTGATCCGCGACATCCTGATGTTCGGCATAGGCGACTCGTACGGCTCGGGCGAGGGCAACCCCGACGTCCCGCTCTCGATCGGGGCCATCGAGCGACTGGAGATCGCTCGCGCAGAAGCGGAGGCGGCGGCCAGCGCGCTCGAAGCGCTGCAGCCGGGCGCGCTCGCTGGACACGCGGGCGCGCCTCGCGCCGACACGCCGGAGGCGGCGGCCGCACGCGCCGCACTCGAGCGCGCGGAGGCAGAGCTCGCCGTGGCACAGGGCCTCGCGACCGTCGAGTGGCAGCATCGGCGCTGCCACCACCCAGGCCGGCGGCTATCGCGATGTGCTTCTCGAGCCGCAGCCTGACCGGCCAGTCCGCCCCGGCTTCGGAGCGGACGGCCAGAACGGCCCGCCAGGCAAGATTGTCATCCGAGGCCTCCTCCATGCCGTCGACGCTGAAGGAGTCGTCGTCGCCGCGACCGAGCGTGAGCCGATCCGACCAGGAGATCGACTGGGCCAGAGAGATGAGTGGATGGAAGCCATCTGCGCCAAGGCGTGAAACCACCAGACCGAGATTGACCTTCGCATACGCATCCGCCGTCCATTGATCAGCCATCGACCACCCCGGCGAGGGCAAGGAACTCGGAAACGTCGAGGTCTTCGGGTCGCGAGCGCGGGTCGATGCCGGCCGCTGCG
>CAYYSY010000115.1:0-5444 GCA_964474355.1 uncultured Spirochaetaceae bacterium | reverse complement strand
CCGTCGACGTTGATCACCTGCCCGGTGATCCAACTCGCGGCGTCGGAGAGCAGGAAGAGCAGCATGTCGACGTGATCGGTGGGCTGCCCGATGCGCGACAGCGGCAGCTGCTGGACGATGTGATCGGCCGCGGCGCCGGCGGTCTTCTCGAGCGCCGGCGTGTCGGTGGGCCCGGGCGCGATCGCGTTCACGCGGATCCCCATGTGCCCGACCTCGCGTGCGACGGCCTGGGTGATGCCGTTCACGCCGAGCTTGGCGAGGCCGTAGAAGCCGACGCCCATCCACGCCGCCGTCGACGACTGGTTCACGACCGACCCGCCGCCGCGCTCGCGCATCGACGGAATGCACGCACGCGTGCAGAGCAGCGCGCCGTCCATGTTCACGTTCATGACCTGCTTGTAGTAGTCCCAGTCGACGTTCGTCAGCCCGGCGAGCTTCATCGTGCCGAAGATCGCGGCGTTGTTGACCAGGAAGTCGATGCCGCCGTAGCGCTCGGTGGTCTGCTCGGCCATGGCGAGGGTCGAGTCGACCGAGCCGACGTCGACGTGGACGAAGCTGGCCTCGCCGCCGTCCTTCGCGATCGCGGCTGCGACCCGCTCGCCGCCGGCCTTGTCGATCTCGGCGACGACCACCTTCGCGCCGTGCGCGGCGAGCCCGCGCGCATACGCCTCACCGATGCCGCCGCCGGATCCGGTGACGATGGCGACCTTGCCTTCGATGCCGTCGTAGTGCATCGCTGCGTCCTCCAGCACGTCCGATGCATGCGGGCGTGCGCTCGCGCTCATGGGGATGGCACGCTCGCCACCCTAAGGCATTTACCATGCGCGTGCAATGTAAACTGTGATAGCGTGCTGCGTCGAGGCGCACCCGTGGTGTGCGCGCGTGGGACGCGATCGGAGCGAGACACGGCATGGCCCAGCCCGCCGACGAGACCTCGAGCGGCACGTCCGCCCCCGCCGCCGGCACACCCGAGCCGGCCCGTGGCCGTCGCACCCACGCCGAACGCACGGCCGAGACCCGGGCCCGCATCATGACCTCGGTGGTCGAGGCGATCGCCGATCTCGGCTTCCAGAAGACGACGGCGGCGGAGATCGCGCGGCGCGCCGGGGTGACCTGGGGCGCGGTGCAGCACCACTTCGGCGGCAAGGAAGGCATCCTCGTCGCGGTGCTGCAGGACTCGTTCGCCCGCTTCGCCGAGCGGCTCTCGGTGATCGACCGCGACACACCTGCGCTGGCGGATCGGGTCTCGGCCTTCATCGACCACGCCTGGGAGCACTTCGCGAGCGACGACTATCGAAGCTCGTTCGAGATCCTGCTGAACTTCACCGCCGAGGAGCCGGCGGACGGCGACGGCTTCTGGCGAGGCGAGATGCTGGGCGCCTGGAACGACATCTGGACGGAGCTCTTCGCCGAGGTCGAGCTGCCGGCACGCCGCCGGCTCGTGCTGCAGCACTACACGATCTCGGTGCTCTCGGGGCTCGCGACCATGAGGATGCTCGAAGGGCCGACCACCCGTATCCGCCGCGAGGAGCTCGACCTGTTGAAGGACACCTTGCTGCGCGCGTTCACCGAAGAGAGCGCGTAGCGCACCCATCAACCAAGAGAACGAGACACGAGAGCCGAGCCAGAGGCTCACGAGGAGCAGACGAAATGGGCGACGACGAACGCTGGGAGCGAGGCGCGGCGAAGATCAAGGAGGTCTACGCAGGTGATGTGATCACGCCGCCGAAGGGGGCGATGGCATTCTCGGACCTGATGCTCGAGCAGCTCTTCGCCGAGGTCTGGACCCGTGACGCGCTGTCGATGCGCGATCGCCGGCTGCTGCTGCTCGGTGCGATCGCGGCGCTGGGTGAGCAGATGACCTTCGGCATCCAGTCGAAGGCGGCGCTCAAGAACGGCGAGCTCGAGCCGGATCAGCTGCGCGAGTGCCTGATCTTCCTCACGCAGTACGTGGGTTACCCGCGCGCCGCCGGGCTGATCGGTGTCATCGAGAAGGCGATCCAGGACGCGAGCGCCTCCGGCGACTGACGCGCGGCTGGTGCTTGCGCGCCGGCTCTCCGGGCGAGTAGAGTGGCGCGGTTCGTGACGCACTCTCGTCGACGTTCTGCCACAGGCCGCGGGTAGGCCCCGCCAGGAGCTCACCGATGCTCAGCCGTGTGAAGGTCGGTCCCCGCCCCTATCTGGCGAAGCGTTTCGAGGCGCTCGACGCGCTCCACTTCGACACGTTCAAGGTGAAGCCCCTCGGCGTGAGCCTCGGTGCCGAGGTCGAGGGCGTGCAGCTCGCCGGGGCCGACGACGCCACCGTCGATGACATCCGCCGCGCGCTGCTCGAGTACAAGGTGCTCTTCTTTCGCGACCAGGACCTCACGACCGATGCGCACAAGGCCTTCGCCGAGCGCTTCGGCGAGATCGAGGACCATCCCTTCCTGCCGACGAAGGACGGCCACGACGAGGTGATCCGCTTCGAGAAGGGGCAGGACGTTGCGGGCTACGAGAACCAGTGGCACAGCGACGTCAGCTGGCGAGAGGTGCCCTCCCTCGGCTCGATCCTGCGTGCGGTCGAGGTGCCGGCTGTCGGTGGCGACACGCTCTTCGCCGACATGGTCGCCGCATACGAGGGCCTGGGGGACGACATGAAGGAGCGCATCGACGACCTCGTCTGCGTACACGACTTCATGAACTCGTTCGGCGTGCTGCTCTCGGAGGAGGAGCGCGAGTCACGCCGCGAGCAGTTCCCGCCTGCGCGTCATCCCCTCGTGCGCACCAGCCCCGAGACGGGCGAGAAGTGCCTCTACGTGAACGCGATCTTCACGAGCCACGTCGAGGGCATGGAGCCGGCCGAGAGCGAAGCGCTGCTCGCCGAGCTCGTTCGCGAGGCGACCTACCCCGAGTATCAGGTCCGCTTCCATTGGGAGAACGACAGCGTCGCGTTCTGGGACAATCGCGTGACCCAGCACTACGCGGTCAACGACTACTGGCCGCGGCGGCGTGTGATGGAGCGCGTGACGATCATCGGCGAGCGGCCCGAGTAGAGGCCGCGCCTCCGCGGGGCGGCATCCCATCACACCGCGCCACGCGCGAGGTCAGCTCGCGGAGCCCCCGCGCAGCACGCAGTCGTTCTTTCGCATGAACTGGGTGCTCCCCGAGAGCCGGCAGGACACGATCGGGTCGTTCGGGTCCTGCTCGACGGTGCGGGGCTCGCGGTCGTAGTAGGCGTCGAGCTTCTCGCGTGCGCTCTGGGCGCCGGTGGGCGCGTCGCTCGCCTTGCTGGGCTCGTCCTTGCCCTTGCCCGCGCCGGCGTCGAGCATGCCGCTGATCTCGTTGCAGCCGCCGAGCGTCGTCACCAGCGCCGCGAGGAGCGCCATGAGGACGGATTTCCGAGCGTGTGCCTTCATGGGGCCCTGCATCGGCCGATCCGGGCCACGACCTGAGAGGGGGGGGCGTCTGCCCTCCTCTCCTGCGATCAGGGCCCTACGTGGACGAGCACCCGGCGCATGCCGGGCCGCCGCCGATGCTCCCAGAGAAAGACGCCCTGCCAGGTGCCCAGCCCGAGCCGCCCGCCCTCCACCGGGATCGAGAGGCTCGTCGCCGTGAGCGCCGCCTTCACGTGCGCCGGCATGTCGTCCAGCCCCTCGGTGGTGTGGGTGTAGATCGGGTCGCCTTCGGGCACGAGGCGCTCGAGCCAGCGCTCGAGGTCGACCCGCGCAGACGGGTCGGCGTTCTCCTGGATCACCAGGCTGGCCGAGGTGTGCTGGACGAAGGCCGTGCAGAGCCCGTCCTCGACGCCCGAGTCGGCGACGACCCGGGCGAGGTCTTGCGTGAATTCGTGGAGGCCGGGGCCCGGCGGCTGCAGCGAGAGACTGTGGATCACGGGGTGTGGACGAGCGCGGCGATCACGCGCCGGTGAGCGACGTCTTCTCGTCGACTGCGACGCGGCGCACCCGCGCGCCCTGCAGGCGCTCGAGATCCTCGACGAGGAAGGGTCGCGGTGCGCCGACCTCTCCATCGATTGCAACGTAGTAGCCGAAGGGCAGCACGCCCTGCTCCGTCGCGCTGGGGTCGGCCGTCACGGTGCCACGGCAGCCGGTGTACTCGCTCTGCTTCGCCTTGATGCGAACCCGGTCGCCGGCTCGGAAGGTCATCGGGAATTCCTCCTGGGGGCGACGCAGATGTAGCGAAGCGCGCGGGCGTTCGCCCGCTGCACGTCAGCCGCGAGCTTGTGAGGCCACGTGCTCCGCGACCATCGGGGATGGCGTGCCCATGCAGGTGAGCCAGAGCTGATGGATCGCGCGCGTCGCCGCCACGTGCAGGCGTCGCCTCGAGGCGTCGTTCTCGGGATAGTGCGTCGCGTCGACGTCGACGACGATCACGTAGTCGAACTCGAGGCCCTTCACCTGCTCGACGTCGGTCACCTCGACGCCGGCCTCGAAGCTGAAGTCCTGGTCGACGACGTGCCGCAAGCGCGGCAGCTCGCAGCGCGCGAGGCCTTCGTAGTAGTGCGCACTGCTCGCGCCGTCCGGGGCGAGGATCGCCACCGAGGCCATGGGCTCGGCGCCCGCGAGCTCGCGCAGCGCATCGGCGAGGAAGGCCACACAGGCGCCTCGGTCGGTGAACCGGAAGAGCTCGACCGGCGGTCCCTCGCGGGTCGTCTCGGGCGGCTCGGGCTCCTCGGCAAGCGGACCGAGCACGGCGTGAGCGAACGACATGACGCGATCCGACGAGCGGTAGCTGACGCGGAGCGTCTCGAGCTCGGTGCCCTCCAGCCCGAGGTGCCCGAAGAAGCTCGCCCACGACGTGAAGCCGCTATGGCCAATCACGCTCTGCTGGGTGTCGCCCGCGAGCGTGATGGTGGCGTTCGGCGCGAGGCAACCGAGCAGGACCTGCACCTCCACGGGTGAGAAGTCCTGCACCTCGTCGATCACGAGATGGCGCAGCGCATGCGCGCGCCGCCCCGCTGTGCGCAGCGGCCCCACCCTCAGCTGCCACGCGCGCAGCAGCAGCGCATCGTCTTCGTAGTCGAGCTCGGCGTCGTGGTCGATCTCGCCCGCGAGCACCGCCTGCACCCGCTCGACGTGGGGGTGCTGATCTTCGACGAAGCGCTTCACGTCCTGCTCGCTCACGTCCGGGGCGCCGAGCTCGCGAACCGCGTCGCGCAGCGCCTCGCCGTCGACCATGATCGAGGCCCAGTCGTCCACCACCTGTACCCAGTTGGAGTCGCCGGGGCGGGCGGCCACGTGGCGCTCGAGCGCATACGCGATGAACGGGTGGAGCTTGATGCGTTGCACGAGCGATGGCGTCGTCTCGCGCCGCCGCGTAGGCAGCTCCGGAAGGTGGCGCTGGCGCTCGTCGGAAACCCAGCTCCCATACGACTCGACCCGCACGCGCTCCAGACCGAGCGAGGGCAGCACGCGCTCGACGAAGAGCTGGAGCGCGCGTGAGAACAC
>CAYYSY010000114.1:0-2880 GCA_964474355.1 uncultured Spirochaetaceae bacterium | reverse complement strand
TCGGTGGCGCCGCTCGTGAAGACGATCTCGCGGGGCTCGGCGCCGAGGGTCGCGGCGAGGCGCTCTCGCGCATCCTCGACGGCGGCGTCGGCGCGCCAGCCGTAGACGTGGCTCGCGCTCGATGGGTTGCCGAAGTCGCCGCGCGGCCCGCCTTCGAGCCAGGGGCGCATCGCTTCGAAGACGCGCTCGTCGAGCGGCGTCGTGGCTTGATGGTCGAGATAGATCGGCGCTTCGGGGGCCACCGGGCCTCTCAGTCCGCCCGTCGAGACGGAGAAGAGAAGGATTCAGGCCGCGAAGGACTGACCGCAGCCGCAGGTGTTCGACGCGTTCGGGTTCTCGATCTTGAAGCCCGACTCCTGGAGCGAGTCGACGAAGTCGAGGACCGAGCCTATGAGATAGAGGGCGCTCTTCTCGTCGACGACGACGCGGACGTCGTGCGCCTCGATCTCGCTGTCGACGTCACGGAGCGCGTCGTCGAACGAGAGCTGGTATTGGAGCCCGGAGCATCCACCGCCCACCACCTTCATGCGAAGGCGATGGCTCTCGAGCTTGCCCTCCTCCTCGAGCAGGGCGTGGATGCGTTCGGCGGCGGTTTCGGTGACGTCGATCATGGTCGGTCGCTCCAGGCGCGCTCGCTGGCGGCGCGGCCAAGGTCTGGCGGCGCGGCCAAGGTATAGCTCATGGGCCTCTCATCGACCGACGGCACGATCGACTCGAGCACTGTGCCGGCAGCTAGCGCGCTTCGCTGCGCGTCAGATGCACGAAGATCTCCACGTTCCCCTTCGGTCCCGGCACCCGGCAGTCGACGCGCGCCATCTCGCGGTAGCCCAGTGCCTCGGCCGCCTGCACGACCTCGTCCGCCGACGCCTGCCGCAGCGCGGCGTCGCGCACGACGCCGCCCTTGCCCACCCGCTCGCGGCCGACTTCGAACTGGGGCTTCACGAGCAGGAGCAGATCCGCCTGCGCAGCCCGCCCTGCGATCGCCTCGAGCAGCCTTCGGATCGAGATGAACGAGACGTCGACCACGACCAGCTCGAAGGGTTCGATGCCGGCGGGGACGTCCAGATCCGCGAGGTCCCGAGCATGGGTGCCCTCGAACGAGGTCACCCTCTCGTCCCGCGCGAGCCGCTCGTGAAGCTGCGCACGCCCGACGTCGACGGCCACCACGTGCCGCGCCCCATGCTGGAGCAGACAGTCGGTGAAGCCCCCGGTCGAGGCGCCGACGTCGAGGCAGGAGAGACCCGTGGGATCGACGCCGAGATCGTCGAGCGCGCCCGCGAGCTTGTCGCCGCCCCGCGAGACGTAGCGGCGGGCTGCGCCCTTCAGCCGCAGCACGGCTTCGTCGGCGACGCGGGTGCCGGGCTTGTCGACGGGCTCGTCGTCCACGAGGACGCGGCCCGCGAGGATCAACGAGCGCGCCAGGGTGCGCGACTCGGCGAGCCCCTCGGCGTGGACGCGCTCGTCGAGGCGGGGTCTCCGCTGAGCGGCCGGCGTCCGACCGTGGCGGCCACCCGCCGGCTCATCAGCCGGCATCAGGGCTCGAGCAGCTGTGCCGCGATCTCCACGATGTCGCCCGACCCGAGGCCGACGGACTCGCGGGTCTCGCCGTGCTCGACGAGCTCGTCGGGCACGCCGATCACGCGGCACGGCTTGCGGATGCCGGCCTTGGAGAGCGCCTCGAGCACGGCGCTCCCGAAGCCGCCCTGCGTCGCGTGCTCCTCGACGGTGACGATCGCCCGGCACCTCTCCGCCAGCGGCAGCAGGCGCTCGAGGTCGAGGGGCTTCACGAAGCGCGCGTTCAGGACGGCGGCCGAGATCCCCCGGCTCGCGAGCTCCTGGGCGGCGTCGAGCGCCGGGTGCACCACGGTGCCATAGGCCGCGATCAGCACGTCGTCGCCATCGCGCAGCAGCTCGGCCTCGCCGAGCGCGACAGCCTTGATGTCGGGATCGAGCGCAACGCCCTCCCCCGCACCGCGCGGGAACCGGATCGCCGCGGGGCCCGGGTACCCGATGGCGGTCGCGAGCATGTGCTGCAGCTCGTTCTCGTCCTTGGGCGCCATCACCACGACGTTGGGCAGCGAGCGGAGGTAGCCGATGTCGTAGAGGCCCTGATGCGTGGCGCCGTCGGCCCCGACGAGGCCCGCGCGGTCGAGCGCCAGGGTCACGTCGAGGTTCTGCAGGCAGACGTCGTGCACGACCTGGTCGTAGGCGCGCTGGAGGAAGGTCGAGTAGATGGCGGCCACGGGCTTCAACCCTTCGACGGCGAGGCCCGCCGCGAAGGTCACACCGTGCTGCTCCGCGATGCCGACGTCGTAGAAGCGGTCGGGGAACTTGCGCTGGAACTGATCGAGACCGGTGCCCGAGGCCATGGCCGCGGTGATGGCGACGATGCGCTCGTCCTCCTTCGCCAGGCGGCAGAGCGTGTCGCTGAACACCTTCGTGTACGAGGGCGCCGCCGGCTTCTTCGGTGCGAACTCGCCGCTCGCCACGTCGAACTTGCTGACGCCGTGGTACTTGTGCGGATCGGCCTCCGCCGGCGCGTAGCCGTGGCCCTTCTCGGTCAGCGCGTGCACGAGCACCGGACCGCTGCCCTTGCGGCACATCTCCTTGGCGTTCTCGAGGGTCTCGAGCACGACGTCCATCCGATGGCCCTGGATCGGGCCGACGTAGCGGAAGCCGAGCGCCTCGAAGAGCAGGCCGGGCGAGAAGAAGACCTTGAGCGACTCCTCGGCCTTGCGCGCCCAGTGCAGCATGTCGCCGGGCATGCCCGACAGGACCTCCCGGGCCCAGCCCTTCATGCGGCGCACCATCGGCGCCGAGAGCTTGCGCGACAGTAGGACGAGAGCGCGCCCACGTTCGGGTCGATCGACATCTCGTTGT
>CAYYSY010000113.1:0-4456 GCA_964474355.1 uncultured Spirochaetaceae bacterium | reverse complement strand
GGAAGACGCTCGAGGTCTGATCGCGGCGGTGCCGGCTCAGTCGCCGACGCGCCGGGCGGCGGTCAGCAGCTCCGCGGGCACGGCGTCGCCCCAGCGCAGCTTCTTCGCCACGCGGTACGCCTCCTTGCTTCGCCGCGGCATCGCGTGCCGGCCGGCCTGGCCGTCGTCGCCGCACACGTCGAGCTCGACGGCGGCCTTGCCGGCGCGCACCGGGCGCAGCACGCGACCGGCCGCGCGCTCGGTGGGCGTGCGCGACACCGCCAGCCAGGCGTACTTCTCGTCCTCGTAGCCGAGGTCGGCGCCCTTGACGCGGCGATGCGTGCGCGAGCGCGCGACGCGCACCGCGAAGTGGCACCAGTCGGGCGCGCGGATCGGGCAGGGCGCCTCGTGCGGGCACGGGCCGACGACGTGGGCGCCGGCCCCGAGCAACCGGGTGCGCGCCTCCATCAGCCGGGCGTGGCCCGCCGTGGTGCCCGGCTCGACGATCACGAAGAGGCCGCTCGAACGGGCCCACCCGTCATCGATGAGGCGCATACGTGACTCGGTGCCAATCTCGCCCGTCACGTAGCAGAGCGTGACGAGATCGAAGCGCTCGCCGGTCGCGGGCGCCGTGGCGCACGCCGCATCGATCGCGCCGGGCGCCGAGAGATCGACGGGCCTCCACTCGGGCGCCGGGCCCAGCGACGTGTCGAGCTCGTCGAAGAGCCGGGCGCCGAGCGCCCGGAACGCCTTCGATCCCTCGAGTGCGACGCTTCGTTCGAGCGTGTCGAAGACGGCGCGGGCGGCGACGAGGGCCGTCCCCGGGCCCGCGCCGAGATCGAGGTGCGAGCGGGGTGCGAGACCCGGCATGAGGCGGTCGACCTCGTCGAGCGCAGAGCGTGTCGCGCCAAAGGTCGCGGGTAGACGCCAGGCGGCGTACGCGAGGGCGTCGACCTCCGAGCGGACGAGCAGGCGCCCGAGCCCGTGGTCGGCCCGGTGGCGATAGGTATCGGACTGGGATTCGGCGACGGGGGCGAGGGCCGAGGCGCTCACGCCATCGAGCAGCCGGTCGAGGGCCGTCCGCAGCTCGGGCGGCAGATCCATGCGTTCCCCCGTGTCATTCGAGACGCGGCGGACGTTACCGGAGCTGGCGCGGGGTCAGGAAGGGCTCAGGCCGACGGGGCCGAGGCCGGGGGCGTCGGGCCCTCGTCGGGCTTCTCGGCCTCGATCACGTCGAGCGACACGAGGAGCTGGTTGTAGACGTCGCACACGTCGGCGAGCTGGTCGCCGTCGCGGAAGCGCAGCGGGCGGACGTCCTCCCCGTTCGCCACTGCGATCATGTGCTGCTTCAAGCGATAGACGGGGCCCACGATGCGGTGGAAGAGGAACATCGAGACGAGGGTGATGAACATCGCCATGGTGACGGCGCCGGCGCCGGCGGCGAGGAGCGAGAGGCGACCGTACTGGGCGACGAGCTCCGGCCAGGCAGCCTGGTGCGCGAGCCCCAGCGCGTCGAAGAGCTGCATGTGGTAGCCCCAGGACACGATGCCGGTCAGCGCACCGAAGGCCAGGGCCGAGAGACCGATGCCCCGCACGTACCAGTCGAAGGACGCGTGCGGAACCATGAATCGAGTGAGCCCGACGCGATAGTTCGAGCCTTGCTGCGCGTCGTCGGGGTCGGTCATGACCTGTGTCTCCGGGGTGGGGGGCGTCCGGTCCGGGGTGGTCCGGGCGGACACACCGCGCGAACCGATCCGGCTCGTTTCTCGTCTAATACCGTCTACTACCGTTACTCCACTCGTCTACATCGGACGCCGCGGGGCCTTGCATGAGGCGCGATGGCTCCGGGGCGCACGGGCCGGGATCGAAGGTGCGGCGCGGGGCGGCTGCGGGCGCGCGAATCGCATCCCGTCGGAACGTCTTCACTGCCATGGCACGTCGCTGGCCGAGGGATTTGTGAGATAGCCTCTCACCTGCGTGACCCGTTGGACGATGGCGACGATGGGCAGACGGAAGGAATCAGCACCGTGCGGAAGTTCGTGTCATTTCTGGCTTGCTTCGGACTATCACTCTCTCTGGCGCTCGCCGGCCCGGCGGAGTCCGTAGATGAGGGCGCGCCCAGCGAGGAGGCGCAGGCGGCCCCCGATGCCGCGGAGGCCACGCCGAAGGCCGCGAAGCAGCGGAGAATGAAGCGTGAGCGAAGGCCGGCGGCGAAGGCGCTCACGAGCGTGCCGGCCGACGAAGATCCCACCACGATGCATTTCTGGGGGACGTGCGGCGCCTCGGCTGCGATCGCGCTGGACCGCGGCCGGGTCGTGATCGGCAGCGACGACGACAACTTCCTCCGCACCTACAGCCTGGTCGAGCCAGATGAGCTCGTCGTGCGCAACGAAGCCGGAGAGGTCGACTCGAGCCAGTCACTGCTTCACAAGCCACGCGCGACCCAGAACCTCTACAAGTTTCTCCAGGTCAACCAGTTCAGTCAGCGCAACTTCTCCGCCATCGAAGGGGCGACCCTCGGCGAGGGCATGTCCTACTGGATCGGCTCGCACGCGCGTCGTGAAGATGGTGAGACACGACCCAATCGACGCCGGCTCTTCGCGATGTCGGTGAAGCCGTACAAGGGGAGCCAGACCCTCGCGCCCTACGGTCAGCCGGTCCTCGACCTCGCGCACCGCATGTCCACCGACGAGAAGATCAAGCGTTCGGGTTTCCGCAACGCGATCATGCCGCAGTACCGCAAGCTCGAGCACCTCTCGCCCGTTCTGCGCGGGATCGACATCCAGGGCCTCGCAATGGCCCCCGATGGCCAGACCCTGTGGATCGCCCTTCGAAACCCGTACCGGGGCAGCAAGGCCTTCATCGTTCCCCTCGAGAACCCGGCGGCCGTGGTCACGGGCGACGTGCCCGTCTTCGGCGCTCCGTTCGAGCTCGTGCTCGGCGGCCGCGGCATCAGCGCCCTCGGGTGGGTGCCCGCGCGCGGCGAGTACCTGATCGTATCGGGCAAGGTCGGCGAGGCGAGCGGCTACCAGCTGCACCGCTGGTCGGGCGACCCGACGTCGCCCCCGACGAAGGGCCGGGCGCTGCCGGCGGATCTCGACGTGCAAAGCTTCGTGGTGTCCGAGGACGGGACACGCATGCTGCTCTTCAGCGACGACAGCGGCGTGTTGGTGCGGGTCGAGTCGGCCGATGTGTGTCGGGCGAAGCGGCAGGATGGCGCTTGCCCGTGCGGACGAATCGAAGGGCAGGGCCCGAAGCGCTTCCGCGCTCGCTGGGTGCCGATCGAGGGGGAGGCGGAGGCCGAGGCCGGGCCCTGAACCGCGGCGCTCAGCGCCCGGCGGTGAGCTCGCGCTGGCTGAAATCGCGGTCTGTGAGCGCCGGGCTCGGCTCGAAGTGCAGCACGTTCAGCACGGTCTGACTCTCGCGCTTGAGGTGCATCATCTTCGAGCGGCGCACGACGTAGATGCGCTTCTCGGCGCCGTCCTGCTCGCTGGTGAACGCCTCGATCGAGCGCGGGTCGGCGCGGAGCTGCTTGATGTGGACGCCGCGGTCGTCCCAGTAGTCGGTCTCGAGCGGCACCGCGCGCTCCTTCTCGATCGTCACGACGAACTTGGAGTACATGCTCCGCGTGTCTTCGTGCGGCACCACCGTCACGACCCAGGCCGGCTTTCCCTTGTACTCGGTGTCTGCCATGCGGAAGTGGTCGGCGTCCTCGGCCTCCTGGGGGACCACGTCTTCGAGCGTGAAGTCGGTCCCCGAGATCGCCTCGGTGCGGGCGTTGATGCGGCGGACGTTGCGTGTGCTCGGCCGGTAGACGAACTGGTCGTTCGGGCCGGTGCTCTTGTTGATGACCAGGTAGCCCATGTGGAGCAGGTCGATCGGGCGGGTGTACTTCGCGATCGAGCGCGACGTGACGTCGCTGCCCTCGGCGCCGCGCATGTACTTCACCTCGAGCTCGACGTACTGGCGATGGCTTCCGCGATCCTTGGAGCTCATGCTGAGGAGCTGGGTCGAGGCGTCGAAGCGGTTGTCGATCACGCGGTCGTAGATGTCGTTGCCCGAGAGCCCATCCTCGCCGTGCCACTCCTCGACGGGGATGTAGCCGTCCGCGGCGGCCATGGAGGCGAAGGGCCCGGCGAGCCACCAGACGAGGACCACGAGGGAGGCGGCAGCGAGGCGTCTGTGCGTTGCGCGAATGGGGGTCGGCCGCGGGGGCATGACGGAGCTCCGGGAGCGGTCCGCATTGGCGGCGGACGTCGAGGTGCGCCGCCGCATTCTGCCTCTGGACGGAGGCGGCCTCGTCGATCGGGTCGACCCAGTATACGTGGGGTGCGTCGCCTGGCGTGCCTGGGGCGCCGATCGCCGCCCTGGCTCAGCGCGACACGCAGCGATCGTGCGGGGCGCCGCCCTGGCTCAGCGCGACGCGTAGTGGTCGCGCGGGGCGCCGCCCTGGCTCAGCGCGACACGCAGCGATCGT
>CAYYSY010000112.1:0-3777 GCA_964474355.1 uncultured Spirochaetaceae bacterium | reverse complement strand
CCACCGGCACGGTCGACAAGATTCTCGGCGGTGGTCGCTACCAGATCACGCTGGAGTCGGGTCAGGTCGTGACGGCTCAGCTCTCGGGTCGCATGCGCCGGTTCCGCATCCGGGTGATCCCGGGCGACCGCGTGACCGTCGGGCTCTCTCCGTACGACCCGACCCACGGGTTCATCACGTTCCGTCTGCGCGAAGGCCAGTAGGCCGCGCCAGTAGCCTCTTCCCCCAGGCTCCGGCACCCCGAACGGCTGCGGTAGGATGCCGCCATGTCGCTTCGGATCGCCGTCTTCGGACAAGCTCCCTTCGGTCGTGACGTCACCGCGCGCATCGCGGATGCCGGTCACGAGATCGTCGCCGTCCACGTCCCGCCCTCGAAGGGCAGGCCGGATCCCCTCGCCGAGCTGGCGGAGGAACGCGCGTGGCCGCTCTTCCGCTACAAGGCCTATCGCCGCAAGGGCACGGGTGAGCCGATCACCGAGCGCGTCGACGAGTACCTCGCGACCGGCGCCGACCTGAACCTCATGCCCTTCACGACGGCGATCCTCCCGCCCGTGATCGTCGATGCGCCGCGGCTCGGCTCGCTCTGCTTCCACCCCTCGCTCCTGCCCGCATATCGCGGGGGCAACGCGCTCGCGTGGCAGATCATCATGGGCGAGACCGAGAGCGGGGTCAGCGTGTTCCAGGTCGACGCGGGCGTCGACACCGGGCCGCTCGTCGTGCAGAAGGGCGGGGTGCCCATCGCGCCCACCGACAACACGGTCTCCCTCTACTACGACAAGCTCTATCCGCTCGGCGTCGAGGCGATGGTCGAGGCGGTCGAGGCGGTCGCCGCGGGCACGGCGAAGCCGACGCCCCAGACCGAGGAGGGCGCGAGCTTTCAGGGTCTCGTCGATGACGACGTCGCGCGCATCGACTGGTCGAAGCCCGGCGTCGAGATCGACCGGCTCGTGCGCGGCTGCGATCCGGCGCCCGGTGCAAGAGCCACGCTCGGAGGCGACGAAGTGCGGCTCTTCGGCGCGCGCTTCGAGGCGGGCGACCCGGGTGCCGAGGCCGGCAGCGTGCTCGGCCTGGACAGCGACGGCGAGCGCTTGCGGATCGCCGTGGCGGGGGGCGTGATCGGCGTGCAGAAGCTGCGCGTCGGCGACGGCCCGAAGCAGAAGGCCGCAGAGTGCGGGCTGGGCGATGGGGCGAAGCTCGCCTGAGAGCGCGACGCCGCGGGGCTACGGCCTGCCCGCTGCAGCGGCGGCGCAGCTCGAGGCCGCCGGCTTCAACGTGGCCGGCGCCCTCGCAATCGACGACTACGACACACGTGTGCCGCCCCCCTGGCGAAGCGACCTGGCCGCGCCCGGTGCCCGGCGTGCGATCGTACTCGGCACCGGCGGCGGCGGGTTCGAGCGGGCGTGGCTCGAGGCCGCGGCGGGGCAGGGCGGCCTCGATCCCGCGGACGACTTCGCTGCCGACGTGCTCGCCCGGGTCACGCGATCGATCGAGGCTGCGAGTGGTGGCGTCGCCCGGGCCTGGCTCTACGCCGACCGGCGCTCGGACTCCGGAGGCGCGCCCGTCTTCGCGGACTTCGTGGCCCTGGCCGAGGCGTGCGGGCTCGGCGTCCGCGGCCGGCTCGGCCTGCTGCTGCACCCGGTGTACGGCCCGTGGTGGTCGGTGCGTGGCCTGGTGCTGACCTCGCTCGACGGGCCCGTACGGGTCGCGGCCGATTCATCGACGACGGCCAGCGCCGATGCCCCCCCTGCTGCCAGCCCATGCCTCGACTGCACAGCGCCGTGTATCTCGGCCTGCCCGGGTGGCGCGGTGTCGGCCGAGGGCTTCGACGCGGCGGCCTGCGCGCGCACGCGCCGAGCCGGCGTGACCTGCGGCGAGCGCTGCGATGCGCGGCGCGCATGCGTGGTGGGGCCCGCCCATGCCTACGATGCGGCGGCCGAGGCCCACTACGCCCGGTCCAGCCTGGCGTGGCTCCAGCGGGCCTCGAGCGCTTCGGGTGACTCGGGCGAGTGACTGGAGGTCTGGTTCCCCAGGGGTCCAGATTATTGGGGAAGACTGTGTGAAGGCGGTGCTGCCACCGGCCGATGCAGGCGGCCGGGGGTGCAAAAGCGGCGGCCTCCCGCTAACTTGCGCGCCCGCAAGAACCCGTGTTCCCCCCGAAAGCGCGACAGCGCTCCGACCCATCGGGCTCCGCGCGGCCGTCGAGATCCAGTCGGCGCCCGCGACCCGGACGCCACTCCTGCAACCCGCTTCCCGCTCACCCGGGAAGCCCTGCACAGCCAACGCGAGGCGAATCATGCTCGGCGACATCAGCAAGGTCCGCAACATCGGCATCAGCGCTCACATCGACTCGGGGAAGACCACCCTGACCGAGCGCATCCTCTACTACACGGGGAAGATCCACGCGATCCACGAGGTCCGCGGCAAGGACGACGTGGGCGCGAAGATGGACTCGATGGAGCTCGAGAAGGAGCGCGGCATCACCATTGCCTCCGCCGCGACCTACTGCGAGTGGGACAAGCATCACATCAACATCATCGACACGCCCGGCCACGTCGACTTCACCATCGAGGTGGAGCGCTCGCTGCGTGTGCTCGACGGCGCGGTGCTGATCCTCTGTGGCGTTGCCGGCGTGCAGTCGCAGTCGATGACCGTCGACCGCCAGATGAAGCGGTACAGCGTCCCGCGCATTGCTTTCATCAACAAGCTCGACCGCTCCGGCGCCGACCCGGCGAAGGTGACGCTCCAGCTGCGTGAGAAGCTCGGCCACAACGCCGTCATGTGTCAGCTGCCGATCGGCCTCGAGAACGACTTCGGGGGCATCGTCGATCTGATCAAGATGAAGGCGATCCGCTTCCACGGCGACAACGGTGAGAACATTGTTGAGGAGGAGATCCCCGCCGACATGGCCGACGCGGCCGCCACGGCGCGCGAGGAGATGCTCGACGCGGTCTCGATGTTCGACGACGAGCTCATGGAGGCCGTCCTCGAGGAGAACGCGACCGAGGAGCAGATCAACCGGGCGATCCGGGCGGGCACGCTCTCGATGGAGCTGACGCCGGTGTTCCTGGGCTCCGCCTACAAGAACAAGGGCGTCCAGACGCTGCTCAATGCAGTGACCGCCTACCTGCCCGACCCGACCGAGGTCGAGAACAAGGGCGTCGACCTCGACAAGGACGAGGCCGAGGTCATGATCGAGACCGATCCGTCCAAGCCCTTCGTCGGCCTGGCATTCAAGCTCGAGGACGGCCGCTACGGACAGCTGACCTACCTGCGCGTCTACCAGGGCACGCTCAAGCGCGGTGACTCGATCATCAACACGCGCACCGGCAAGAAGGTGAAGGTCGGCCGCCTCGTGCGCATGCACAGCGACGAGATGGAGGAGATCGAGTCGACGAGCGCGGGCGACATCGTGGCGCTCTTCGGCATCGACTGCGCCTCGGGCGACACGTTCACCGACGGCACGGTCAACTTCGCGATGACGTCGATGCACGTGCCGGACGCCGTGATCTCGCTCTCGATCAAGCCGGTCGACCAGAAGTCCTCCGACAACATGGGCAAGGCGCTCGGCCGCTTCGTCCGCGAGGACCCGACCTTCCGCGCCTCCGTCGACCCGGAGAGCAACGAGACCGTCATCAGCGGCATGGGCGAGCTGCACCTCGAGGTGTACGTCGAGCGCATGAAGCGCGAGTACAGCTGCGAGGTCGAGACCGGCCAGCCGCAGGTGGCGTTCCGCGAGACGATCACGAGGCACACGGACTTCTCGTACACCCACAAGAA
>CAYYSY010000111.1:0-4632 GCA_964474355.1 uncultured Spirochaetaceae bacterium | reverse complement strand
GGCCCGTTCCAGAGGATCGTGCGCGCCGCAGTCGCCGCCTCGCCGTAGCGCGCCGCCGTATCGGGGCCGATGTCGAGGCCCATCCGGCCATCGGGGATCGAGGTCACCGTCTCGGCCGTGTCGGGCGCATCGAACGCGCTGGCCACGACGTGATCGGTCGGCAGGAGCAGGGTGCGCCCGCTCGCCTCGGCGGCGCTCATCACGCGGCGTGCGTCTTCGATGCGGTCGGCCTCCACCAGCGAATCGCCGACTGGCTCGCCCTTCGCCGCGAGGAACGTGTATGCCATGGCCCCGCCCACGGCGAGCACGTCGGCGTGGGGCGCGAGCGCCTCGAGTACGCCGAGCTTGTCCGACACCTTCGCGCCACCGAGCAGGCAGAGCAGCGGCCGCTCCGGCTCGAGCACCACCGAGAGATGCTCGATCTCGAGCGCGAGCAGCTCGCCCGCCGCGGCGTCGGCCACGTGCGAGACGATGCCGGCCGTCGAGGCATGAGCGCGGTGTGCGGTGCCGAAGGCGTCGTTCACGTACGCGTCGGCGAGCCTTGCGAGCCCGGCCGCGAAGGCCTCGTCGTTCTTCGTCTCGCCGGCGTGGAAGCGCAGGTTCTCGAGCAGCAGGACCTCGCCGTCGGCGAGCGCCCCGGCCGCCTTCTCGGCCTCGGGGCCGATGCAGTCGGGGGCGAAGGCGACGGGGCAGCCGAGCAGCTCGGCGAGCCGCTCGGCGACGGGGGCGAGCGACATCGCGTCGCTGCGCTGGCCCTTCGGCCGCCCGAGGTGCGAGGCCACGATCACGCGCGCACCTGCCTCCACGAGCCGGCGCAGCGTACCCAGCGAGGCGCGGATGCGGGTGTCGTCGGTGATGGCCCCATTTTTCAGGGGCACGTTCAGGTCGGCGCGTACGAAGACCCTGCGGCCAGCGACGCCGGGCGTCGCGGCGAGAAGGTCATCCAGGGAGCGGACTGCCACGTCGAGGGGGCTCCTCGGCCGGCGGATGCGGCCTGTCAGCGGGGGGAGGGCGAGCGCAGGGCGGCGCAGGGTACCCGCGCCCCGACGGCGTCTCAATGGGATTGCGGCGAAGAGTGGGTCCCGATCGGGTGAGGTCCAGAGGGGCGGGGTGCGCCGTGTCACAGGGCCCAATCTTCGCCCCATCTCCCCCTCAATGGCCGGGCCCCGCGCGCCGCTACACTGAGTGGTCCGTTTCGGCCCTTGGGGGGGTTCGTGCTTCGAGATCAACCGGGAAGCCCGTCCGACGAGGGTCGGGCGCAGCTGCAGAACCGCGCGCTCGCTCGCGCCGGCGCCGCCGTACTCGTGGCGGTCGTCGCGCTGGTTGCGGCCGGTGCGGTCGCGCTCCAACGCGCGGAGCAGCAGCGCGCCGCAAAGGACGCGTTCGCGCAGACCACGGGCCGGCTCACCGTGCCCGGGCTCGAAGCGCCCGTCGAGGTGCTGCGCGACGACCGCGGCATCCCGCACATCGAGGCCCTTCGCGAAGAGGACGCCTGGATCGCAGTCGGCTTCGTCCACGCCCAGGACCGGCTGGAGCAGATGCTCTGGCTCCGGAGGCTGGCCCGCGGACGCACCGCCGAGATCGTCGGCGACG
This sequence comes from uncultured Spirochaetaceae bacterium, assembly GCA_964474355.1. Classification (GTDB taxonomy): domain Bacteria; phylum Myxococcota_A; class UBA9160; order UBA9160; family UBA4427; genus CAYYSY01. The sequence goes on along the minus strand of CAYYSY010000111.1, from coordinate 3,039 downwards.
GCGGCCTCGACGCCGACCGGCTGGCCCGCACCGTCGACTTCGCCGGGCTGGCGGCACGCCAGCTCGAGACGCTCGACCCGGCCACGCGGCAGGTGCTGTCGAGCTACGCGACCGGCGTGAACGGCCGGCTCGCGCGCATTCGGGCGGGGATCGCGACGCCCCCCCATGGCGTCGACACGCGCCGCGAGTCGTTCGATCTCTGGACCGAGATCGACTCGCTGGCGGTGTTCAAGCTCCTCGCGTGGGGCATGGGCAATCAGCTCGAGACGAACCTCGTGCTCGACGACCTGATCCAGTCGCTCGGCGGTGTGCTCGCGCGGCCCTTCAAGCCGACGGGGCTCGGCGTGCAGGGCGTCGAGGTGCCGCCGACCAACCCGGCCGACCTCGACCGGGCGCGACTCGGCCAGGTGAATGGCGTCGGCGCCGCACCGGGCCGGGCCACCGGCCGCGACCTCGCGCGCAACGTGACGTTCGGGGGTGGCACCGCCTGGGTGCTGGCCGCGCGCCGTACGCGCAGCGGTGCGCCGATCCTGGTCGCCGATCTCCAGCTCCCGCCGACCGTGCCGGCGCTCGTCCACGAGCTGCACGTGCGCGGTGGACCGCTCGAGGTGGCCGGAGTGATGGTGCCCGGCGTGCCGATCGTCTGGGCGGGGCGGGGCCTGCACGTGGCGTGGGCGGTCACGCCCGGGCGCGCGGTGACGGTCGACCTCTATCGCGAATCGGTGCGCCTCGAGAAGGGGCAGTATCAGAACGGCCGGCGCTGGGTCGGCTTCGACGAGCGCACCGAGACGATCGTCGTCGCAACGCCCGATGGCGGGACGCGCGACGAGGTCATCACAGTCCGCTCGACCCGGCACGGGCCGCTCGTCAACGATCTGCTCGACAGCCTGCACGCGCCGGAGCAATCCGATCGCCAGCGCGACGCCCTGTCGTTGGCCTGGACCGGCATGCGGGAGGGCGACGGCGTCACCTCGCTGCTCGCGCTGCTGCGGGCGAAGAGCGCGGCCGAGATCACGGCTGCGCTCGAGACCCATCACGAGCCGGTCATCGCGGTCGTGCACGCCGACGTCGAAGGCGGCGGCGGCATGCAGCTCGCGGGGTGGCTGCCGTACCGGCCGCTGCCGAGCGGCTTCGTCCCCGTTCCCGGCCGCACCACCGTCTATGACTGGAAGGTGGCGATCGACTTCCTGGCGCTGCCGGCGCGGCGGCTCGGGACCGACGCAGGCAAGGGCGCCGACTGGGTGCTCGCCGCCGACAACCCGCTCGACGACGACCTCGCCGGGGGCCGCATCGAGTGGCTCTGGCGCGCGGACGAGCAGGCGCGGGTGCTCCGGCACGCGCTGCGCGGCCTGCTGGCGCGCAGCGAGCAGACGGGCGAGAAGGTCGATCTGCGCGCGGCGGCCGCTTTGCAGTCGTCGGTCGGCATCGGCCCGCGCCATCCGCTGATCGTGTCGGTCGGCCGGCTCGCCCGCGAGGGTCCGCCCCTCGCCCGCGAGGCCGAGGAGATCCTCGATCTGCTCGAGAATTGGGACGGCCGGCTCGACGCAGGCAGCCGCGGCGCCGCGGCGTACCACGTGCTGCTCGATCATCTCATCGTCGAGCTCTTCGAGGCGCCGCTCGGCCGCGAGCTGCTCGATCGCTATCTCGCGCTGCCCGGCGCGAGGCCCCATGCCGTGGTCACGAGCATCGTGACGACCGCGGACAAGCTCCGCATGGAGGGGGGCTGGAGCGACGTCCACCGCATCACGCGGTCGGTGCGACACGCACTGCGCGCAACGTGGGTCAGCCTCGGCAACCGGCTCGGCCCGAGTCGCATCGACTGGTCGTGGGGCGGGCTGCACCGGCTCCGGCTGCGCCCCTTCGTCGGCTTCGACGGCACGCCGCCCCTTCCCGGCGTTCCGGCCGTGCTCCCGGTCGGCGGCGACGGGACGACGCCGCGCGTGACGCGGCCGCGCGCGCTCTCGGGCTTCGAGGTCGTCGAGGCTTCGACGTACACGATCGCCATCGACCTCGCGGCACCCGACCGGCTGCTCTCGACCCTGCTGCCCGGGCAGTCCGAGCACGACCTGCATCCCCACGCCCTCGATGGTCTGGAGCGCTGGGCCGAGGGGCGGCCGAGCGTGCTCCTCACGAGCCGGCTGATGATCGAGGAAGCCTCGAGCGCGAGGCTGATCCTGGATCCGCCTTCGTGAGCGCGCCGATCCTGTACGCCGTGGTGCCGGGGTTCTACGCGGCGGTCGAGCGCCTGCGGATCGCGGGCGCGGACGAGCGACCGATTCTGGTCGGCGGCGACCCCCGAAAGCGCGGCCGCGTGCAGTCCGCGAGCCCCGAGGCCGTCGGACGCGGCGTGGAGCCTGGGATGGCCATGCTCGACGCCCTCGAGCGCTGCCCGGATGCCCGGCGCGTGCCCACCGACATGGCCCACTACCGGCAGGCGTCGAGCGCGCTGCGAGCAGCGATGCGCCGCGAGGTCGAGGCGCTGGAGCCCGACGGCCTCGGCGCGGCCTTCCTCGATCTGCGCGAGGGGGAGGGCGACGCCGGCAAGGTGGCCGCGGCGCTCGTCGCCCGGGTCGAGGCCGACACCGGGCTGCCCCTCGCGGTCGGGGGCGGACCGACGAAGGGCGTCGCTCGGCTTGCCGCCGAGAGCGTGGTCGGGGGGGAGACGCGGATCGTCGCGCCTGCCGAGATGAACGACTTCCTCGATCCGCTGCCGGTGGAGCGCCTGCCCGGGGTGGGACCGCGCACGGCGGCCACCCTGACGGAGCTCGGCGCCGACACGGTCGGGGCCCTCCGCGCGCTTCCCGTCGACGCGATCGAGGAGGCCCTCGGCAACCATGGCCTCGAGATCCTGGCCCGGGCAGGAGGCGAGGACCGCGATGGCGTGAAGAGCTCGCGCCACCCGGCGAGCCTCAGCCGGGAGACGGTGTTCGAGCAGCCCACGGCGGCGGAGCCCGACCTCGAGCGGGCGCTGGCCGAGCTCGCCCGGGCCCTCGAGGCCAACCTCGCCCGGCACGATCTGCGGGCGGGGCGCATCGCCAT
>CAYYSY010000110.1:0-4594 GCA_964474355.1 uncultured Spirochaetaceae bacterium | reverse complement strand
ACGGTGGCGCGACTGCTCGGCTGGGTCGGCGTGGTCTTCGCCCGCAACCCCGCAGAGCGCGCGAAGCTCGTCGCCGATCCCTCGAAGATCCCCAACGCCGTCGAGGAGCTGCTGCGTTACGAGGCGCCCTCCCCGGTGCAGGCCCGCTGGGTCACGCAGCCCGTCGAATACCACGGCGTGACACTCGAGCCCGGCAGCAAGGTGCTTCTGCTGACCGGCGCGGCGGGACGCGACGAGCGCGAGTACCCCGACGCCGACCGCTTCGACGTCGACCGCGAGATCGACCGCCACGTCACGCTCGGCTTTGGCACGCACTTCTGCCTCGGCGCCTCGCTCGCGCGACTCGAGAGCCGCATCGCGATCGAAGAGACCCTGAAGCGTTTCCCCGAGTGGGACGTGGTCTGGGACGAGACCGAGTGGGTGCACACCAGCACGGTGCGCGGGTACCACCGGGTGCCGGTGACGGTTTGAATCGGGCCTTCGAAGACACGTTCTCGAAGCGCCCCAACCTCCACGCCACCTGGCAGCGCTTCGAGTCCCTCCTCTGGACGGCCGAAGGCGCTCGCCCCGAGATCTACGCGCTGTGTCGGCGGCGGCTCTCACAGCTGAACGGGGCGAAGGTGCTGCCGGGCTCGCCCGACCCCGACATCGACGCCGCGAAGCTCGACGCGCTCGACGAGTGGTGGAAGAGCGACGTCTACACCGAGCTCGAGCGTGCGTGCCTCGGCTTCGCCGAGCAATACGCGATCGATCCGGGCGGGATCGGCGACGACCTGGCCAGGCCGGTCGTCGATGCGCTCGGCGACGCCGGCACGATCGCGTTCGTCGAGGCGCTCGCCATCTTCGACGGCTTCACGCGCTTCTGCGCGATGCTCGACGTGGGAGGGGATCCGGCATGATCGCGCCCCGTGTCCAGCCGCCCGACGTCGACACCGACGACCCCGTCGCCGGCAGCGTGCTCGCGCATCAGCCCGCGCTGCTCGCGGCGTTCACCGACATGTACGGCACGCTGTGGCGGCACGGCGAGGTCGACCAGTTCACCAAGGAGATGGCGCGGCTGCGAAACGCCCGCACGGTGAACTGCCCGATCTGCAAGGCGATCCGCTTCGACGGCGCCCGGACCGAAGGGCTCGAGGAGTCGATCGTCGACCTGATCCACGACGGCTACGAAGAGGCCGATCTCGAAGATCGCCACAAGGTCGTGCTCGCCTGGGTCGACGCGTTCCTCACCGAGCCCGCCGCCGATCACACGGCGCTGCGCGCCCGCCTCGCGACGCACTACACGCCGGCGCAGATCGTCGAGCTGACGGCCGGCATCGCGCTCTTCATGGGGTTCTCGAAGATTGCGGTCTCGCTCGGCGGCCTGCCCGACGAGATTCCCGTGCACGTGCAGCCGACGCCCGACGTCGGCTGAGAAGTACGAGCATCAGCGGGCCTCAGATCCGGTCGAGTGCGAGGCTCGCCTGGTTCTCGTCGGCGAGCCGCTTCGCGAAGTCCTCGGCAGACATCGAGGCACCGAAGAGCCAGCCCTGCACCGAGTCGCATTGCGCCTCGCGAAGGAACTGGAGCTGCTCTTCGGTCTCGCATCCCTCGGCGATCGTGCGCAGTCCGAGCGCCTTGCCCACGGCGATCGCGGCGCGCGTCAGGTCGCAAGACCCACCGATCTCGGGCACGCCCTGCAAGAAGGAGCGGTCGATCTTGACGACGTCGACCTGGAAGCGCCTGAGATAGTCGAGCGACGAGTAGCCCGTCCCGAAGTCGTCGATGGAGATCGTGAGCCCCATCTCGCGGATCCGCTGGAGCACGAGTTGGGCCCCATCCGACTCCACGAGCATGTCGCTCTCGGTGAGCTCCACGCCGAAGTCCTCGGGCCGCGCGGGACCGGCCTGCAGGAGATCGGCGATCAGATCGCAGAGCGAACGCGTGACCTGAAACGCCGAGACGTTGATCGAGATGCGTCCGGGGACGAGGCCCGCATTGCGCCAGGTACCCACGTCGGCGAATGCCTGCCGCAACACCCACTCTCCGACGCGTTGAATCAAGCCGCTCTCCTCGGCGATCGGAATGAACACGTCAGGAGGTACGATGCCACGCTCGGGACAGGTCCAGCGAACGAGCGCCTCCGCGCCCACGACACATCGCGTCTGCGCATCGACGATCGCCTGGTATTCGAGTCGGAGCTGGTCCTCTTCGATCGCGCGCTCGAGGCTCGATTCGATGTCCGACGCCTTTCGGAACGTGCGCTCCATCGAATCGGAGAAGAACTCGACCGAGTCGACGCCGGTGGCCACCGCGTGCCGCCCCGCAACCTCCGCCTTGCTGATGAGATCGCGGGCGTCGACACTGTCGAGTCCCTGCAGACCCGCGCCGATCGCCACACCGAGCCCGTGCGAGCCGGCGAATCCATCGAGCGTGCTCCGGACCTGACCAGAGACGTGGCGAATACGGGTGATGATCGCATCCATGTCCGAGGCCCTGAAGAAGGCACCGAACGACACGCTGTCGACACGAGCGGGCTGGAAGTCGCCATTCGAGGTCAGCGTATCGGCGACGGCCCGCAGCACACGCTCCGATCCCTCCTGGCCGTAGGTATTCGCGTAGCGGGCCATGCCCGTCACCGAGATGCGGATCACGCTGAGCGGTTGCCCCGGGCTCTGCGCCATTGCCCCGGCGAGCGCCCTCTCGTGCGCGGCCATGTTCGGCAGTCCCGTGAGCGAGTCGAAGCTTCGCAGCTGCTCGTTCTCGACGCGGAGGCTGAGCCCTTGCACGGCGGATGCGATTTGATCGCAGAGCTGACGGAGATGCAGCGACGAGGTGTCGGCCAGCAGCGCATCGGAGCGCGACTCCCGCACGACCACGCCGAGACAGCGTCCCTCTGCGGTCAGAGGGTAGATTTCGACGACGTCGCACTCGCCACCCATCGCACGACGAAGCTCCGGCTCGAGATCGGCGGTCGACACGACCATCACGCTCTTCGTGTCGTCGTACCAGTCGGTCGACGTCAGGAGCCAACGCGGAAATTCGAGCACGATGTCCGATCGTCCCGCCGACCTTCTCACGATGTTCCAGTCATCTCCAACGACGTGGAAGGCCGCTGGCATCGCGAGCCCGACCTCGCTGCTATTCCCGATCCGCGCGGTCGCGTCGAGGGTCGCGCTCATGAGCTCGTCGCGCGTCGTCGCCGAGAGGATCACACGATCCATCTCGATCAGGCTCTCCAGAGACGCGAACTGGGCCGCCAGATAGTTGGACATCTGATTGAAGGCAGCCGAGACCCGACCGAGCTCGTCCTGCGAATCGACCGGCACCGATACGCCGAGCTGACCGGAGCGCACCCGATCCGCAGCCAGCTGGAGACGCTCGAGCGGGGCCAGCTGGCGGCGAATCTGGCGCGCGGACAGAAACGCGACACCGCTCAACGTGAATGCGGATACCAGCAACGCGAGGACGAGCAACGTGTAGACCGGGGCCATCACGAGAGAGCGGGGCTCGGCGACGACGACCGTCCAGCCCGAAGTCTGGAAGGCGACATCGAGGGGGAGCAGCCACTCGAGCGCCAGGTACTCCTCACCGGCGACGCTTCGCGACGAGAGTTCGGGCGATCCCATCCGGGGACCGCTAGACGGTGCGCACCTGAGATTCGGGTGCGACGAGAAGACGACCTGCCCCTCACTCGTCACGATGCAGGCCTCACCGGCCGGCGGCAACACGTTCTCGTGCGAGATATCGAACAGGAATGCCGGATCGAGTCGCGCGACCCAATCGCCCTGACCTGACGGCGAGGGCGAACGGAGCCAGACCTCTGGAGTGCTTCCGTTATCGACCGTCATGAGATGCGGCCGGGTCGGATCGGGTCCGGGCTGCATGACGGGCTTCGCGGAGCCGGGACCGACCCGCTGAAGGCTCGACAGGCGCTCATTCGTGCCAACCTGCGGACGAGCACCGGAATCGGACAGCATGGCCCCCGTGCTCGCGAGCCGATCGAGCAGCAGCATGCCTGTCTGCTGGGCCACGTGATGCAGCCGAATCCGACTCTGATCTTCGAGCTCCCTGCCGACCCGCTCCCACGAGAGAATCGAAAGGACCAGGATCGGAGCCAGTGCGCATCCCACGAAGAGAATGAACATCTGCCGGCCGAGCCCCGGCTCGAGCAGGCGCAGCCGCTCAGTGCCCTCACGCCTGGCCATGGCACGCTCCGTCGCTCACCCGAATGACGTCGTCTCGGCTCGACTCGGCAGTCAGACGCGGCACCAATCCGCCGTCGGCAGCCATCACGATCGCGAGCTGGAAGATTCCGCTCCGCCTGGAAACGAGACGCATTCGCATCTCTCGAAGATCGGCATACCGAGCCCCCTTCTTGATTTCCGAACGCCCATTGCCCACCGGTGAGGAGCCAGCCATCCGCGACGGACGTAGGGCGCCCGTCGTACGCTCGCGCCGAGGCCCCATCTGCGCCGGATCGAGGCGTGGTCCCTGCCACGATCCGGCCTCGGGCTCCAGGCGCGGCACGACGATCGAGCGCCCCCGAATCCCCGTGCATCCGAGTCGAAAGATCGCGTACGATCGCATCGACGACGGTTCGCGGGCGCAGCGC
>CAYYSY010000109.1:0-10893 GCA_964474355.1 uncultured Spirochaetaceae bacterium | reverse complement strand
CAGCTACGCTCAGGTCGAGGACTCGGTCCTCTTCCCCCGCGTCGAGGTCGGCCGGGGCGCCCGACTGCGCCGCTGCATCGTGGACAAGGGCGTGCGGATCCACCCCGGTGACGTCATCGGCGAGGATCCGGTGCGAGACGCAGAGCGCTTCACGGTGAGCGAGAACGGCGTCGTCGTCGTGACCCGAACGGCCTACGACCAGCGAGACGAGTACGATCTCTGATGTCGACCGACACGTACCCCGCGACAGCGGAGCCTCGGCTCCGACTGGCGTTCGTCGCCTCTGAGCTCGCGCCCCTCGTCCAGAGCGGTGGTCTCGGCGACGCCGTCTCGGGCCTCGCGCACGCGCTCGCCGCGCGCGGGCACGCGATCGATTGCATCCTGCCTGCCCATCGCGCGGCGCTCACGAGCTCGCTCGGACTCGAGCTCGAAGAGACCGGCCAGACCCGGCTCGAAGGCCTCGGGCACTCGCTCGACGGCCGCTGGCTGACGGGCCGTCTCGGGGCGCTCACGATCCACCTGCTCGATCTCGACGGGCTCTTCGACCGCGACACGCTCTACGGCGGCGACGACGAGGGGGACCGCTTCGCCGCGTTCGCGCGCGCCGCCGCCGAGCGCTGCGCCGAGCTCGAGCCAGACGTCCTGGTCGCACACGACTGGCAGGCCGCGTTGTCGATCTGCGTACTCCGCACACTCTACGACCGCGGCAACGCACGCGGCATCGGGACCGTACAGGTCGTCCACAACAACGCCCATCAGGGCCGCTTCGATCCGTCACTGCTCGACGTGGCGGGGCTGCCCGGCGCGCTCTTCGCCCCCGACGGCCTCGAGTGGCACGGACAGGTCTCGCTCCTCAAGGGCGGCCTCGTCTGGGCCGACCGCATCGTCGCCGTCTCGCCGAGCTACGCCGAAGAGCTGACGACGCCCGGGTTCGGCGAAGGGCTCGAGGGCCTCTACCGCTACCGCGCGCATCGCCTCGTCGGCATCGCGAACGGCATCGACGCCCACGCCTACGATCCTGAGAAGGACGCGGCGTTGCCCGCGCAGTTCGACCGGAAGGCCCTCGGCGGCCGCGAGCTGTGCCGCGAAGCGCTGATCGCCGAGCTCGGCCTGGAGTCGCCCGCAGAAGGCTGGCTCCTGGCCTGCATCGGCCGCCTCGCCGTGCAGAAGGGTTGGGACGTCCTCGCCGACGCGGTCCCCGAGCTCGTGCGGCGCGGCGCGTCGATCGCCCTGCTCGGCGACGGCGACCCCGTGATCGCCGAGCGGATCGAGGCGCTGAGGCAACGCTTCCCCGGCCGCATCGCGCTCGAGACGGGCTGGAACGACGGCCTCGCCCGGCGCATCTACGCGGGCGCCGACAGCGTGCTCGTGCCGTCGCGCTTCGAGCCCTGCGGCCTCGTCCAGCTGCTCTCCCAGCGCTACGGCGCGCTGCCGGTCGCCCACGCGGTCGGTGGTCTGCGCGACACGATCCGCGACGACCGCACGGGCATCCTCTTCACGCCACTCTCCGCGGAGGCGCTCGTCGACGCCGTCGAGCGTGGCGCCGATCTGCGACGCGACACCGGGGCCGCGCTGACCCGGGCGCTGCTTCGCAAGGACGTGTCGTGGAAGAAGCCTGCGAAGTCGTGGGAGAAGCAGCTGTTCGCCGTGGCTCGCGAAGCCACCGCGCGGCTGTAGGACGAAGCATTGCGAGTCCTTCCCGGCAGCCCTCGCACGCTCGGCGCCTCATGGAACGGAGAGGCGGTCGACTTCGCGCTCTTCTCGGCGAACGCGACCCGCGTCGAGCTCTGCCTGTTCGACGGCCCCGGCGCGACCAGGGAGCGCAGTCGCATCGAGCTCCCCGAGCGCACGGGCGACGTGTTCCATGGGCGTTTCCCCGGGATCGCGCCCGGCCAGCTCTACGGCTACCGCGTGCACGGCCCCTGGGCTCCGCACGAAGGACACCGGTTCAACCCGCGCAAGCTTCTGATCGACCCCTACGCGCGGGCGCTGCACGGGGAGCTTCGCTGGCACGACGCGCTGCTCGGCCACGACCCCGCCGACCCCGCGCGCCCGAACGGGCAGGACAGCGCGCCCTACGTGCCGAGGAGCGTCGTCGTGGACCCCGAGTGGGACTGGGGCGGCGACGCGCCACCCGGCACCCCCTGGTCATCGACGGTCATCTACGAGTGCCACGTGAAGGGGACGACGATCCGGCATCCCGGCGTCCCCGGCACCGTGCGCGGGTGCTACGAAGGGCTCGGCTCCGAGGCGATGACCACCCATCTCCGCGATCTCGGCGTGACGAGCGTCGAGCTCATGCCGGTCGCCCACTCCGTTGCCGAGGAGCACCTCGCCCGGCGAGGCGCGACCAACTACTGGGGATACGCGCCCGTCGGCTTCTTCGCGCCCGATGCGCGCTTCGCGCGTGGCGGCGCGCCGGCCGCGAGCGTCGCCGAGTTCCGACGGATGGTGCGTGCACTGCACGACGCCGGGATCGAGGTGATCCTCGACGTCGTGTTCAACCACACGCCCGAAGGCGGCGCCAAAGGTCCGACCCTCTCCCTGCGCGGCATCGACAACGCCTCCTACTATCGGCTGCGTCGGTCCGACCCCACGCAGTACACCGACTACACCGGCACCGGACACACGCTCGACACCGCCCATCCCCGCGTGCGACAGCTCGTCATCGACAGCCTCCGCTACTGGGCGCAGGAGATGCACGTGGACGGCTTCCGCTTCGATCTCGCCCCGGTCCTCGCGCGCGATCACGGCGAGCTCGATCCCTTCGATCCCTTCTTCGAGATCGTGCGCCAGGACCCGGTCCTCTCGGGCGTCAAGCTCGTCGCCGAGCCGTGGGATCTCGGTCCCGAGGGATATCGCCTGGGCGGCTTCCCGCTCGGCTGGTCGGAGTGGAACGACCGCTACCGCGACACGGCGAGGCGCTTCTGGCGCGGTGACGGCGGCCTCCGCGGAGAGCTGGCGAGCCGAATCGCCGGGTCGAGCGATCTCTTCCCCGGCGATCGGGGCCCGGTGGCGAGCGTCAACTACGTCTGCTCACACGACGGCTTCACGCTCCGCGATCTCGTCTCGTACTCGCACAAGCACAACGAGGCCAATGGCGAGGGTGGCCGCGACGGACCACCCGAGGAGGGCCAGGGCTGGGGAGCCGAAGGGCCGAGCCGCAACCGCCGCGTGAGGCGCATGCGCGATCGCACCCGTCGCAACCTGGCGGCCACCCTGGCGCTCTCGTGCGGCGTGCCGATGTGGCTCGGCGGCGACGAGATCGGCCGCACGCAGCAGGGCAACAACAACGCCTACTGCCAGGACAACGAGATCAGCTGGCTCGACTGGGATCTCGACGGGGACGACAAGGCCTTCCTCGACTTCGTCCGCCACTGCTTCGCGGTGCGGCGGCGCAATGCGGTGTACCGGCGGCGACACCACCTCGACGGCGCCCGCACGCTGCACGCGAGCTGGATCCGAGCGGATGGCTCCCCCATGCGCCCGTCGGACTGGAACGATCCGAAGGGGCGATGCCTCGGCCTCCTCCTCGACGCGGGCTCGGCCGAGCCAAGGGACGCCGACGGCCGGCGACAGGACGCACGGACGGCGCTGCTGCTGCTGAACGGTGAGTCCCGCACGCGCAGCTTCAACGTCCCAGCACCCGAGCACGAACACGAGTGGCTCGAGCTCATCAACACGGCATGCCCGCACGATCCGCGACGAGTCACCGGCGATCACCTCAAGCTCGCGCCCCACTCCCTCACGCTGCTCGAGCTCGAGGTGCAATCGTGAAGACGCAGGGTGACGCGGGACGGGCGGCCAGCACCCTCGATGCCGGCGAGCTCGAGCGCCTCGTGGCGGGCCGGCACTCCGACCCGCACTCGATCCTCGGCGCGCATCCGGCTGCGCGCGACGGTCGGGAAGGTGTCTGCGTGCGCGCGTTCCATCCCGACGCCGAGGGTGTCGAGTGCGTGACGACCGATGACGGCGATCATCCGCTCTCTCGCGTCGATTCTCGTGGCGTCTTCGAGGCGTTCCTGCCCGGGCTCCAGATGCCCGTCGACTACACGCTCCGCTTCCACTTCGAGGGCGGAGGCAAGTGGGAGCGCGGCGATCCCTACCGGTTCCTGCCGACGCTCGGCGAGCTCGATCTCCACCTCGTCGGCGAGGGAACGCATCGACGCCTCTGGGAGGCGCTCGGCGCACACGTGGACGTCGTGGAGGAAACCCACGGCGTGCGCTTCGCCGTCTGGGCACCCAATGCGGCCGCAGTCAGCGTCGTGGGCGACTTCTGCGGCTGGGACGGACGGCTGCTGCCGATGCGCTGCCTCGGCTCGAGCGGCGTCTTCGAGATCTTCGTGCCCGGCGCCGGCGAAGGCGCCGCCTACAAGTACGAGGTGCGGACGCCCGATGGCCACCTGCACCTCAAGTCCGACCCGATGGCCCTCGCAGCCGACCCGCCGCCGCGAAACTCCTCGAAGGTCGTCACCTCCCGGTACGCCTGGTCCGACGGCGCATGGATGGCGAAGCGCGCCACGCGCGACGTGTCCCACGAGCCGGTCTCGATCTACGAGGTCCACCTGGGCTCGTGGGCACGCGTGCCCGAGGAGGGTGATCGCTGGCTCGGCTACCGTGAGATCGCACCCCGGCTCGCAGCCCACGTGAAGGAGCTCGGGTTCACCCACGTCGAGCTGCTCCCCATCGCAGAGCATCCCTTCGACGGGTCGTGGGGCTACCAGGTGACGAGCTACTTCGCACCGACCTCGCGCTACGGCTCCCCGGACGACTTCCGTCACTTCGTCGACGTCTTCCACCAGCACGGCATCGGCGTGATCCTCGACTGGGTGCCCGCGCACTTCCCGCGCGACGACTTCGCGCTGCGCCGCTTCGACGGCACCTCGCTCTACGAGCACGAAGACCCGCGCAAGGGCGAGCATCCCGACTGGGGCACGCTCATCTTCAACTACGGGCGGCGTGAGGTCCGCAACTTTCTCATCGCGAACGCGCTCTACTGGCTCGACGTGTTCCACATCGATGGCCTTCGCGTCGATGCCGTCGCATCGATGCTCTATCTCGACTACTCCCGCGAGCACGGAGACTGGCTGCCCAACCAGTACGGCGGGCGCGAGCACCTCGAAGCGATCGACTTCCTGCGCGAGCTGAACACGACGATCGGGCAGGAGCTGCCCGGCTGCTTCACCGCGGCCGAGGAGTCGACCGCCTGGCCCGGTGTGACCCGCGCGGTCCACGAAGGCGGCCTCGGCTTCACCTTCAAGTGGAACATGGGCTGGATGCACGACACGCTCCGCTACTTCTCGCGCGAGCCGGTGCATCGAAGGTGGCATCAGGACGAGCTCACGTTCGCCATGGTCTACGAGCACTCGGAGCGGTTCCTGATGCCGCTCTCCCACGACGAGGTGGTGCACGGCAAGGGCTCGCTGCTCGCGCGGATGCCCGGCGACGAGTGGCAGCGCTTCTCGAACCTGCGGACGCTGCTCACCTATCAATGGATGCGCCCTGGCAAGCAGCTCGTCTTCATGGGGGTCGAGCTCGCGCCCTGGGACGAGTGGAGCCACCAGAAGAGCCTCGACTGGCACCTGGCCGGCGACCCGCTCCGGGCGGGGCTCGCGCGCTTCCTGACCGAGCTCGGCCGGCTCTACACCGACGAGCCCGCGCTCTGGCGGCGCGACCCCGACCCGGAGAGCTTCCAATGGATCGACTGCGAGGACACCACGAGCTCGGTGGTGTCGTTCCTGCGCCGCGACGGCGAGCGCCATGCCATCGTCGTGCTGAACCTCACGCCCACACCGCACCGCGGCTACCACGTAGGCGTCCCCGGCGCAGACACGTACGTCAAGCGGCTCGACTCCGACGCGACGCATTTCGGAGGCAGCGGCTGGTCCGATCAGGACCGCACCCTGCCCGAGCCGGGCGCCTGGCACGGGTTCTCGCACAGGGTCGCCCTCGACCTGCCGCCGCTCGGCGCGCTCGTCCTCACCCCGGATCGCCGATGAGCGAAGGCCGCCCCGCACTTCGCGCGCTCGCCTCGCGGCTCGGCATCCTCGATGGCTATCGCGGCGTCGACGGCCACGATCGCGAGACCTCCGACTCGACCCGCGAGGCGATCGTGACGGCGATGGGACACGTCGCCCACGACGAAGCCGCGGCGGCGCGCGCGCTCGAAGCGCTCGACGAGGATGCCCGCGCGCGCATCGTCGAGCCGGTGCTCGTGTGGCGCGAGTGGGCAGAGGGCTCGCCTGAGCTGTGCGTGAACGCCCGAGCCATCGGCGACGCCCGCGACTATCACGTCGAGATCCGGCTCGAGGACGGACGCAAGGAGACCTCGGCGGGCCATCTGCCCGACGCAGGCCCCGATGGCGTCGTCGTGCTGCCCCTTCCGCTGCGCCCCCCGCACGGGCACCACGACGTACACCTGCACCTCGACGGAGCGAGCGGCGCGCGTCGGGCGGTGCAACGCCTCGTGATGACGCCCCGCACGGTCGTGCAGCCCGAGGAGCTGCTCGGAGAGGGCCACGCCTTCGGGCTCTCGACGAACCTCTACAGCGTGCGCGCGCAGGGGGACTGGGGCCGCGGTGGACTGCGCGAGCTCGGCCGGCTCGGACGTCTGGCCGGCGAGCTGGGCGCAGCCTTCGTCGGGATCAACCCGCTGCACGCCGTCGCGAATCGAGGCCTCGACTTCTCGCCCTATGGGCCCGTGAGCCGGCTCTACCGCAACGCGCTCTACCTCGATCCCGAAGCGGTTCCGGAGCTCGCGCAGAGCCCCGCGGCCCGCGCGCTCCTCGGTGACCCGAGGCTGCGGGCCAGGCGCGCCGCCCTCGAAGCGAGCAGCCAGATCGATCACGAGGCCATCCTGGATCTCATGCTGCCCGTGCTGCGGGAGCTCCACGCGACCTTCACTCAAGTCGCGTCTCCTGCCCGCATGAACGCCTACGCGGTGTACAAGGACGACGAGGGCGAGCCGCTCCACCTCTTCGCGACCTGGGAGGCGCTCGCGGCGTACCTCGCCGAGTCGGGCCGGATTGCCCGGGCCGCGAGCACCGACTGGAGGCGCTGGCCGCGGGCCCTTCGCGACCACCGGAGCACGATGGTCGAGGCGTTCCGCCTCGGGCATCGACACGAGATCGACTTCCGCTGCTGGCTGCAGTTCGAGCTCGACCGGCAGCTCTCCGAGGCCGCGGATGGCGCGCGGCGCGCGGGCTGTGCACTCGGCGTGTACCAGGATCTCGCGCTCGGCTCGAGCAGCGCTTCTGCCGACACGTGGATGTCGCCCGAGCTCTACGCGTCGGGCGTGAACGTCGGCGCGCCGCCCGACGCGTATGCACCGGAGGGGCAGGACTGGGGCCTTCCCCCGGTCGACCCCCATCGGCTGCGTGACGACGGCTACCGTCCGTGGTCCCGGCTGCTGCGCGCGGCCTTCGCCCACAACGGCGCACTCCGCATCGATCACGCGATGGGGCTCGTGCGGCTGTTCTGGATTCCGGAGGGCCGACCCGGGAGCGAGGGCGCCTACGTGTCGTACCCCGCCTCCGACCTGCTCGGCGTGCTCGCGCTCGAGAGCCGCCGGCAAGGCGCGGTGGTCGTGGCCGAGGATCTCGGCACGCTTCCGCCCGAGCTACCGGGCCTGCTGGCCGACTGGGGTCTGATGCGCTCGGCCGTCCTCCACTTCGAGCACTCCGGAGAGCGCTTCCGCCCGCCCTCGGAGTATCCGGCGCGCGCGCTCGCGAGCGCGGGGACACACGATCTCGCGCCGCTCGCTGGCCATTTCGAGGGGGTCGACCTCGGGCTCCGACGGCGCTGCGGCGCGAGCGAGAGCGTCGACGACGCGCTCCGCGAGCGGGCCGCGGCGCGGCGCGAGCTGGTCGCGGCGCTGCGGGCAGAGGGGCTCCTGTCTCACGATGCGGAGCCGGACGACGCAGCGCTGCGCGACGCGGTCCACGCGTTCATCTCCAGAACGCCCTCGGCCCTCGTCGCCGTCTCGCTGGACGATCTCGTCGGCGAGCGAGAGCCCGTCAACCTGCCCGGCGTGCCGCTCGACCTGCACCGAAGCTGGTCGCGTAGAATGTCGCGTCCGCTCGAGGAGCTCGCCGGCTCCGCGGAGCTGCGCTCTGCGCTCGAGCCGCTTCGTGATCGCGCGCGCCATCCGGCCCGCACCGACGACGGGGACGCCACATGAAGCTCACCCCCGAAGAGCGACGCTCCCTCGAGGCGGGAGACTTCGCGGAGGCCGTGCGCCGACAGGTGCGTTACGGCAGTGGCAAGCCCTTCGAGCAGGCGACCAGCTTCGATCTCCTCCAGGCGGTCTCGCTCGTCTGCCGCCAATGGGCGGTGGACCGGATGCTCGAGAGCGAGGACCGCACCCGCGCCAGCGACGCGAAGCGCGTCTACTACTTCTCGCTCGAGTTCCTGCTCGGTCGAACCCTCGAGGCGTCGCTGCGGAGCATCTTCGCGCTCGAGGAGGTCCGCAATGCGCTCGGGGAGCTCGGCGTCGATCTCGACACGCTGCTCAACGCCGAGTCCGACGCGGGCCTCGGCAACGGTGGGCTCGGCCGGCTCGCCGCCTGCTACCTGGACTCCCTCGCGACGCGCGACTACGCGGGCTTCGGCTACGGCATCAACTACGAGCACGGGCTCTTCCGCCAGGTCATCGTCGACGGCGAGCAGCAGGAGTTCTCCGACTCGTGGCGCAGACTCTCCTCGCCCTGGCTGATCCCGCGGCCCGAGCGAGCGGTGGCCGTGGCCATGTATGGCCGGGCCGAGGGAAATCCCCGCGAAGGCGGCTCTGGCAGCTGGGTCGACTGGAGGGCGATCATCGGGCTCCCGCACGACATGCCGATCGTCGGCTACGGCGGACGCACGGTGAACTGGCTGCGCCTCTACAGCGCCGAGGTGCTCGACGAGATGGACGTCGGCCTGTTCAACTCGGGTGATTACCTCCGCGCGTCGGAGCAACAGATCAACACGCAGCGGATCTCGAAGCTCCTCTACCCGTCGAGCTCGAACGAAGCGGGCTACGAGCTCCGGCTGCTGCAGGAGTACTTCTTCGTGTCCTGCTCCGTTCGGGACGTGCTCCGCCGCTTCTTCGAGGAGCACGAGCGCCTCGACGAGCTGCCCGACCGGATCGCGATCCAGCTGAACGACACCCACCCCGCGCTCGCCGTCCCGGAGATGATCCGGCTGCTGGTCGACGAGAAGGGCGTCGAGTTCGACCGGGCAGTCGAGCTGACTCACGCCACGATCTCCTTCACGAACCACACGCTGCTCCCCGAGGCGCTCGAGAGCTGGCCGCGCCCGCTGCTCGAACGCGTGATCCCGCGCCACCTCGCGATCATCGAGGAGCTGAACGCCAGCTTCCTCGAGTCGGTGCGGAAACGCTGGCCCGGCGACCTCGAACGCGTGCGCCGCATGTCGATCATCGAGGAGAGCCATCCAAAGCGCGTACGGATGGCCAACCTGGCCATCGTCGGGAGCCACACCGTGAACGGTGTCTCCGCGCTCCACTCGCAGATGCTGAGGCGCGAGCTCGTCCCCGAGTTCGCCGAGCTGCGGCCCGGCGACTTCGTCAACGTGACGAACGGCGTGAGCCCCCGGCGCTGGCTGCTGCAGGCGAATCCCGGGCTCTCCGATCTCATCACGACGCGGATCGGACCCGATTGGGTGTGCGAGCTCGAGCAGCTGGAGCAGCTCGAGCCGCACCTCGACGACGCGGCCTTTCGCGACGCCCTCCGCGAAGTCAAGAGCGCCAACAAGCAGCGCCTCGCAGCCTACGTCCACGGCGTGACCGGCGTGACCATCGACCCCGCATCGCTCTTCGACGTCCAGGTGAAGCGGATCCACCTCTACAAGCGCCAGCTGCTGGCTGCGCTGCACGCGATCCACCTCTATCTGCGAGCCGCCGATCATGGGGACGATTTCGAGACGCCGCGGACGTGCATCTTCGCTGGCAAGGCAGCGCCCGAGTTCTTCCTCGCGAAGCTCGTCATCCGGCTGATCAACATGCTCGGTCGCCACATCGGCAAGGACCCGCGAGCCCGGGAGCAGCTGCGGGTCGTCTTCGTCCCCGACTACCGGGTCTCACTGGCCGAGAAGATCGTCCCCGCGGCGGACGTGTCGGAGCAGATCTCGACGGCGGGCCACGAGGCATCGGGGACCGGCAACATGAAGCTCGGGCTGAATGGCGCACTCACCGTCGGCACCCTCGATGGCGCGAACATCGAGATCCTGGACGCCGTGGGCGAGGAGAACATGTACGTATTCGGGCTGCGCGCCGAGGAAGTGCGCCGCGTGCGCAAGAGCTACGACTCGTATGCGTATGTCATGCAGAGCCCTGCGCTGGCGGCCGTGATCGAAGCGCTGCGAACCGATCGGCTCGGCCCGGGCAGCGCAGCCGCCTTTTCGCCGCTCCTCCACCATCTATTCGACGAGGGCGACCCGTACTGCGTGCTCGCCGACTTCGAGGACTACCGGCGCACCCAGGAGCGGGTGGCGACC
Organism: uncultured Spirochaetaceae bacterium; assembly: GCA_964474355.1. Classification (GTDB taxonomy): domain Bacteria; phylum Myxococcota_A; class UBA9160; order UBA9160; family UBA4427; genus CAYYSY01. The sequence goes on along the minus strand of CAYYSY010000109.1, from coordinate 399 downwards.
GACTTCCGTGACACCGATGGGTGGGTGCGTCGCGCGGGGCTCAACATCGCGCGCATGGGGCGCTTCTCGTCGGACCGCGCTGTGGAAGAGTACGCGGAGCGGATCTGGGGCATCGAGCCGGTCGGTTGACGCGTGTTACGTGGTCCGAAGAATGGACCCGGCACGGAGTCTGCTCTTGTAGCCGGGCATGGCCCGCGCTCCGCGCTTCGATCCGCCCTGCTGCCCCAGCCCGGGCTGCGATTTCCATTTGGATTCAACGGGTTGGCGCTTCAAGAAGGCCGGCTTCTACGAGCGGATGACCCGCCCCCGTCTCATCCAGCGTTACCGCTGCTTGGCGTGCAAGCGGGCCTTCAGTTCACAGACCTTCTCCGTCACGTACTGGCTGCGCCGCCCCGACCT
>CAYYSY010000108.1:0-9925 GCA_964474355.1 uncultured Spirochaetaceae bacterium | reverse complement strand
CGTTCGTGCTTGCGGTGACCCAAGCCGGCGCGTCGCGCGTTCGTGCTTGCGGTGACCAAAGCCGGCGCGTCGCGCGTTCGTGCTTGCGGTGACCAAAGCCGGCGCGTCGCGCGGTGGTGCTTGTGGTCACGCAAGCCGGCGCGCCCCCCGTTGGTGCTTGCGGTGACGCGGGCCGCCACGCCCGGCGTTCGTGCTTGCGGTGACGCGAGCCGCCGCGCCAGACGCTGCCATCTGGGACCACCGGAGTGGTGACGCCGGGCGGAGACGCGAGACCGGCCCCACCCCGTACACGAGCCGGCCCCGACTACGATGTCCCCACCCGGCGACGCCGGGTCCGCCCAACCCCCGGTCCCGTTAGAGGGGTGTGGCGGGTGCCGCCCTTGGGCGACACTGACTGCTAGAGCAATCGTCGTGCCGACGGCGCCGGGCGCGTTCTGCAACGCGTCGCGAGTCTGACGGTGCCTTCGTCGGGACCGGAGCCCAGCCGCGGCGGCCGAGCTCGCGTACGTGTTACCTGGAGGTCACGCCCCATCGTGAACCGCGGGCCACTCATCGCATTCGAAGGCATCGACGGCAGCGGCAAGAGCACGCAGATCCGCCTGCTCGCCGATCGCCTGGAGGCCGCCGGCATCGCCCACGTCGTCACCTTCGAGCCGACGAAGCGAGAGACGGGACGGCGCATCCGCGAGATGGCCCGGTCGGGAGAGGCGGTCGCGCCCGAGCAGGAGCTCGAGTGGTTCATGACCGATCGCGCCGAGCACGTGCGCGAGCTGATCGAGCCCGCCTGCGCGCGCGGCGAGTGGGTGCTGACCGATCGCTACTACCTCTCGACCGTCGCCTATCAGGGTGCGCGCGGCCTCGATGCCGACACGATCCTCGCCGAGAGCGAGGCGCGCTTTCCGGCGCCCGACCTGACCCTCGTCTTCGAGATCGACGCGCGCCGCGGGCTCGAACGCGTGACGAGCCGCGGAGGTGTCGCCGAGCCCGTCTTCGAGGAGCTCGGCTTCCTCGAGCGCGTGGCCGCCGTCTTCGCGCGGATCGCCCGCCCGCACATCGCCCGCATCGACGCCGACCGCAAGGAGCACGAGATCGCCGCCGACGTGCGACGGATCGTCGCCGAGCGGCTCGGCGTGGACCTCGGCACGTGACTTCGCCGAGCCCTCCCGATGCGGCCTCGTCGGAGGCCACCGTCCACGTCGTCTGCTCGCTCTTCCGTCCCGCGCGTCGTCTGCTCGACCGGCAGCTCGAGTCGATCCTCGAGCAGAGCCACGCCGATCTGCGCGTCTGGCTCCGCGACGACGCCGTCGATGCGGCGACTGCCGCGACCATCGACGAGTGGCATCGACGCGACGCGCGCATCGAGCCCGCGTCAGGAGCGCCCGAGCGCGTCGGCACGCGCGCGAGCTACGGCCGGCTGCTTCGCACGGCGCTCGATCACGGCGCCTGGTTCGTCGCGCTCGCCGACCAGGACGACGAGTGGCTGCCCACGCATCTCGCCGACTCGCTCGAGCTGGCTCGCCGGGCGCACGGCCGCAAAGAGCCGCTCCTCGTGCACGGCGACCTCGAGCTGATCGACGAGGCGGGCGTGCCGATCGCGCCCTCGTTCTTCGCGCACCAGCGCATCCGCCACGAGCCGAAGGACGCGCTGAACGTGCTCGCCGTGCAGAACTTCGTGACCGGCTGCGCGACGCTGCTGAATCGGCCACTGGCCGAGCTCGCGCTGCCGATTCCCGAGGCCGCGATCATGCACGACTGGTGGATCGCGCTCTGCGCTGCGGCCGCCGGTCACGTGGTCGCGCGCGAACGCACGACGGTCCGCTACCGCCAGCACGACCGCAACCAGATCGGCGCCAGGCCCTATGCCGACGTGGTGCGCGATCTCGGCCGCCGCACGCTTCGCATGCAGCGCCACTCGAACGAGCCGCTGCTCGAGACCGTGCGGCAGTGCGCTGCGCTGCGCGCACGGCTCGCCGAGCGCGAGGGCGATCGGCTCCCGGGCGCGACCGCCGAGCGCGTGCTGCGCGCCGAGGGCCTCCTCGATCGCTACCTCTCGCTCTATCGCCCCGGCGTGTCGCGGCTACGGCGCGCGTTCGGGCTGCTCCAGCTCGGCATCGGCCGTCAGGACGCGCTGCTCGACCTGAGCCTGAAGTCGAAGCTGCTGACGACCCCCGTTGCGATCGAGCCCGAGACGCGGAGCGCGCAGGGCGCCGACGCGGCGCCACCCGCGGACGGGTGAGTCGCCTGCCGAGGCTGCATCGCATCGAAGGGCGTGAATCACCCGCTGGCGCCGTCGCACGATCGGTGCTCGCGTGTAGTCTTCCGGGAACGCGCGCGACCGACCCGAGGGCCCGGTGCGCCGGGGAGGATCCATGACGGCATCCGGAGAGCCGACGCTCGTCAGGCGGTCTCTTGCTGCGACCTGGCCGTCGCCCGTCGCGCCGTTTCGCGTGCTGCGCGATCACCGCGAGCTCGTGGGGCGGCTCGCCTGGCAACGCATCGTCGTGCGTTATCGGGGCTCGCTCCTGGGCGCGTCGTGGTCGGTGCTCTCGCCGCTGTTCACGCTCGCCATCTTCACGCTCGTCTTCGGCGTGATGTTCGGCTCGCGCTGGAGCGACGAGCCCGACACGCTGCAGTACTCACTGCTCCTCTTTCTCGGCCTCTGCGTCTTCTGGTACGTATCCGAGTGCCTGAGCGAGGCCGCGACCCTGCTCGCCGATCACGCGAGCTACGTGAAGAAGGTCGTCTTCCCGCTCGAGGCGTTGCCGTGGGTGGTGTCGGTCACGGCGCTCTTCCATCTCGGCATCCGCCTCGCCATCTTCATCGTCGCGTGGACCCTGCTCCAGGGGCTCCCGCCATGGACGGTCTTGTGGCTGCCCATCGTCCTGGTCCCCCTCGTGCTCGCGACCCTCGGCCTCGTCTTCGTCATCGCCTGCGCCGGCGCGCTGATGCGCGATCTGCGCGAAGGCATGGCTCTGCTGCTCACGGCGCTGATGTTCCTGTCGCCGATCCTCTATCCGCTCGATGTCGTGCCGGAGGCCTTCCGGCCATGGATGATGCTGAACCCGCTGACCATCAACGTCGAGATGGTGCGCGGCGTCGCCGCATTCGGCGACGCGCCGTCGCCAGCCGCCTTCGTCTTCGCCGCGATCGTGTCCTGGGCCCTCGCCTGGATCGGCATGGCCGTCTTTGCCCGGCTGCGCGGGGTCTTCGCCGATGTCGTCTGACGTGACCATCGCACAGCCCCCGGGCCGGCCTCAGCCCTCGCCCGCCCTGCGCGTGCGCGATCTCGGCAAGCGCTACACGCTGCACGCGACACCGTGGCAGCGTGTACGCAGTGCACTCCTCGCCCGCGAGCAGGCCGGGACCGATGCCGTCTGGGCGCTGCGGGACGTGTCGTTCGAGGTCGCGCGCGGTGAGTCGTTCGGCATCGTCGGCCGCAATGGCTGCGGCAAGTCGACCCTGCTCGAGCTCGTGGCCGGCACACTGACGCCGACCACGGGCTACGTCGAGATTGCGGGCCAGCTCGCTGCGCTGCTCGAGCTCGGCGCGGGCTTCGACCCGGCGCTCACCGGCCGCGAGAACGTCTTCGTGCAGGGCGCACTGCTCGGCCTCTCGAGGGGCGAGGTCGAGGCGCGCTTCGACGACATCGCCGCCTTCGCCGAGCTCGGCGCCTATCTCGACGAGCCGGTGCGCCACTACTCGACGGGCATGTTCGTGCGGCTCGCATTCTCGGTCGCCGTCAGCGCGACCCCCGACATCCTCGTGGTCGACGAGGCGTTGGCGGTCGGTGACGAGGCGTTCCAGCGCCGCTGCTACGCGCGCATCGAGGAGATGAAGGCGCAGGGCGTCACCCTGCTCTTCGTGTCCCACTCGGCCGCCGCGGTGCTCGAGCTGTGCGACCGCGCGCTGCTGCTCGATGCCGGCGAGATGCTCTGCGTGGGTCAGCCGCGCGACGTGTTGCCGCGCTACCACCGCTTGATCTACGCGCCGCTGTCGCAGCAGCCCGCGGTGCGCGAAGAGATCCTGCGCGAATCGGCCGCCGCCGCCGGCTCACTCGCGTCGGCATCGAGCGCGGGCGAGGACGTCGGCGCCGCGGACGAAGACGCATCGCCCGCAGCTGCGTTCCTCGAAGACGAACGCTTCGACGAAGGCCTCGAGTCGAAGAGCCGGGTCGAGTACGCGTCGAAGGGCGCCCACATCGAGGACGTGCGGGTCGAGACGACGGATGGCCGGCGGGTCAATGTGCTGCAGCGTGGTGGCGTGTACGACTACGTCTACCGCGTGCGATTCGATCGCGCCGCCGATGGCGTCCGATTCGGCATGATGCTCAAGAACCTCGTCGGCACCGACCTCGGTGGGCTCGCGGACGCCGCGCCTGACGCGGCGGGTCGAAGCGTCGCCGCAGGCGACGCCGTCGACGTGCGACTCCCCTTCCGCTTGCGCCTCAACCCCGGCACGTACTTCGCGAACGCCGGCGTCGTTGCCCGCGAGCACGGCGAGGAGCTGTTCCTCCATCGCATCATCGACGTGCTGACGTTCCGCGTCGTGCCCGAGTCGGGGCTCCGCGCCACGGGCACGGTCGATCTGTTGCCGGTGGGTGACGAAGCGGCCCCCGGCGTCGCCGCGGTGGGCGAGGCGCTCGTTCGAAGCGTCGGCTCAGGTGGCTGAGCTCCGCTCGGGTGATTCGATCACGAGGCCGTCGTAGTAGTCCTTGAGACACGACGGCCACTCGAAGTCGTGGGCCGCCTCGACCCGGTCGCGGGGGAAGTCCGCGGGTCGGGCGCTCAGCAGCCGGTCGTTGATCTCGGCGGGCGAGAGCCCGAGCGGCAGCACGTCGCCGAAGCCCATGGCCTCGACCCGCGCCGCTGGGGCGCCGATGTCGAATACGAACGGGTGCAGCTGCGCCCGTACGACGTGTGAGAGCGAGTAGCAGTACGTCTCCGGCCACACCGAGGGGATGAACGCGAGCTGGCAGCGTGCGCGCTCGAGCAGCGCCGGCAGCTCGTCCTCTTCGTAGGGGCCCGAGACCGCGACGCGCTTCGTCGCCAGCAGCTCTTCGGTGCAGTCGGTGTAGCCGACGACCTCGAAGCGCAGGGGGAGCTTGCGCTCGGCTGCGTCCTCCGCGCACGCGAGCAGGATCTGCGAGCCCTTGTGGTAGCCGATGGCACCGACGACGGCGACGCGCGTCTCGCCGCCGCGCTTCGGCGCGGCGGCGGACGGGCTGGTCCAGGGCCCCTCGACATGCGGGCGCACGAGCCAGCGGACGTCTTCGAAGTAGCGCGCCAGCCGGTCCGCGGCGTCCTGGCTCGGAACGAAGACGCGACGCGCGCCAGCGAGGAGGACCTCGCTGCGCGCGCGCCAGCGCACGACGTCGATGTCGTCACCGACCGGGCTGCCGAGCTCGGCGATGCAGCGCGTGCACGCGTCGACGTCGGGCTCACCGCAGTAGATGCCCGATGCGTCGATCATGTGGGTGCGGGGGCAGACGGCGAAGTAGTCGTGCGTCGTGACGTCGTAGGTGACGTCGAGGCGCTGAGGCAGCCGGGCCACGCCGTCCGGCACGCCGATCAGGTGGTGGAAGTGGACGTGCGCGACGCCCGCGATGCGAAGCGCGCCGAGCAGATCCTCGAACTCGCGCTCGACCTCGAAGCAGAGGTTCACGGGGGCGTCGCCGCCGAGCACCGAGAGCCGGACGGCGCCGGCGGGCCCGGGGCCGAGCAGCAGCACGCGCACGCCCTCGCGCTCGAGCTGCGAGGCGAGCTCGTGCACGTGACGCTCCGTGCCGCCGCCGCGATCGTGCGTCACGAAGAGCACGGTCGGATCGCCGTTTCGTGGCAGGAGCGCCGCCTCGGCCCGCACGCGCAACGACTTCATCGGGTCGTCCGAGATGAACGACGTCACCTCGTCCTGATAGTCGGGGTAGAGCTCCGCGAGCCGCTCCAGGCCTCGCTCGACGAGCGGCTGCTTCTCCTCACCGAACGAGGCGCCGCCGGCATGCGCGACGTAGACGTCGGCGGCGAGCACGTTGCGGAGCCCGCGTGCGCGCAGCCGCATGCAGAGGTCGTTCTCCTCGCCGTAGCCACGCTCGAAGCGCAGCGCGTCGAAGGGGCCGACGAGCCGCAGCGCGTCACGCCGCACGTACATGCAGAAGCCGACCGCGGTGGGGATCGTGAGGGTGCGGCCCGCGTTCACTCGGGCGAGCGTCGTGTCGATGCGAGTCTGGTCCGAGACACTCGGATACGTGCCCACCTCGCACACGCGCGGATAGCTGCAGATCTCGGCGTTGTTCGAGAACGGCGTCGCGGTCGCGACGTTCCAGTCCGAGTGCGCCGCGGCGCGGAGGCGATCGACCCAGTCGCCGTTCACCCTCGTGTCCGCGTTCAGCAGCACCACGTCGCGCTCGGGGTGCAGCGCCATGCCGCGATTCGCGGTGGCCGGGAACCCGAGGTTGTGATCGTTGCGGAGCAGCGTGACCTCACCCGCCTCGGCCAGGCGATCGAGCTCGGCCGCGAGCTCCGCGTCGGGCGTGGCGTCGTCGATCACCACGATCTCGATCGGTGTGAGGCCTCGGCTCCGGCGCACCGACGCGATGCAGTCGAGCGTGCCCTCGCGGTCGCCGTGCACCGGAATCACGACGTCGACGCGTGCGTCCGGCGTCGGCTCGAGGTGGGCCTGGCCGGGCTCGATCGCCGGTAGGGCGGTCGTGAAGGGCGCTCGCGACATGCGGCCCGCGAAGTCGAGCAGCTCGCTGATGCCCTGCTCGATGATCTCGACTGGGCCGTCCGCGCGCCGTCCGCCGCCGGCGAACGAGCCGAGCGCGTTCAGTCGCCGCAGCGCTCGGAAGGCGCGGTCGCCCAGCATCGCGGTCTTGGTTTCGTCGACCAGCCGGGTGAAGTCCAGCAGCGTGCGCGCGTCCATGTCGTGACGCCGCGCTCGGGCCTGTAGCTCGACGAGCAGATCTCGCAGGTGCTCGGTCGGATCGAGGGCGCGCCCGTGGCGGCTGCGCCCGCGGCTGCGCTGGCGGCCGCCGGCGCGCTGGAGCCTGCGGCTCCACTGCCAGCTGCGTGTCCGGCCGAGCGCCTCCGCCGCCTCGACGAGACGCCTCGAGATCTGTACGGCTTCGGCATGGAACCACTCGATGCTGCCCTGCAGCTCGAGATCGAGCGCCCCCTGCAGCTCGTCCGCCCGATGTTGTGCCTCGCCGAAGAGCGTTCGTTGCCGTTCGAGATCGGCGCGCGTCCGCACGATCAGCCCGTGCAGATGCCCGAGCTCGTGGTTCGCGGCGGCGAGCTCGGCTTCGTGCCCCTCGCGCGCCTCTTCGGCTGCGCCGAGCTCGTCGACGCGCTGCCGGGCATCGTCCAGCCGCTGCTCGAGCTCGAGGCGCTCGGCCTGCAGCTCTGCCACGCGGGCGAGCGACTCGCCCATGCGGGCGTGGAGGGCCTCTTCGGCCCGGGCGTGATCGGCGCGCAGCTGCTCGTTCACGGCCCAGAGGTTCTCGACGCGGTTGCCGGACTCGCTGAACGCGGCCGCCTGGGTGCCCGCCTCGTAGCGCAGGTCGACGATCTCGTTCCCCAGCGCGTCGATGTGGCCGTGCTGCCGCTCGATCTCCGCATCCTGGTCGCGCACGGTCTCGTCGCGCACGGCGATGAGCGCCTCGCGCTCCTCGATCATGCGCTGCTGTGTCTCGATCTGCTCACGGAGCTCGTCGTTCGCGGCCGTCACGCGATCGACGCTGCGCTCCTGTCGGCTCGCGAGCTCGCGCAGGGGCTCGAGCACTTCGGTGCGCCGCTGCAGATCCTCCAGCGTGCGCCGCACCGCATCGTCCGACAGTGAGGCATCGTCGCGGGCACATGCGCGGAGCGTCGACCACGTCTCGCGGACGAGCTCGTTCACCCGCGGATCGTCGTCGAGATCGGCGTCGCCGAACTCGGTGTGGCGGAGCGCGGGGTCGAGGAGGCCCGACAGGTAGGTCTCGAGCTCGTCCGGACGCGGCGCGTCCAGCCCGAGCGCGCGCGCCATGCGGCCGAGCACTGCTTCGGGCTGCTCGAGCAGGTCGTCGTAGTCGATGCACGCCGCCGGCGGCGCCCCCACGCCGAGCGCACCTTCGAGCGAGTGGGTGAGCCAGAGCTGCGCCGATTTGGCCGGGTCGAAGTGATCCCGCGACTCGAGCGAGCGCATGACCGAGAGCGGATGCCGCACGACGAAGAGGCTTCGCACGTCGGCGTCGATGCGCGCGAGCACGGGCTCGAAGAAGGCGCGCAGTCGCGACGTGCGCGGGTCCTTGAACGCGAAGACGGGATGGGCGTCGAGCCGCCGCGAGAGCACCGCCACCGCGTCGTTCGCGAGCGCGCGCACGCGAGACGAGTCGAGCGGACCCGCCTCGATGGGGGCCAGGTCGTGCCAACTCGATCCGATCGCCTCGAGCACGTCCTCGCAGATCGCGTGGATCTCGGCGTCCTCGAAGTAGCCCTTCGGGTTGTCCTCGGCGCTGCCTTCGATCAGGTCGTCGCCGAGCGCGACGCCGAGGCACGCGAGCCCGCGCGTCGCGATGCTGGTCCCGCTCCGATGCATGCCGAGCACCGGGATCAGCAGTCGGCGCCTCGCGCTCACGACGCGGCTCCTTCACCCGGGGTCGCTGCGTCGCGGCGCGGTCTTCCGATCGAGGAGACGAACAGCGGCTTCACGAGCCCGACGGCCGTGAGCACGCGCTCGGCGAGGTAGACGATGCGGACGCGCAGCTTGTTCGTCCAGCGACCCATGTCGATGGTGTGCGCGATGCCCTCGAAGACGGGATACGTGAGGCCGCCGTAGCGCACCTCGGCGACGGGCTCGAAGTGGCGGTGATACTCGGGCAGGAGCGCGTCGGAGTTGCAGGCCTCGCTCGGGTCGAAGGCCTCGGGCGGCGGTGCGAGCCACACGCCTTTGCGCTGGCCCATGTGGTTGGTGCGCGAGCGGGGCTTCGGGTAGAGGGCGAAGAGCAGCAGTCTCGTGAAGAACGCATTGCGACGCGGCAGCTGGAGGAAGGGCGGGCCGATCCACTCGTCCATCGCGAGCAGGCCCGTCGATCGCAGACCCTTGTGCGCCTGCGCGAAGAGATGGCCGAGCTCCATCACGTGATGGATGCCGTGGTGGCCTATGAGCAGGTCGTAGCGGTCCTCTTCGAGCTCGAGGGTGTTGCAGTCGGCGACGTGCCCCTCGAAGGGGATTCCCGACGCATCGACGCGCTCGAGCGAGGTCGGGCTCAGGTCGAAGCCGTCGACGTGGTCGAAGGAGAGATCGTCGGCGCTGCGGAAGAGCGGGGCCTCGCCGCGCATGTCGCCGCAGAGCAGCACGCCCCCCACGAGCGCGTGATGGCGCTCGGCCGGGACACGCTCGGCGAGCAGCGTGCGCACGCGCGTGTGCGGATCGGGCCCACCGAGGCGAGCGAGATTGCGCTCCATGAAGTAGGGGATCGCCGTCCACGCGACGTCGCGCACGCGATCGATGTCGATCGCGTCCCAGGTGGCCTGGGCCTGTGCGAGCTCGCTGCGATCGGTGGTGGGCTCTGCGCTGGACATGTCGGAGTGGAGGGGCCTTCGTGAAGGCGAGGGCCTCGGCGCCGGCGCCGCATGGCGTCTCGCGTGCTCGGATGGGCCAGGAGCCGAGGGTATCACAGGGCTTCATCGCGACGGCGCGCGCGTGTGCGGCGCCCTGAAATGCGAAGGGCAGCCCGTGATGGGCTGCCCTTCGGAGTTGCCTGTGGGTTCGAGCCGGCGTGGCGCACGGCTCTCCCGGCTCACATGTCTCTCAGTTCTGCGCGCCGAGGTTCCAGTTGCCCGCGACCGGCTGGCAGGTGCCGCCCGCGTCGTAGGCAACGACCGAGTCGGAGGTGCCCCCATCGTTCGAGTTGCGCAGGCGGAACACGCCGGCCGTTGCGTCGTAGAGA
>CAYYSY010000107.1:0-14564 GCA_964474355.1 uncultured Spirochaetaceae bacterium | reverse complement strand
ACACGGCCCATCGCAAGGTGGTGCAGCCCGTGTCGTCGCCGCGCAACCTGAAGATGCTCGAGCCCCTCGTGCGCAAGAACGTCATCGAGATCCTCGACTCGCTGCCGATCGGGGAGACCTTCGACTGGGTCGACAACGTCTCGATCGAGCTCACGACCAACATGCTGGCCACGATGTTCGACTTCGACTGGGAGACGCGCCGCAAGCTCACCTACTGGAGCGACATGACGACGGCCGGTCCAGATCAGCTCGCAGACATGGGCAAGACACCGGAGGACAGGCAGGCGGCGCTGCGTGAGTGCCTCGACGCATTCACGAAGCTCTGGCACGAGCGAAAGGGCAAGGAGACCGAGAGCCTCGACTTCATCACCGCGCTCGCCAACGCCGATGCGACCCAGGATCTCGACCCGGTGACCTACCTGGGCACGATCATCCTGCTGATCGTGGGCGGCAACGACACCACGCGCAACTCGATCTCGGGTGGCGTGCTGGCGCTGAACCAGAACCCCGATCAGTACGAGAAGCTCCGCAACGACCCGAGTGTGATCCCCACGATGGTCGACGAGATCATCCGCTGGCAGACGCCGCTCGCGCACATGCGCCGCACGGCAACGCAGGACACCGAGCTGGGCGGAAAGAAGATCAAGAAGGGCGACAAGGTCGTGATGTGGTACGTCTCGGCGAATCGCGACGAAGACGCGATCCCGAACGCGGACCAGTTCATCATCGACCGCAACGACTCCAAACACCACCTCTCGTTCGGCTGGGGCGTGCACTTCTGCATGGGCAGCCGCATCGCCGAGCTGCAGCTTCGCGTGCTGTGGGAGGAGATCATGAAGCGCTTTCGCTTCGTCGAGGTGGTGGGCGAGCCCGTGCGCACGAAGTCGTGCTTCGTGAAGGGCTACGTCGAGCTGCCGGTGCGCCTGCACGCCTTGTGACGTCACGGCGCGGGCCGACTGCGCCCGACTTCTCGCACCGGATCGACATCGACGTCGAATGCGCGGCGCTGCACGCGTTCCTCTGCGATCTCGAGAACTACGAGCCTCTCCACCCGCTCATCGAGTCCATCGAGGAGATCGATCCGCGCTCCGATCTGCCCGGTGCGCGGCGCTGGCGAGTCGTCGACCGGATCCCGGTCGGGCCGTTTCGCATGCGCGCCGCGTACGTCGCCGCGCTCGAGCCCGTGTCGGACACCGAGATCCGCGGCCACGCGTGGCAATCGCCGGGTGTCCGCTTGAAGACCGTGTACGCGCTGTCGGAGCTCGCCGGTGGCGGAACGCGGCTCGAAGAGTGTGTCTTCGTGCGTGCGCCATGGGGGATGCGGCGATTCGTCGTCGGTCAGGCGTGCGCCTCGCACGCGACGACGCTGCAACGAATGAAGGAGCTGCTCGAGGGAGGCGAGGTGAAGCGCTGAGCACTCGCCATGTCGAGCGAGCGCTTCAGCGCCCCCGCGGTGCGGCGGGCGCGCGCATCTCACCGGTCACGCGCAGATCATTCAGCCGCTCCTCGCCGAAGTCGTCGCCGAACCAGTCGAACACCTTAGAGAGCCACACCTTGCCGTTCTCGCCATCGGTGCGGAGCCCTTTGTGCGGGTCGCGGAGCCAGGCCTCGAGCGCGGCCTCGAGCTGCGCATCGAGTCGCTCCGCCCTCCCCGGCTCGCGCTGGAGCGATGGGCACCAGACCGAGGCCCACCTCGAGGTTGCCCGGGTCTTCGTCCAGCTCGCGGAAGCGGTCGGTCGACCAGCCCGCGCCGCCGATGTCGATGCCCGACACCGAGAGCCACTGGTCGTACGCGATACTCACGCTCACGACGTCGGCGAAGCTCTTGAACGCCGACATCCGCACGTGCCAGTCGATCGGCAGGCCCTTGTCGCGCGCGCGAATGCCCAGTGCGCCGGTGACCCCGAAGTCCATGGGCAGGATCTTGCCCGCGGCGAGCTCGGCCTCGATGCCGTTGGCCTTGTCGCCGGGGATGCCGGGAGAGACTGCGCCGCCGGCATCGTAGGTGCCGGCGGTGATGCCGCCGAGGCGCATCGTGAGCGTCGGCATCCACGCCGAGTCCCACTCGAACTCGTCGAGCAGCTCGAGGCCGGCACCCGCCGCTACGCCGACTACATGCAGGAGGTCTCGGAGTCGATCCGCTGGATGTAGAAGCGGGCGACGGAGCTCGACAGCCAGGTCGACAGCTTCGAGCTGGAGGGGCCGGGCGCGCGCGAGCGCTGAACCACCCGCTCACCCCTTCTCCTGGATCGCCTCCAGGTAGTCGATGATCACCATCATCATGCTGCGCTTTCGCATGTCGGGCACCGACGTGTCCACGTTCTCGTCGAGGCGCCTGCCCCAGACGGGCATCTCGCGGCTGCCATGGGCGACGACGGGGCGGCGGCCGTCGATGTACTCGACGATGCGCTCACGCTTGAAGGGGCTGCCGTGCCGCTGCTCGAGCGTGCGCAGGTTTGGTCGGCGCCACCTCGAGGACGGGCTTCAGCAGGCCTTCACCGTCGGCCCAGAGGCCATGACAGCTGGCGCAGTACTGCTGATACTCGGCGTAGCCGCGCGCGTCCTTCTTCAGGTGCTCGGGCGCGTGCAACTTGCCGTGACCGTCGCTCCAGCCGGCCGGCGCGACCACGACGGCCAGCGCGACCGCCAGCCAGGCGATACCCGAAGCCCTCGCCCCGATCCGAACAGCGCGATCCTTCCTCGTGATCGTCATCTGGTTCCCCCCTTCGACAAGGCTCGTCCTGCTCGCGCGGTGAGGGAGTCGACGCGTGCCAGCACTCCCGGCGGTCCGCCCCTGTGTTCGGGCGAACGTAGCTGCACCAGGCAACTCAGCCCACGACGGCGCCGCCCGAGCCCGAGATGGGATGCTGCATACCCATTGCGGCCTCTTGTCGCTCGGGCACGCTCTCGCCTCGCCCCGGGGACACCCGCAACGCTCGAGTCCGCTCCACTGGCATTCTTGCGAGATCTCGAGAGCCGCTGCGACGAGTCGACGAAATCAACCTGCCACCAACCACCCGGAGTGGCACACTCACGAATGCGGATCCGCCGCCTCCTCGGCGCGGCCGCTCGCCTCGAGGAGACATCCATGCTGAATCGGCCGCTCCACGTGCGCGCCTGCGCGCTGCTGACCTCACTGCTCCTGGTCACCGCGGCGGGCACGGTCGCGGCAGACGACTACTTGGGTGGTGGCGCCGCAAAGAAGAAGGACGACTTCGCGCGGCCGGGCGGCTACCTGTCTCTGGCCTTCGGCGGTGCGGCACCGCTCTATACGGGGGATTTCGAGGCGGCGCGCGACTTCTCGAGCCAGGCGCTCATCATCGGCATCCGGGGTGGCTCCAGGCTGAACCGCTTCCTCGCCTTCGACGTGAGCCTCGACTACTCGCTGAGGGGCTTCGAGACCGACTTCACCGACGGCTCGCGAACGGAGCTCAAGTCGGTGACGGGCTTCGGCAATCTGAAGCTCTACCCCTTCGGTGGGAGGATCCAGCCGTACGCGATGGGCGGCGTCGGCTTCGTCTGGGGCGCGGCCAACTGCTATGACAACACCGGCGCGCTCGTGCCCTGCAGCTTCGTCGAAGAGGACATCGTCTTCGCCGGCCGCGCCGGCGGCGGTCTCGACCTCTACCTGACGCGAAACATCGCCTTGTCCGGTGAGGTCGCCTACGTGATCCCCGCCGACACCTTCGACGACTTCAACTACCTCAGCTACACCGGCCACCTGCTCTTCCGCTTCTGAGCCCGACACGCGAGCACGAAACGAGAAGAGGCCCCGGTGCGCGAGCGCCGGGGCCTCTTCGTTTTGCGTTGCGAGGGCGGCCGTCACCGGCCACGCCCCGCGTGTGCGTCGTCGCTGGTCAGAACGTCAGCGTGACCTTGCCGTAGTAGCTGCGAGGCACGTAGGTGCCGGGGAAGAGGGGCACGAGCCCCTCACCGAACTCCATGTGGCTCTTCTCTGTCAGGTTCTGACCCACGAGATCGAGCGCCAGCCAGTCGAGCGCCTGCCAGCCGATCCGGAGATCGAGTCGCCAGTAGGACGGGATCGTCGGAGACGCCGCGGTCGGCGGAATCGCTGCCGTCGGGTCGAAGAGACCATCGAGCTCGCTGACGTACCAGACGGTGGAGTCGAGCTCGACGGGCACCACGGGGACGTTCCACATCGCGCGCAGCATCCACGTGTGCATCGGGCTGACGCCCTCCTGGTTTCCCTGGACCTGAAGGGCGCCCGCGGCGGCATCTTCCTTGACCTTCAGCAGGGCGTAGCTCGTCACGAAGCGCAGGCTGTCGATGGGCGTCCAGATCGCCTCGAACTCGCCGCCCATCGTCTTCGACTTGCTGGCGTTCTCGAACGTCCCACCGACGAGCGCCGTCATGTCGTCATACTTGTTCCAGAACGCGCTGAAGTCGAGAGTCAGATTCTCGAGCATGTGGTTGCGATAGCCGCCCTCGATGGCGAGCAGGTCCTCGGACTCGAAGTCCGGGTTGCCGTTGATCAAGACCCCGAAGGTGATGTCGCGATCGGCGCGCGTCGGCGTCCGCACCGCGCGCGAGACCGAGGTCCACACCGCGTTGCCGTCGATGAAGCGCCAGAGCACCTTGCCCGTTGGCTGGTACTCGAAGTCGGTGTAGTTGTTCCACTCGAGCTTCGTGCCGGCGATCAGCTGCAGGTCGTCGTCGAGCAGGTTCCACTGCGCCTGCACGAAGCCGCTGACGCGGTGGAAGTCCTCGTCGTTCGGGTTGAAGCTCGCCCCGGTCTTGGGCGTCGTCTCGTCGCCCGTCCAGAAGTACTCGACACCCCAGTTGAAGAGCCACGCGTTCGCGGTGCCCAGCGCGAAATCGTGCTGGGCCAGGACGTCGACGCTGTTGCGTATCTCGTTGAGCGAGTAGCTCTCGCGCCGGGTCTGGTCCCAGTACGCCTGCACCTCCACGGACTGCGTCTCGGAGAGCGTGTGCGTCCAGCGCGTGAGCACGTTGCCGCCCCGGAACTCATCGTCCTCGACAGGCTGGTAGTCCAAGCCGAAGGGGTTCGGGTCGACATCGGCGAGCGCCTCCTCGGCACCGTCGTAGAAGTCGCCCTGGATCGTCACCTGGTCGTCGTCGCTCAGCTGCGAGTCCACGCGCGCGCCGACACGCCACTGCCACCACTCGTCGTGCGCAACGTAGGCGGAGCCATCGGGGACGACGTGGTCGTCCCGCTTGAAGCCGCGAGCCCACACCCGGTAGTCGGTACGGTCGCCGATCTCTCCACCGAAGCGACCCTCGCCGACGTACTCCTGATTGCCCGCGAGGCCCATCAGGTGGCCGCCGTGCGTGTCCTTCGCGCTCTTCGTCGTGATGTTGATGACACCGTTGACCGCGTTCGCACCCCACAACGTGCCGCCGGGGCCCCGGATCACCTCGATGCGGTCGACATCCTCGAGGACGGTGTCCTGGACGTCCCAGTACACGCCACCGAAGAGCGGCGTGTAGACGACCCGGCCGTCGATCAGCACGAGCATCTTGTTCGCGAACTGCCCGTTGTAGCCGCGAGCCGAGATTGCCCAGCGATGCGCGTCGATGCGCGCGACGTTGAGGCCGGGCACCATTCGAAGCGCCTCGGGAATGCTCGTCGCACCCGAGCGCCGGATGTCCTCGTTGGTGAGCACCGTGATCGCCGCCGCTGCGTCGGCCTTGCTCTGCTCGCGCTTGGTCGCGGACGTAACCGTCACGTTCATGAGGTCTTCGAGGCTCATCTCCGTCAGGTCGTCGGCCGCGACGGCCGGGCTGGCTGCAAACATGAAGGCGAGCGTCATCGCGCAGATGGCGCGCACAGCAATGTGGGGCGGCGTAGACGAGTTCTGCATTGGATCCCTCCGGTGCACCCGCCTGGGATGGATCTCGAGTAGATCTCGCGAGGGAATGCCCGCGCCAACTCGGCCCAAACGACTTCTCGCTGCATCGGAGAACCCGCAAGCGACTTGAGACGCGGATGCGATATGACGGCAGGCATCGTGCAAGCGGGGGCCCGACCCCGGGCAATCACGACGAGGGGCATCGGGAAAGACCGGAGGAATGTCGGGGCCTGCGCCGGGACCGGCGCTCGGCGGGGGGGGGCAGCACGGACGGGTGCGTTCAGCGCGCCGAAGCGGGAGTCACGATCTCACGGGTGGACGAGCCGCAACCGTCCTGGCGCGATCACTCGAGCGGATCGCACTCGTAGTCGGGGGCGTCCTGAACGTCCTGCGCGTCGCAGGTACCGTCGCAGAAGCTCCAGACCCGGCCCCCCGGCTGGAGGAACGCAGCGACCTGATCGACGGCCGCGGGCGTCGATAGCGGGGCGCCGTGCGGGTCGCACTTGCTGCTCGGGATGAGATTGGCGAGCGCCGGCACGACGCCGTCGTATGCCGGGTCGAAGATGTCGAAGAAGCCCGAGTCGAAGATCTGCATCCCCGAGTCGAGGCCTGCACCACCCCCACCCCAGTCCGCGGCGACGTCGGGGATGTCGACCAGGTCCTGCTGGACGGAGCCCACGACGTTCGGGACACCCATCGAGCGGGCGAAGATCTCGGTCGCCTGGTTCGACACCTGCTTGTCGAGGAACGCCACGGTCAACAGCATCTTCTTCGCCGGCGTGTTCGGGAGCGGCGGGTCCACGGTGCCGGTCACGTTGCGGATGTAGCCGGTCGGATCGGCGCTCACCCAGAGCTCGTGCTGAACGCCGAGCAGGACCGCGAGGTCCATCGGATCGGTCAGCCCGACGGCCGCGATCAGATCGAGGAAGACCGGGAACTGCGTCGACCGCTGCTCCATCACCGAGAAGTTCATGGCGGGCACGACCACGTTGTGGCGGATCGTGTCCTGGTTGAGGCCGGCGTACATCGTGCCGTAGATGCCGCCGAGGCTGACGCCGAAGTAGAACATCTCTTCGTCCGGCGTGAAGACGCCGGTCGACGGATCGCCCGGCACGCGCTGAAGCTCCTCGAGACGATTGAAGAAGCCGCTCTTCATCATGCGGGAGAGCACGAGCGTGTTGACCATGCCCTGCTTGAGGCGATGCGGGAGGGTCTCGAACGTGTTGAAGCGATTGCCGATGCTGGGGGTGCCGATCACGTTGAACACGATGTTGAGCGCGTCGGGCCCCGTGAAGCCGCGCGAGAGCCCACGCCAGTCGGTGGCACCGGCGATGTAACCGACCGCTGGCTCGTCGAAGAACCCGCCCGCCGCGAAGCCCTTCACCATTCCCTCGCCGTCGCCGAGGAAGCCGTGACCGAGCAGCAGCGGGTGGCCGGTCGCATCGCCACGATAGACCGAGCAGGGCACGGCCACCGACCAGGCCAGGGGATGCGTTCCGTTCATGACGGGCATGTCGTCGGCGTCGACGTTCAGCACGCTCACCTCGAACGGGTTATCGATGTTGCCGGTCATGTAGTTGGGGCCATCGAAGTCGCCGCCGACCCTGCGCCAAGTGAACTGGTCCGGATCGCTGCAGTCGCCGAAATCCTCGACCTCGATGTTCGAGAAGCCCGACACGTCGTCGGGCGCCAGACCCGCGAGCCACGCCAGCGACTCGTCGCGCATCGCGAGCATGCGCTCGTGCAGCTGGCTCTCGCTGCGCGTCGAGAACGCGAAGGCGAGCTGCAGGTTGTGGCGCGGCACGCCCGCGGCCCTGAGCGTGTCGAAGATCTCGCTCATCTCGTCGCGTCGGGCCTCGAGCGCGGGGATCGTGCTCGGGTGGCCGTCGCGGAGCGCCCGGAAGACCGGCTCGGGCGCGATCCGCTCACCCGAAGCGTCCTTCATCTTTCGCAGCGCCACGATGTAGCGGTGGTTCGGCACCAGCGCGTGGGCCGGCCGGATGAAGAGCACCTGCCTCGCCGCGTCGGCCAACGCCTCGGGCGTCTGGTCGACCTCGACCCAATGGAGGATCCGCTCGCCGGTGTCGGCGTCGAGCAGCACGGTCGGGCTGCCGCGATCGAGGGAGCGATCGTCGTGCGTGCGCACGCCGACGTAGGGCGGGCTCTGCGGCATACCCGTGAGCAGGCGCGATGCGTCGGACGCCTCGAGATCGACGCCCTCGAGATGGACGACGATCTGCGCCGTATGCGCGAACCCGTCGAGGCGGTTCATCGGCGTGGGGTCGAGCGGCGGACCGGGCACGCCCTCGAGGACGAGCTCGGGGAACGCGACGCGCAGGCCGGTCGCGGTCTCGCCGGTGGCGTCTTCGAGGAAGCGCTCCGACGGGAAGGGCAGCGCACACTGTGCGCTGACGAGGATCTCGCACTCGTCGGGGCGCTCGAGGTCGGCCGTGTCGAAGCGCGTCACGGCGTGCAGGTCGAACTCGAAGAACAAGAACTCGATCGTGCCCTTCGCCGACAGCCAGTGCTCACCGTCCTCGAGCGCGGGCAGCAAGGTCTCGACCTTCTTCGGCGACGAGAAGTGGAAGAAGCCCTCCCCCTCGCTGACCGCGAACGCCGCCGGGTCGAGCACCTGGCCGTCGAGGATCACCTGCAGGGTCGACTCGTCGACGAGCTCGCTCACGTGCAGATCGACGGCGACGCCCTCGGCCAGCGACACCTGCATGAAGAGCGGTGCGCGGAAGAAGAGGAAGGGGCTGCCGAGCCCGTACTGATCGCACGACTCGGTGCCGAGCAACGAGAGTGCGAGGATGGAGAGGACGGGCAGCCAGCGGCGGCGAGACGGCGTGTGCATGACGAGCGCTCCTGCGCGTTGCGCGTGAGGAAGTCGCCACCACCGCGACCGATCCCTTCTCGGCCTTCCTGACTGCGTCCCTTCCGACTCGGGCTGCATCGGGTTCGAGATGCCCGACCCGTGCGCCTTGGCGCATTGGCTCCAGAGCCGGAGGAGAACACAGCGTGGTGGCGAATCCACTCTAGGGTAAGCTCGCGCACCGTATCACGATTGCGGTGTATGGGTAAACGAAAACCCCTGTGTTCGCGGGCGCCTCGTGGGCCTTCTGCCCAGCGTGCCCGACTCAGCCACAGGATCGCCCTGGAGGAGCCGCCGCGTGCTCGACTCCGACTCGCGCGACTGGCACGAGGCCGACTGGTACTATGACGAGATGCCCGGCCCCGAGTTCGCGGCGGGGCTGCACGCGCTGCGTGCGAAGGCTCCGGTCGTGCCGGTGCGCGCCCTCGGCGGCGCCCTCCCCGTCCACTACATCGTCGGCTACGAGGCGCTCGCCCGTGCGTTCCGCGATGGCGAGCGCTTTCCGCCCGCTCACGCGTATCAGATCATCTCGCAGCCTTTCATCGGCGAGACGTTCATGTCGATGGACGAGGACCGGCACCGCGTGTGGCGGCCCGCCATGACACCGGCCTTCCGCCGCTCCGAGATCGACCGTCTCGAAGAGGCGGAGCTCGTTCCGATCGGACACGAGCTCATCGACCGCATCGAGCGCGACGGCGAGGCCGACCTGGTCGCCGCGTTCAGCCACCTCTTCGCCTTCGCTATCATCTGCCGCCAGCTCGGCCTGCCCCGTGATCGCGAGCACGAGTTCTATCAGTGGTCGATGGATCTCATGTTCGGCGGCCGCGATCTCGCGAAGAGCCGCGCCGCAGACGCTCTGCTCACGCGTTGGGTCGAGCCCATCGTCGAGGCGCGGCGGCGCGAGCCACGGGACGACGTCATCAGCAGCTGGCTCGCGACGGAGGTCGAGGGCACGCCGGTCTCGGACGAGCAGCTGATGGCGCATATCCGCCTGGTCTTCACGGCGGGCGCGACGACGACGTCGGATGCGCTCGGCAACCTGATCTTCGCGCTGGGCACGCACCCCGACGCCTGGCGCACCTGCGTCGAAGAGCCCGCCCGCATCGACGACGCCGTGCAGGAGCTGCTGCGATGGTGTCCGCCAGTCGCGGCGCAGCCACGCTTCAGCCGCCCCGATCAGGAGACCGAGTTCGAGGGCTGCGTCATCGCGCCGAGCTCGTCGGTGCTCTTCGGCATCGCCGCGGCGAACCGCGATCCCGACGTCTTCCCCGACCCCGACCGCTTCGACATCGAGCGCCGGCCCGAGGGCCTGCTGACCTTCGGGCCCGGTCTGCGGACATGCCCCGGCATGCACCTCGCACAGAAGAACCTCCGCGTGGCGCTGCGGGTGCTGACCGAGCGGCTGCCCGGCCTGCGACTCGTCGACACCGAGGCACACGCGCCACGGGGCATCCTGCTGCGGGGCCCCGCGTCGCTGCCCGCCACCTGGCGATAGGTCGCGCGATATGGACGTGCAACTGACCATCGACATCGGGCTCTTCGTGGCTGCTGCGGGCGCCATCGGCTTCTTCGGTATTCGCATGACCCACCTCGCGCGTGACCTCGCCGCGACAACGGGGCTCGGCGAAGCGTTCATGGGCGCGGTCTTCATCGGCGCGACGACGTCGCTGTCGGGCATCATCGCCTCGGCCACGGCCGCGTGGCATGGAGAGGCGGGCCTCGCCGTCAGCAACTCCCTCGGCGGGATCGCCGCGCAGACCCTCTTCCTCGTCGTGGGCGACGTGCTCTATCGCAAGACGAATCTCGAGTTCGCCGCCGCGTCCGTCGAGAACATGATGATGTCGGTGCAGCTGATGGTGCTGCTCTGCATCCTCGTCATCGCGTTCAATCTTCCGGAGGCGAGCATCCTCGCAGTTCATCCCGCCTCGATCGCGTTGATCGGGGCGTATCTGTTCATGTTGAAGCTGCTCGTGGACACCCACGAGAAGCCGATGTGGCTGCCGCGAATGAGTCGCGGAACGGTGAGCGAGCGGAAGGAGCCCGACGCGCGAGTGCAGAGGGGGAGCCAGGCCCTGCTGATGCTGCAGTTCGCGCTGTGCGCAGGCGCCGTCGGCGCGGCCGGATGGCTCATCGCCGGGTCCGGCATGGCCATCGTCGAGCGCACAGGGATGTCGGCCAGCATCATGGGCGGCATCTTCATCGCCGTCTGCACGTCGCTGCCCGAGCTCGTCGTCGCCGTCACGGCGATCCGCCTCGGCGCGCTGACGCTCGCGGTCGGCGACATCGTCGGCGGCAACGCCTTCGACACGCTCTTCGTCGCAGTGTCCGACTTCTTCTACCGCGAAGGCTCGATCTACACCGCCATCACGGCGCCCGAGAAGGTCTGGCTCGGCAGCGCCATGCTGATGAACGCCGTCCTCCTCATGGGGCTGATGTATCGCGAGAGAAGGGGCATCGGCAACATCGGCATGGAGAGCGCCTCGATCCTGCTGATCTACGTCGGCACCGTGGCCTACCTCGCCGTCCAGGGCTAGCCCTCGACCCGAGTGAGCTCGCTCGACTCTACTCGTCCGCCTCGAGTGCCTCCCACACCTTCGCCGGGTGATCGGCCGCCTTCGGCACCTTCGCCCAGTGCTTCTTCACCTTGCCGTTCGGGCCGACCCAGACGGTGGAGCGGATGACGCCGATCTTCTTCTTGCCATACATCATCTTCTCCCCCCATGCGCCGTACTTCTTCATGACCTTCTTGTCGGGATCGCAGAGCAGCGGGAAGGGCAGCCTGTACTTCGCGATGAACTTCTGGTGCGCTGCCTCGCCATCGGGCGAGATGCCGAGCACCATCACGCCCCGCTTCTGCAGCTTCTTCCACAGGTCGCGAAAGCCCTCGGCCTCCTTCGTGCAGCCCGGCGTGTCGTCGCGCGGATAGAAGTAGACGATGACGTCCTGGCCCTTGAAGTCCTCGAGCGCGACCTTCTCGCCGTTCTGGTCCTTCAGCGTGAAGGCCGGGGCGGCCCTTCCTTCTTCGATCGGCACGACTGCGTCTCCTGCTGTGGTGAGGTGGTTGGGGGGGGGAGTCTAGCCGCCGCTGCGCGCCTCGGCCGGATGGCAACACCCGAGAGCGCCGGGTTGCGGACGCCGTCCGGCTCCGAGACGATGAGGACCGAGTGCGACGTGAGCTCGCCCCGCGATCGGGCGATCGTGTCACCGAGTGCAGATCGGAGAATACGCATTGAGCCTCGCCACCCAGGTCCTGACATCGCTGCTCGTGGGCATCGCAGCCGGCCTCTTCTTCGGCGAGCTCGTCGCGCCCGTCGGCATCATCGGCGACGCCTTCGTCCTGCTGCTTCAGATGACGGTGCTGCCCTTCATGATGGTCTCGCTGATCCGCGGCCTCGGCAGCCTCCAGTACGAGGAGGCGAAGAACCTCGCGCTGAAGGCCGGCACCTTCCTGCTGATCATATGGGCCATCGTGGTCGCGAGCATCGTGCTCCTGACATTCGGCCTGCCCGACTGGCCCTCCGCCTCCTTCTTCAGCAGCGACCTCGTCGCCGAGCAGAAGGACTTCGACTTCCTGACGCTCTTCATCCCCGCGAATCCGTTCGCCTCGCTCGCCGAGACGGTCGTCCCTGCCGTCGTCGTGTTCAGCGTCGCCTTCGGCATCGCCTTGATCGGCCTCGAGCGCAAGGGGCCATTGCTCGACATGCTCAACACGACCTACGAGGCGCTGTCGCGCATCACCAACTTCGTGGTGCGGCTCGCACCCGTCGGCGTCTTCGGCATCGCGGCCAACGCGGCAGGCACCACGCACCCGAGCGACATCGACGGGCTGCAGGTCTACGTCGTGCTCTACGCCGGCATGGCGCTGCTGCTGAGCCTGTGGACATTGCCGATGCTCGTCACGACGCTCACGCCCCTCCGCTACTGGCAGATCTTCGGACCCATGCGAAACGCGCTGATCACCGCTTTCGCCACGGGCAATCTCTTCGTCGTGCTCTCGCTGCTCACGGCCCGTACCAAGGAGGTGCTCGCCAGGTTCGGCGACGACCAGAAGATGGGCTCACAGATCGACGTGATCATTCCGAGCTCGTACAACTTCCCGAGCGCAGGCAAGTTGATGGCCCTTGCCTTCGTCCCCTTCGCGGGCTGGCTCGCGGGCTTTCCGGTCGGAGCAACAGACCTCCCCGCCTACTTCGGCACGGGCGTCGTCACGTTCTTCGGGAGCACCTACGTCGCGGTGCCCTTCCTGCTCGATCTCTTTCGAGTCCCCGCCGACCTCTTCGGCCTCTTCATCATCGTCGATCAGGTCGTGGGCAACCGATTCACCGCGCTGCTCGCGGCCGTGCACACGATCTGTCTGGCCATGCTCGCCGCGTGCGCGGTCGAGGGACTCGTGAAGTTCGAGTGGTGGAAGATCGCCCGGTTCGCTGCGATCACCATGCTGCTGACGGTTGGATTCGTAGGTGGAGTGCGGGCTGGCTTCGATTGGATGGGGCACGAGTACGAGAAGTACGCGCTCTTCGTCGATCGCGGCCTCCAGTCCAGCGCAGGCGCGGCTCGCGTAGGCGAAGAGGACCCTCCGCCGCCCGACGACGATGGTGCAGGCATGCCGCTCCTCGACCGCGTACGCGCGCGTGGCGAGCTTCGCGTGGGCTACACGAGCAACGCCCTGCCCTATGTGTTTCGAAACGAGGCCGGGCATCTCGTGGGCTTCGATGTCGACATGGCCCAGACCCTCGCCGGCGAGCTCGGTGTCGAGGCCGTCTTTCACCTGCTGCCAGGTGGAGTGCTGCTCGAAGCGCTCGAGCAGCGGCGCGTCGACATCCTGATGACAGGGTTTCCGATCACGACGCCCGACCTCGAGCGGGTGAGTTTCAGCCGGCCGGTCCTGAACGAGACCCTCGCACTCGTCGTCCGCGATCATCGCCGCAACGACTTCAGCTCGGTCGAGAAGGCGCGCGCGCTGCCGGCACCCAGGATCGTGGTGCCGAATCTCGTCTACTACAGAGACAAGGCGGCCGAGCTCTTCCCGAACGCCGAGCAGGTGCGGCTCGACGACCCGCGTGACTTCTTCCGCCAGAAGGACGAGACCTGGGACGCGATCATCACCACCGCCGAGCGGGGCTCGGCCTGGAGCCTGATCTACCCCCAGTTCGCGGTGGCCGTGCCGCACCCCGCGCTGCTCGAGGTACCGGTCGCCTACGCAGTGGCGCGTGGTGAGACCGAGATGGTCGCGCTCCTCGACGCCTGGATCGATCTCAAGCGCAAGGACCGCACGATCCAGCGACTCTTCGACTACTGGGTGCGCGGGCGCGAGATCGAGGAAAAGAAGCCTCGCTGGTCGATCGTGCGCGACGTGCTCGGTTGGATCGAATAGGAGCCCGAGGCGAAGGCACGTGGGAACCGATCTCTTCGTATACGGCTCGCTGCTCTTCGACGACGTCTTCCGCGCCGTGACCGGAACGTCGGCGCCCCACGAGCCCGCGGTGCTCGAAGGCTTTGCGCGTTATCGCGTGCGGGACGCGACGTATCCGGCGATCGTGCGAGAGGCAGCAGCGCGAACCGAGGGCGTCGTATACGCGAACCTCGATGCGCGAGCGATCGCGGCGCTCGACCGCTTCGAGGGCGACATGTACACGCGGGAGCGGGTGGAGGTCGTTCGGGCGGACGGCACGAGGTGGTCGATCGAGACGTACGTCTTCGCCGATCACCTCCACCATCTGCTCGAGCCCCATCCCTGGCACCCCGACGAGCACGGCCCCGCGGCGCGCGCCGAGCTCGGCGGCGGCGCGGACGGAGACGAAGCCTGAGCGCGATGAGGACCGGCCGGCGCTCGCCCCCGAACACCGACCGGCCCCCGAAGC
>CAYYSY010000106.1:0-16581 GCA_964474355.1 uncultured Spirochaetaceae bacterium | reverse complement strand
GGAGCTGCGGACGGCCGCCGACGCACTCGAGCGCTACGCCGAACAGCTGAAGGAGCACTCGCGGCTGCGGCGCATGTCGGGCCACGCCGAGAGCGCCAATGCCGGCGACGTCGGCGCCTTCTTCGATCAGAGCCCGCTGATCGGCCTCGCCAACCCGCTCGCACCGCCGATCACGATCGGCACGACAGGAGACACGACGGCCGCAGGCTTCGTCACGTTCGGCTCAGCCTACGAAGGACCGCCGGGCTCGGTGCACGGCGGCTTCGTGGCGGCCGCGTTCGACGAGGTGCTCGGCTTCGTGCAGTCGCTCTCGGGCAAGGGCGGCTTCACGGGCACGCTCACGATCCGCTACCGCAAGCCGACGCCGCTCCACACCGAGCTGAAATTCGATGCCCAGCTGACCGGAACCGAGGGGCGGAAGATCTTCACCGAGGGCCAGCTCTACGCGGGCGACACACTCTGCGCCGAGGCAGAGGGGCTCTTCATCAGCGTCGACGATGCGCGCTGGGAAGCGCTCGAGCAGAAGCGGGCCGAGCTCGAAGAAACGTTGTAGACGAGCGCGGTGGTCGCACAGCGTGGTGGGGTGCCTGGGCCGGGGGGAGTGGGGGCACGGTGCTCAGACATTCTCGCCGCAGGGGCCGGCTCACGTCAGGCGCACTGCTCGGGTGCGGCTCCGAACTGCGCGCGGTACCCCCACTCCCCCCGGCCTCGGGACGTCTTCGCTTCGCGATTCCTTGCGTTCGTTGGAGCGTGCTTCGAATTCGTCCGTTCGTGCTCGAGCTGGTTGCCGGTCGATCGCTGGTCGGGGGTGTGGGGGGCTGTGCGGGGGTGTTCATGGGTGAGGGGCGTCGTCTCCACGCTCCGGCGAGATCTCTTCGAGCACGCGCCCGCTCGTCTCGGGGTAGAACGCGCCGACGATGATCGGCGCCACGAAGGCGAGCATCGCGAGCGTCGAGATCGCCTGCCAGTGCGAATCGAAGCTGCCGAAGAGCCACGCCTCCGCCTGCAAGCCGGCGACGCCGCCGATCGTCGCGACGAACGTGCGCGCGCCCGACGCCGTCGAGCGATACGAGGTCGGAAAGAGCTCGTTGCCATACGTGCCGAGCACGACGCCCGATGCGATGCCGGTGAAGATCATCCCCACCCAGAGCGCGGGCACGAGCCAGCCACTCGACGAGTAGAAGGCGAGCACGAAGGCCGGGTGCATCACCAGAAAGCCGATCGCGATGATGCGGCGCCCGCGTCTGTCCGAGAGGCGGCCGGCGAAGGTGCTGCCCGTGATGCCGACGAAGCCGCCGACGATGCCGAGCACCGCGAACTGGCCCGGCGACCAGCCGTGCACCTCCTGGATGAACTTCGCCTGGAAGAAGCCCGCCGGGTTCTCGGCGAAATTCAGCAGGAAGATCACCGCGGCCACGCCCAGGAATCGGGCGGGGTACATGCGCACGAGATCGACCATCGGCCGCAACGCCGCGCGCAGACCCACCGAGGGCGCGCGCTCAGCGCGCAGATCGGCGAAGCGCTTCGTTTCGGGGAGGCTTCGGCGCATCCACGTGATCAACACGAGCGGGCCGAGGCCGAACAGATAGAGCGTGCGCCAGCCCATCGGCAGCACGTCGACGAAGCCGAACGCGACGAGGGCGAGGCCGTTGCCCAGCGCGCCGAGGGCCGCGAGTGCGCCGACCCCCCAGCCGCGATGCTCGGGGTCGAGCTCCTCCGAGATGACGACGTAGGCCAGCATCACCTCGGCGACGGCGAAGATGCGCGTCGTGAACTGCAGCGCGACGAAGATCTCGGCGGTGGGCGCGAAGGCGGTGGCACCCGTCAGCACCGTGTAGGCGATGATCGTGAAGAAGAGGACGCGTCTGCGGCCGATGCGGTCTGCCCAGATGCCGAGCGCCAGCGCGGGCAGGGCGCCCATACGGACGATGGCGCCGAGCGTGCCGAGCTGGGCGTCGGGGATCGCGAGGTCGGCCTGGATCTGCTTCAGCGCGAGCGAGAAGAGGTAGAGATCGTACTGATCGAACATGTTGACGACGGCGACGAGCCCCATGATCCGCCATTGGCGCCTCGTGAGCGGAGGCGGCGTGCCGAGGAAGGGCGCGAAGCGGAACCAGCCCGGGCGGTAGCTCCGGTCTTCGTCCGGGTCGGTGGGCGGGGGCTGGGTCGGGTCGCTGGACACGGGTGCGGGCGGTCCGTCGCGGTGGGCCGCCACACGGGTCGGGCGGGTGAGCGGGTCGTCGATGGGGGCCGCGCGAGCATATCGCTTCCCCTGGAAGCATGAAGCGCGCGCATCGCGCCGACGGTCACGTGCTCATCGCTTCCCCGGCAAGCGATGGCGGCGGAAGCTCGGCCCTCGGCGCTAGGCTCTTCGACCCGCGCGATGCAGCGTCGCGCCCCGACGACGGACCGACCCGCTCGAACCGAGGAGAGCCCCCATGCGTACCGAGATCTGCGAGAAGCTGGGCATCGAGTTCCCCATCTTTGCCTTCACCCATTGCCGCGACGTCGCCGCCGCCGTCAGCAACGCCGGCGGGCTGGGTGTGCTCGGCGCCGTGGGCTTCTCGGCCGAGCAGCTCGCGATCGAGCTCGACTGGATCGACGATCACGTGGGCGACAAGCCCTATGGCGTCGACATCGTGATCCCCGGCAAGTACGAGGGGAAGGGCGAGACGGACGTCGACAAGCTCGAGAAGCAGCTGAAGGAGATGGTGCCGGACGAGCACCGCGCGTTCGCGAAGAAGCTGCTGTCGGATCACGGCGTGCCCGAGCTGCCGGGCGGGGAGGAGGCGCGCGAGCTGCTCGGCTGGACCGCCGCCACCGCCGGCCCGCTCGTCGAGACGGCGCTCGCGCACGACAAGGTCAAGCTCATCGCCAACGCCCTCGGCACGCCACCCGCCGACGTCGTCGCCGACATCCAGGCGACCGGCCGGCTCGTCGGCGCGCTCTGCGGCAGCGTCAAGCACGCGCTCGCACACAAGGCGGCGGGCCTCGACTTCATCATCGCCCAGGGCTCCGAGGGCGGCGGCCACACCGGCGACATCGGCTCGATCGTGCTCTGGCCCCAGGTGATCGACGCGGTCGCGCCGCTGCCGGTGCTCGCGGCCGGTGGCATCGGAACGGGCCGCCAGATGGCGGCGGCCATGGCCATGGGCGCCGCCGGGGCCTGGACGGGCTCGCTCTGGCTCACGGTCGAGGAGGCCGAGGCGGCGCCTGCCGAGAAGCAGACCTACTTCGACGCGACGAGCTCGGACACCGTGCGCTCGCGCTCGTGGACGGGCAAGCCCTGCCGCATGCTGAAGAACGATTGGACCGAGGCGTGGGCGTCGACCGAGACGCCCGACCCGCTCGGGATGCCGCTGCAGTTCATGGTGACGGCCGACGCCGTGTCACGGACGCACCGGTACGCCGAGAAGGCGCAGAAGGTGGCGTTCAATCCGGTCGGCCAGATCGTCGGCGTCATGAACGAGCAGGAGTCGGTTCGCGACGTCATTCAGCACATCGTCGAGGAGTACGTCGACTCGACGGAGCGGCTCAACTCGCTGAACGAAGGCGTCTAGAAGGCGTCGTTCGAGATCAGGGCGCGGGGGCGGCCGGCGCCGAGCCCGGCGGGCCCATGATCGGCAGCACGAACTCCTGGGTCGACTTCCCGCCGCGGTTGTCCGACACGACGATCTCGACCGTGTGCTCGCCGGCCTGGCTCGAGCTCGGGCGCCAGGTCAGCTCGCCGTTGAACGGGTCGATCCGCATGCCGTCGGGGCTCTTCGCGAGCTCGTAGCGGATCGGCGAGTCGTTCTCGGGATCCTCCGCCTCGACCACGTAGCGGTACACGCCGTCGTGCATGCTCGCCGGCGGCTGCGACGTGATCGTCGGCGCTGCATTGGCGAGCTCGATGTGGCCGCTCTCCGACGTGGACCCGGCCACCTTGCCGTCGTGAGGCGTGACCTCGACGTGGATCTCGTCCCCGCGACGGTGGGCCGTCGGGTCGAAGGTGCGCTCGCCCTGGGCCGTGGGCTCACCGTTCACCATCCACACGATCTCGAGCGTCACGTCGTCGCCATCGGGGTCGTAGGCCTCGATGCGCGCCTCCCAGAGCGTCGGATCGGCCTCCAACGGCACGACCACGAGCGAGCGGAGGGCCGGCGGCCGGTTGGCCTCTTCGTCGACGACGGTACGTACGGTCGCGGGCCGGCGGGTGGGCCTGGCGTCGCGCTCCGCCTCCGAGTCGGCTGCCGATGCCGGCTCCGGCGTCAAGCTCATCGATTGGCTCGGCGGAGGCGCGTCGCTGCATGCAACGAGCCCCAGGACGAGGGTGAGCGCGAGGCTCCCCCGTTGCCAGATGCGTCTGCAGATCATGCGCCCCCCCCTCGCGGACCCCCGCCCGGCTAGAAGTTCTGCTTCCAGTAGATCATCGCCGAGTTGCCGCCACTTCGTGTCGGCGGATCGAGGATCACGACCTCGCCCTTGGACGTCTTGATGAAGAGCTTGTCGTTGGACGGATCGAGCGACATCGAGACGCGCGGGGCGCTCGCGAGTCCTGCACCCACGCTGGTGCGCCGGGCGTCGTCATACGCGACGAGCGCGCCACCGTAGAAGCCCGAGCCACCGTTCACCTCGAACTGGTAGACGTACGACTCGCCGCTCGCCGCGGCGCACGGATTCGTCGACGTCGGCACGTAGCTCGCCGCCTGGACGTAGCCAGCGAAGGTGCTGAAGTCGTTGACGAACTTCTCGCCCTCGCGGGCGACGATGAAGTAGCCCGAGTTCGTGTTGTCCGGGTCGTACTGCACGGTCGTGATGTCGTCGAGCTCCGCCTCGGTGACGGCGAGGTTGAACGCATTGGCGCCCGTCGGGAAGCGGTCTCGGATGACGTAGAAGCGGTCTTCGTCCGCGTACGAGGCGTCGCCCGAGTTCCGGAGGTCCTGGCGTGCGCCCGTGCCGAAGGCGAGCATGAGCGAGCCGTTCGAGAAGCTGGCGCTCGGCGGGAAGAACAGGTTGCGATAGTGGTCCACACCGCCGCCCAACGCCGTCACCGGCGCGCGGAACACCACGCCTGCGGTCCAGTTGTTGACGGGTGAGCTCTGGCCGACGTTCTTGATCTCCCACTTCCAGAGCTGGCCGCCGAGGTCGCCGACGTAGACCACGTCGGCGAAGCCGTCGAAGTCCAGGTCGAGCACCGTCGGCGTGCTCGGGATCGCATACTTCATCTCCGAGAGGCCGATCTGGCGCGCAGTCGGGCTCGAGCTGTCGGTGCGCGTGTCGCTCGCGTCATAGCCGACCTTGGCGATCACACTCCCGTCATCGAGCGCGACCACGTAGATCGCGCGGCCGGTGTCGTCGGTCGCAGGATCGACGAACGTACCCGAGTTCGGGTCGCCCTCGTCGTTCGGCGTGTAGCCGCCGCCGAAGATCGCCACCCAGCGCTCCACGCAATCGCCGTCGCCGTCGTCGGCCCCGCAGTTGTCGCCGCTGAGGAGCGGCCCCTGCAGCTTCACGCGCGTGATGATCGGCTCCGACCAGGTCTGCCCGAGGTCGGCGTCCGTGAACTCCCAGAGGAAGCCCGGATAGCCCGCGGCGGCGGGGTTCGTGATGTTCAGGCCGAGGTAGCTGTCGCCGCCCTCGCGCATGCCGGTCACGAGCACCGTGGCCCAGCCGGTGCCGCCTCCGATGAAGGCGTCCGCGATCGCCGGACTGCCGTCCACGAAGTAGTTCGAGTGTGCCGAGTTGAGCGGCACCTTCTTCACGTCGGACAGCATGTCGCCGGGCACGAAGCCGAAGATCTCGTCACCGTCGCCCTGGTCGTAGTAGTAGCTCTCGACCACGCCGGTCGTGCTGGGGTCGTCGCCGACGTTGTGATTGCCTGCCTCGAAAGCGTGGAGCATGCCGTCGTTCGCGCCGACGTAGACCACGCGCTCGCGATCGTCGTTCGCGTTCCAGAACGCCGGGTAGCCCGACTCCCTCATCAGGAATCGTGAGGGCGCACCGACGATGCGCGGCGACGAGTGGAAGATGTCACCCAGCACGTAGTCGCGCATCTCGGTGTAGTTGGCGTTGTCGTCGTCGTCGAAGCCGTCCTGTCCGTACAGGAAGCGCATCAGGGCGACGTGGAGCTCGGCCTCGGTGTCGATGTCCGAGGTCGACGAGTTGGGGTAGGCGGCGATCTCCACGGCGGAGGCACCAGAGAGGCCGAGGTCGGCCGCCGAGATGTTCGCGGTGGTGAAGTCGACCCGTGCCCCGGCCTTGTTCGTGTAGAGGCTCCGGCTGGTGTCGGTGCGGAGCTCCTCCGCCGCGTCCCAGTACGGGTTCGGCGGATCCTTGAACACGCCGTTTGCGTCGAGCGCGCTGGTCGTCCCGTCGCCCTCGACGATCGTGCCGTCCTGGAGCAAGCCGTACGATTCGAGGTGGCCCTCCCACATCGGCGCGCCGTCGTCGGGCTCGAAGTAGGCGTTGTAGAAGGACGCGTCGAAGAGGGTGCGGCTGGTGGGCACGACGGCCGTCGAGAAGGTGGCCAGATCGTCGTAGACGGAGGTCGCGATGTTCGCGAGCGCCGTCGAGAGGTCGCCTGCCTGGCTCGTGGTGTAGTAGGTACCGGTGCCGTCTTCGGCGATGTTCTTCAGCACCGGGTCGTCGATCGCGAAGCCGATCACGTGCGTCACGACGTTCTGCATGCTGTCCATGCCGATGCCCGTACGGAAGTCGCGCGCGGCCGCATAGGCTGCGATGTCGTCGCCGAAGGGAAAGTTCAAGGTCCCGACATCGGCCGACGTCTCGCCGTCCTCGCCGTCGGCATCGCCGATCGTCGTCCAGTAGTTGGCGAGCACGATGTTGTCACCGTTGGGCAAACCGTCCGAGATATAGATGACGTAGGTCTTGCGGCAGTCCAAGTCCCACGGGTCGGTCCAGGTCGCCGAGTCCTCGCCCGCGCGCGAGCCCCATGCCGGGATCGTGCCGAGCGGCTCGGTCGGGCCCGCCAGGTAGCGCATGATGTCGAGCGCAGCGCCCGAGATCGGCGTGCCTACGCTGGATGCAGCCGAGTTGTCGATGGCCGTGAGCATCGCGGCGGTCGCGTTCGCCTGGATGGGATGCTGGAGCACGGCGCCGTCCGAGCGGAAGCCCATCAGACCGAAGCGCGCGTTGTCCTCGTAGGTGCCGTCGCCGTCGGGATCGTTGACGGAACGCACCAGCGCCTTGAGCTCACGCTTCGCGATCACCCGCTTATTCTCGCAGGTGCCGCAGGCCGGATTATCCATCGAGCCCGACGTGTCGAGCAGGATCATGATGTTCGGTGCCACGTTGCCGCTGGACGAGAAGAGCTCCAGGTCGGCTGCGCCAGCCCAGGCGTTCCCCGCTGCCAGCAGGAGCCCCGCCCCCGCGGTCACGATCGAGTGCATCAGTCGAGTCTTGGTCATATCAGTACTCCGGAGAACTCAGCACCCCTACCTTTGCCTCGAGCTCTGATGTCAGATTGTTGTTACCCACCGCCGTGGCATTCAGCGGATAGACCTGCATGAAGTACGAGCCCAGCTCGTAGCCATCGGGCGGCGCGCCGACTCCGACGTCGTCGCCCCCGCCGGCGAGCGGCTGCGGCGCCGCGTCCGTGCGACGCCGGCTCTCGACGACGGTGCCGTCGGTCAGCGCGAACGTGAAGGCGTTGAAGTCACCTGTCTGCACGCGCCTGATCGCCAGCTGGATGCCGGCATCGGCCGCATAGAGCGAGCGCATCGTCGCGCGGCTCTGACCGCTGGCGCGAGACTCCTGCTCGGTGAAGTCGACCGACGAGAGCGCCGAGGCCATCAGCAGGAAGATGATCAGCACGACGGTGATCATCGCGATGCCGCCCTCGCGCTTGCGCGC
This sequence comes from uncultured Spirochaetaceae bacterium, assembly GCA_964474355.1. GTDB lineage: Bacteria > Myxococcota_A > UBA9160 > UBA9160 > UBA4427 > CAYYSY01. The sequence continues at coordinate 8,727 of CAYYSY010000106.1, read as the reverse complement.
GTGCGGTCGCCTTGCCGTCGTGATGTGCGAGCGATCGCGCTGCATCGTCTACCTCATGTTGCGGAGCAGGGTCTCCGCGATCTGGCGCCTTCGCTTGAAGTCGTCGGCTGCGCCCGCGACGCGGTTCGCGACGGCGGGGAAGCCCTGGCCGGGCATGTCGAGATCCTCGATGTCGGTCCTCGAGGTCACGCTCACCCGGGCGAGTCGCAGGTCGGCGAGCGTCTGTCCGTTCAGGTCATGGATCGGGAACTCGGCCGGGTCCATCACGCTGTCGGCGTTCGCGTCGACCCAGTACTCGATCTGCACGTCCTCGACGTTGCCCGAGAGCATGGTGCCGTTACGGAGGAGGTCGGTGCCGTTCACGATGTAGTGGACGGCGGGCACGGCCACCGCGCCGGCGCCCGCTACCGAGAACCCGGCTGGTGTTGCGGGGGCGAAGTCGATGTCGCCGCTGAGCGGGTTCACGATCGTCACGATCGCGCAGTGGGCGTTGTCCTCGTCCGCCACGATGATCCCGGCGCCCGGGACGAAGTCGTCCGTCCCGTCCGAGTCGACGTCCAGGCCGGCGATGCCCACGGTCACGCGGGTGGCGCCCGCGCCGACGTTGCCCGACGGCGTCCCACCCGGGAAGCGCTGGTCCGAATTGGCGACGATCGTCTGGTCCATCACGGCCGGGTCGCTCATGCAGATCTGGTCCGGCAGGTTCGCCCCGCCGTCCACGCTGCCGACACCGGCGCGAGTGGGCACCATGAAGCCCGCCATGCGAAGGTCCGACACCATGAGGTCGGTGATCAGCCGGCCCTCGTGCTGGGCCTCGATCACGCGCTCGTGGTTCAGCTGGGCGTGGTGCTGGTCGGTGAACGCGACCATCACGAAGCCGATCACGACGGCGAGCACCGTCATCGAGATCATCAGCTCGGCGATCGTCATGCCCTGTTCGTGTCGTAACGACGGTCTCATCGGAACTCCGCCCTACTGAGCCTTCAGGCTCTCGAGGTTCACCGTGCGTACGTTGCCCGTGTTCGCCGAGGCCCAGGACACCTGCACCTGGATCTGGAACACGCCGTTCACCGGGTTGTTGCGCGTGACGGTCCACGTGCGCGTGTACTGGCGGACGAGCCCGTCGAGCGGGTCGGGGTCGAGCGGGTTGTTCGGGTCCGCCACGACGGTCGCATCGGGAAAGGCGCCGATACCCGCGGTCGTCATCGCCTGCAGGATCTCCATCTGCTGCTGGGCGAGGTACTGCGCCTCCATGCGCGAGCGCGACTCACTCGAGAACTTCATCGCCGAGAGCTGAGCCGAAGCGCCTGCGAGGAGGCCGAAGGCGAGGATCGTCAGCGCGATCGTCACCTCCATGAGGGACACGCCTGCGCGACGACGATCCATGTGTCGTTGCGCGCGGGGCACGCGGCGCTCCGTGTCGAATCCCCTCATGTCACTCCCAGTCGCCCGTGGCGAAGTTGAAGCTCATGACCTTGGTCGTGCCCATCGGGCTCAGCGATACAGCGAACGCCCGGTCCTCGTTATTCATGTAGAGGCTGCCCGCGCCGCTGCCTGGCCCGCCGAGATTGCAGTTCGAATCAAATGAGATCGGCATGCCCTCGGGGCGGAACATCACCCACGTCACATTGTTCCCAGCGGGGTCCACGAAGGTCGAGCCCGTCTGCGACGGGTCGCCCTGGCCCAGGTCGTAGTCCGCCATCCCCGTACCGGCCGGAAGCGCGCCCATCATCGCGATCTTCTTCAGCTCTTCCTGGCCGAGCGGCATCGTCGCCTCGCCCGCGTCGATCTTGCAGTTCTGATTGGGGGAGCCCGGCGCGCCGTCGTTCACGAGGAGCACCGGGACGGGATCGCCGTTCGAATCCGACAGCGGATTGCCCTCGGCGTCCTGGAAGACGAAGAAGAGGTGCACGTCGCCGGTCCGGATGGCCTCGCCACGCGCGCTCGTGAGCCCACCGTCGAGGGCGAGCGCCGTGTCGCGCAGCTGGCCGTTCTCGGTCGCCCGGTTCAGGCTCGGGATCGCGATCACGAGCGCGACCCCGAGGATCGCGAGCGTGATGCCGACCTCGGTGAGCGAGTAGCCCGCCTGTCGCATCGCAGTGTGTCTGGCCATTTCTCTTGAACCTCCGAGTCCACACGCGGCGCACGACGTGAGTCGAATCCCCCCTCGCGCCGAAGGCAGGCATTCGTCACATCGCAAGCAAGAATCGCCGCTATCCACCATCGGGCTCGACACGAGGGTGCTTGAGGGTTTTTCCCAGGGTTTTCGCGGCATTGGGCCTGCCGTGGATCGTCCCGGGCCGCACGGAATCGCCGGTTCACCGAGCGATCGGAGGGCAATTGCGCGCGCGCGAGGGTGCATGTCGGCGGCTGCACGACCGGCGCTCGCAATCAGCCACATCGCACGATTCCGCGCTCGGCGGAACGGCGAGCGGACGCCACGGCCCTTCGTGAACGCGCAGCGCGGGTGGACCGGGGATTGCGGTAGAGTCGACTTTCGGCGCCGCGTCATCCCGTGCACATGGCGCCCGAACTCGACCGTCCGCACGCCGGTCGACCGCGACACCCAGGTGTGACGGACATGTCTTCTCCCCCTCGAAGTCGACGATCGATCCTGCTGTTCACCGCGGCGGCGGCGGCCGTCTTCGCGGCGGCGCTGATCCTTCGCATGACGGCGCCCTCGCCGACGCCTTCGGACGAGGCCCTGGCGGCGGTCTCGCTCGCGGCGGAGCAACCCTCGGTGGTCGTCGACGGCTCGGTCGTGCGACTCACGCCCTCTCGCCACGAGGTCGAGATCTCGACCACGTTGCAGGCGAGGCGCGAGGTCGTGAACGGCGCCGAGGTGTCCGGTCGGGTCACCGAGCTCTCGGTCGAGGAGAACCAGCGCGTCGAGGCCGGCGCCCCCCTCGTCCGGCTCGATCCCGCGCTCGCCGCGGCGGCGGTCGAGCGTGCGCGGGCCACCCTCAGCAGCGCCCGCGCGATCGCCGACCTCGGCCGTGCGCTGCACGAGCGGCAGAAGGAGCTGGCGCAGCAGGGCGTCGGCAGCCGCACGGAGTTCGATCGGACACTCAGCGAGGCGACGCGCAGCGCGGCCGCAGTGGCCGAGTCGCGTGCGGCGCTGATCGAGGCCGAGACCCTGCTCGAGAAGACGGTGATCCGCGCGCCCTTCTCGGGCGTCGTCAGCCGCTTCGAGCTCGAGCCCGGCGCCTACGTGCGCACGGGCGACGCCGTGGCCGAGATGGCCGACCTCGCCGAGATCGAGATCGACGTCGGCGTGGACGATCGGCAGATCATCGCGCTCGACGAGGGGAGCCCGGTGCGCGTCGCCGCCGACGCGATTCCCGGCGAGTGGTTCGAGGGCCGCATCGCGAGCCTCGGCCGGGTACCCGACGCCGCCAGCCAGAAGTACCGTGTGCCGGTGCGCGTCGAGAACGCCGACATGAGGCTGCTGCCCGGCATGCTCGGCCGCGTACGTCTCACGCTGGGCGACGAGTCGCCGACGATCCGGGTGCCGCGCCGCGCCATCGGTCGCGAGTACGAGCTCGACTTCGTCTGGGTGCTCGAGCCCGAGACCGGGACCGACGGGGGCGAGACCATCGCCAACGCCCGCCGGCGCCGGGTGCGCGCGATCCCCGTGCCCTTTCGGCCCGACCTCGTCGACGTGAGCTCGGGCCTCGAGGAAGGCGACGTCGTGGCCACCTCGAATCTGCGAGAGCTCTCCGAGGGCCTGCGCGTGCGTGTGACGCCCGTGGAGGGGAGCGAGGTCGCCCTCCCGTGACCCTCCCCGAGTTCAGCGTGCGCCAGTCGGTGCTCGTGAACGTCCTCTTCTTCGTGTGCGTGCTCGGTGGTCTCTCCGCCTTCGGCCGGATCCCCGTCGAGTACTACCCGAACGTCAGCCTCAACAGCCTGGTCGTCAGCACGGTCTGGCTCGGTGCGTCTGCGGAGGAGGTCGAGCGCCTCGTCACGCAGAAGCTCGAAGAAGAGCTCTCCACCGTCGAGAACGTCAAGGAGATGCGCTCGGTCTCCCAGGCCGACTCGAGCGAGATCATCGTCGACTTCGACGAGACCCTCAGCGACGACGAGTTCGAGTCGGCGATGAACGACGTGCGGGCTGCGCTCGATCGCGTCGTCGACCTGCCCACCGACGCCGAGGAGCCCTTCCTCTTCGAGATCCAGGCGAGCGTGCCCGTCGCCTTCGTGGCGATCACCGACGAGGCGGAGGTGGGCGCGGTGGCGCTGCGCGAGGTGGGGCGGCGGTTCGAGCGCGACCTCGCGCAGCTCGCGGGTGTCCAGCGCGTGAACGTGCGGGGCCAGCAGGATCGCGAGCTGCGCGTGTTCGTCGATCGCCGAGCGGCCGCGCGCTACGGGCTCACGGTGCCCGAGATCACCGAGCGCATCCGCCGCCGCAACCTGAACCTGCCGGCGGGCACGTTCAGCAGCGGGGGCGGTGAAGCGACTGTCCGCGCCCAGGGCGACTACGCCGACGTCTCGGAGATCCTCGACACGGTCGTCGCCGAGAGCGCTGGCGGCACGCTGGTGCGGCTGCGAGAGGTGGCGACCGTCGAGTCCGGTCTCGAGAAGGCGCGGATCGCGACCTACTACAACGGTCATCCGGCGCAGCTGCTCGAGATCGACAAGAAGGACGAGGTCGACGCGCTCGAGATGGTGAGGCGCCTCGACGCCTGGATGGACCAGCGCCGAGCCGAGCTGCCGCCGGGCGTCGGTCTCCACAAGACCCTCGACTCCGCGGACTTCATCCGGCCGCGTATGGCCGTGCTGGTCGACAACCTGCTCGCCGGCGTCGTGCTCGTGATCGCGATCCTCTGGTTTACGATCGGCTTCCGCAACGCGTTGCTGACGAGCATCGCGATCCCCTTCAGCTTCCTCACGGCGATGATCTTCTTTCCGGTGCTCGGCATCAGCATCAACGCCACGACGTTGATGGGCATGCTGCTCGTGTCGGGCATGCTCGTCGACGACGCGATCATCGTGCTCGAGAACATCTACCGGCGCGTCGAGGCGGGCGAGCCGATACGCGAAGCCGTGCTGAACGGCGCCAACGAGGTGATGTGGCCCGTGATCTGTGCGGTCACGACGACGATCGCTGCGTTCGCGCCGCTGCTGCTCGTCGAGGGCACGCCGGGCAAGTTCGTCTCGATCCTGCCGAAGGCGGTGATCGTCTGTCTGATCGCCTCGCTCTTCGAGTGCCTGATCGTGCTGCCGGCGCACTACCTCGACTTCGGCAGCCGAAAGGGCTCGGAGCCGGTGCCCGCCGAGCGGCCCGAGGGCGTGCTCGCAGGCCTCTCGCACCGCCTGAAGGGCATGCGCGTCGCCACCGATCGCAGCATCGAGTCGGCGCGCAACCTCTACGTGCGGGTGCTCGAGCCGATGCTCGAGTATCGCTGGCGCTTCGCGATCGGTCTCGGGCTGTTGATCTTCCTGACGCACTCGTTGTCGCAGCATCTCGACACCGTGCTCTTCCCCGGCGAGTACGACACGGTGAACGTCCTGCTCGAGACACCGCCGGACTACAGCCTCGAGCAGACTTCAGAGGTGGCCGAGCGCATCCAGGGCCCGCTCCTCGAGTACGTGGGCGACAGCGTGAAGGACGTCTCGTTCCTCGTCGGCACCAGCGTCGACTCGAACTACGACCGGCTCGCGGGCTCGAACATCGCCATGGCCTTCGTGATCATGGACTCGGAGTCGGGCGCCCTCGAAGACGCCGAGCGCGCGTTCTTCGCCATGCACGACGACCTGATGGCGTGGCGCGAGCGCAACCCCGAAGGCATCACCGAGCTTCGCCTGCAGCCGCAGCAGGACGGCCCGCCGATCGGGCCGCCGGTCGAGGCGCGCATCGAGAGCGCCGACTATCGCGTGGGCAAGATGGTTGCTTCCGAGATGAAGGCGTATCTGCACACGCTGCCCGGCGTCTTCAGCATCGAGGACAATCTCAAGCTCGGTCCGCAAGAGGCGAGGGTGCGCCTCGACGAGGCGCGGGCGGCGCGATACGGCGTGGGCTTCGAGGGCGTCGCCCGTGCGCTGCGCGGGGCGAACGACGGTCTCGTGGCGTCGAGCTTCCGCAGCGTCGAGATCGACGAGGACATCGACATCCGGGTGATGCTCGACGCGAGCTATCGGCAGAGCCTCGCCGACCTGCTCGACACCGAGCTGCGCGTGCCTTCGGGCGCGCTCGTCAAGCTGCGCGACGTCGCCGACGTCGAGCTCAGCCGGGGCTTCCTGTCGTTCCGCCGCTACGACGAGAAGCGCACGGTCAGCGTCTACGCCGATGTCGATACTGGCGTCACGTCGTCGATCGAGGTCAACGAGCAGCTGCAGGCCCGCTTCGCCGATGTGTCTTCTCGCTACCCGGGCGTGAACATCCGCTATGGCGGCGAGTTCGAGGAGGCCAACGAGGCATTCGCCTCGCTCGGCGCCGTGTTCCCGATCGCCTTCCTCGCGATCTACATGATCCTCGCTGCGCTCTTCCGCAGCTACATCCAGCCGCTGATCGTGACGGCCGCGGTCCCGTTCGCGTTCATGGGCGTCATCTTCGGCGTCGCGCTGCTCGACTACGACGTGAGCTTCATCCTCATGTACGCGACGATCGGGCTGACGGGCGTGGTCGTGAACGACTCGCTCGTGATGGTCGACTTCATCAACCGTGCGCGCGCGAACGGTGTGCCCCTGCGCCAGGCGGTGCGCGAGAGCGGGGCGCGGCGCTTCCGGCCGATCCTGCTCACGACGCTCACGACCGTGATGGCGTTGCTGCCGATGGCCTTCGGGCTCCAGGGCGCGTCGAACACCTACGGGCCCTTCGCGGCGTCGATCTCGTTTGGGCTGATCTTCGCGATGATGGGGACGTTGTTCGCCGTGCCCGTCGCGTACACGGTGATCATCGACACCCAGGAGGCGGCGTCGGCGCGCTGGGCCCGGTGGCGCGGCAAGGCGCCTGCCGGCGAGGTCGCTGCCAGCTGACCCTGCTAGAGCTTCGTGCGCGGCATGTCGAAGTTGACCGCCACGAGGCCACCACTGACGCCGTAGATCTCGCCCGTCACATAGCTACCCGCCGGCGACGCGAGAAACAGCGCGCACGCGGCGATGTCCTCGACCTGACCGAGGCGCCCGAGTGGCGTCTTGTCGATCATCACCTGACGGGTGTTCTCGTCGAGGATCGTGCCGAGCGCCTCGGTCTCGACCGAGCCGACGGCGATCGCGTTGACGCGCACCTTCGGCGCGAAGTCCTGGGCGAGCTCCTGCGTCATGAACGAGAGCGCGGCCTTGGCGGTGCCGTAGGCGACGAAGCCCGGCGAGTGGAGGCGGCCTGCCATGGACGAGATGTTGACGATCGAGCCGGCGCCGGTGGTCTCGACCATCTTCGGCACCACGAGCCGGGTCAGCACGAACGCGGTCGTGACGTTGAAGCGGAAGGCGGTCTCGAACTCCTTCTCGCCCGTGAAGAGCGCGTCCTTGGGCGGCCACCCGCCGGCGTTGTTCACGAGGACGTCGATGCGGCCGAACGTCTCGAGCGTCCGATCGACGAGGTGCTCGAGCTGCTCGCGCTTCGTCACGTCGCAGGCAACTGCGAGGCCCCGCGTGCCGCGCGCCTCGATCTCGCGCACGGTGTCGTCGATCTGTTCCTGGGAGCGGGCGCAGACGACGACGTCGGCGCCCGCCTCGGCGTAGGCGAGGGCGATCCCGCGACCGATGCCGCGGCCACCACCCGTCACGAGGGCGACCTTCCCGTCGAGCTTGAATCGGTCGAGGATCATGTGTGCGCTCCTGATCGCGAGGGGGGCCGTGGGCCGCCGCCCGATGAGCGGACGAGTATAGTGTCGAATCGCCGCGGCCCCGCTGACCGGGGAAGAGGGCGGGAAGAAGAGGACGGGAAACGGGCGTGGCCGGATCGGGGGGGGACGATACGGGTGAGGTGAGCGGCCCGCGCGCGTGCGGCGCCTGCAGCCTTTGCTGCGTGGCGCTTCGCGTCGACGAGCTCGGCAAACTCGCGGGCGAGCCCTGCCCGAAGCTCGCGCCCGAAGGCGGTTGCACGATCCACGCGACGAGGCCCCGCGTCTGCCGCGAGTACCAGTGCCACTGGCTCGAAGGCGGGCTCGACGCCGGCGACCGCCCCGACCGGCTCGGCGCCATCGTCGACTTCGCGCCGGGCGGGCTCGCGCTGCACCTCGCTATCGTCGAGGCGGAGCCCGGTGCGTTCGAGGCGTCCGAGCGCCTGCAGGCGATCGCGGCGGCGCATCGCGAGTCGGTGGACGTGCGAGTGAGCGACACGCGCGACGTGCTCGACCCGGGGCGCCCGGTGCGCGTGCTCCAGGCCGCGGGCTGCGAGCTGCGCCTCGAAGGCGATCGCGTGCGGACGTACGAGCACGGCCGGCTCGTCAGTGACGCGCGGCTCCCGCTCTTCGAACGCTGGGCGCGCCGGCTGCAGCTGCGCTTCCAGCGCTGGCGCTGGGATCGTCACGCCGCCGCGCGACGCCGAACGCTCGAGCAGCGTTCGTGACGCCTCCCCTCGAGCCGCCCTTCGCCGCGCGCCCCTTCGGCCGCGCGCTCTCCCTGCAGTCACCACCCCTCGTGCCCGAGCTGCGCCTCTGGCTACTGGCCGAAGAGGTCGACCTCGAGATCGAGTGCGCGCCCTTCGGCGACGACCACGCGCCACCCTACTGGGCCTTCTGCTGGGGCGGCGGGCAGGCGCTCGCACGCTGGCTGCTCGATCAC
>CAYYSY010000105.1:0-87659 GCA_964474355.1 uncultured Spirochaetaceae bacterium | reverse complement strand
AGCTGGAAGAACCGCAGTGCCGTGGCGGGTCCGGCCCGCTTCACCCGTGGGCTATAGGTGTCGTTCGCCCCGCCTGGCGCGGAGGCACGACAGGAGACCCGAGATGGAAAGCGAAGCCTGGATCATCGACGCGGTGCGCTCACCGCGGGGCAAGGGCAAGAAGACGGGCTCGCTGCACGAGGTGCACCCGCAGCGCATCCTCGCCCAGGTGCTGAACGGCCTGCAGGCGCGCAACGGCTTCGATACGGCCGATGTCGACGACGTCGTGATGGGCTGCGGCGCCGGCGGCGGCGATCACGCCATGGACATCGCGCGCATGGCGGCCCTCGATGCGGGCTGGGATCTCGACGCGCCGGGCGTGACGCTCAACCGCTTCTGTGGCTCGGGGCAGCAGGCGGTGAACTTCGCGGCGATGGGCGTGCGGGCGGGGTTTCAGGATCTCGTCGTCGCCGGTGGCGTCGAGTCGATGTCGCGGCCCGCGCCGGCCCACGTCGACGGCTTCACGGCGAACAACAACCACCTGCGCGACCAGTACGACATGGTGCCCCAGGGCATCTCCGCCGATCTGATCGCGACCGTCGAAGGCTTCACCAGAGAAGAGTGCGATGCGCTCGCGGTCGCGAGCCAGAACCGCGCCGATGCGGCGATCAAGGCGGGGCACTTCGCCGACGCGCTGATCCCGATCCACAGGGACGACGGCACGCTCGCGCTCGATCACGACGAGCATCCGCGGCCGGGCTCGAGCGTCGAGTCGCTCGGCCAGCTCGCCGCGTCGTTCGAGGGCATGGGCGCGCACGTACCCGACGGTCGTGACCGCTCCTTCGACGACATCGCGCGCAAGGCCTACCCCGAGCAGAGCGAGGTCCGCCACGTGCACCATGCGGGCAACTCGTCGGGTGTCGTCGACGGTGCGTCGGCCGTGCTGGTCGCCTCGCCCGAGTATGCGAAGGCCCACGGCATGAAGCCCCGGGCGCGCGTCGTGATGACGGCGGTGGCCGGCACCGAGCCGGTCATCATGCTGACGGCGCCCGCGCCGGCGGCGAAGCGCTGCGTCGAGAAGGCGGGGATGACCTTCGGCGACATCGACCTCTTCGAGGTGAACGAGGCCTTCGCATCGGTCGTGCTGAAGTTCTTCAAGGAGACGGGCGTGCCCCGCGACAAGGTCAACGTGAACGGCGGCGCCATCGCGCTCGGCCACCCGATCGGCGCGACCGGCGGCATGCTGATCGGGACGCTGCTCGACGAGCTCGAGCGGCAGGACAAGCAGACCGGCCTGGTCACGATGTGCACCGGCGGCGGCATGGGCACGGCGACGATCATCGAACGGATCTGACGTCCGACGGCCCGGCGGCGCACTCCGACGGGCATCCTGCGCTGCTGGCTCTCACTCCCCGGGTCGGCCTCAGCCGAGGAAGCGATCCGCCAGGCTCGGGTCGGGCAGCGGGCAGCTGTCCTTCTTGCCGAACCAGCTGTAGCGGTTGCGCGCGATGAACTCGTAGACGGGGTCGCGGAGGAAGCGCGGAACCACGAGGAGCGCCCCCATCAGCGGCCAGAGCGCTCCGAGCTTCGTCGCGATGCGCAGGGCCGCGGTGCTTCGCGACGACACCCGCCCGTCGGGCTCGACGAGGATCATGGTCGTCACGTCATCCGGCAGGCCGTGCTCGCGCACGAGCTGGCGACCGTAGTCCGACTGGAGTGAGGCGAAGCGGAAGAGCTTGTGGGGGTCACGGGCGATGATGAAGCGCACGGCGCCGTGGCAGAGATTGCAGACGCCGTCGAAGAGAAGCAGGGGATGACCTGCCAGCCCGACCTCCTCCTCGGAGATCCCGGCCGTCGGCTCGATGCCCGCCGCTGCGCCCTGCATCGACATGCTCCTTCTTCGCCTCTCGCCTCTCGCCTCGCCGTCTCTCGCTTCGCCGCCTCTCGCCTCGCCGTTCGCCCTCGGGGGATCGGTGCGATCCCTCTCGGAGTGGCCTCAGCGCCGTCTCGGCACTCGTTCGATCCGGGTCACGCCCGCGCGGGGTGAGCCTCGGATGCGGCGCGATCCACCGAGGATACACCACCAGATCGGTCCTCCCCCGTGGCGCACCATGCAACGGGGCGCGGCGGTCGGCCCGCTTTCGCCGGGCCGCCGAACTCGCTAAACACCCGCCCAGGCAGGGTCTCCAGCAAATCGATCCCACGGGGGAAGGCGGTCGGTTCGCAGGCTGGAGTCGCTCCCCCGATTCACCGCGCTTCAAGCCAACCGCGCACCGGAGCCCATCCGGGCGGTGCGCCGCCGCACTCGACCGGTCCCATGACCGAGCGTCCCACTCGAAGGGCGACGCGCTCGGACCACCCGCGGCGACAGCAGGACAGGACAGTCATCGATGAGTGATCTGATCTCCCAACTCACGCTCGCACCGATCATCGCGAGCGTGCTCGCGCTCGTGCTGGCGGGCTTCTTCTATGTGCGCGTGAAGGGCCTTCCCGAAGGCACCGACACGATGAACATGATCGCGCAGTACATCCGCGAGGGCGCGATGGCGTTCCTCGTGCGCGAGTACAAGGTGCTCGCCGGGTACTCGATCGTGGTGTTCATCGCGCTCTTCTTCGCGTTCCGGAGCGAAGGCACGGGGCTGCTCGCCGGCCTGTGCTTCTTGCTCGGCGCATTCCTGTCGCTGCTCGCCGGCTTCATCGGCATGAAGGCCGCGACCTTCGCGAACGTGCGGACGACCCAGGCCGCGCGCGAGGGCTCGAAGCCCAACGCGCTGCTGACGGCCCTCGACGGCGGTGCCGTCATGGGCCTCGCGGTGGCAGCCGGCGCGCTCCTCGGTCTCGGCGGCCTCTACTACGTCTTCGTGGACGACCCGCACCTCTCCACGATCCTGCACAGCTTCGCGGTGGGCGCCTCGTCCATCGCGCTCTTCGCACGCATCGGCGGCGGCATCTACACCAAGGCCGCGGATGTCGGCTCGGACATCGCCGGCAAGGTCGTCGAGGGCATCCCCGAGGACGATCCGCGCAACCCGGGCGGCATCGCCGACAACGTGGGCGACAACGTCGGCGACGTGGCCGGCATGGGCGCCGACATCTATGAGTCGCTGGTGGCCGCCATCGTCGCCGCCATGGCCATCGCGCTCACCGCCCGGACCGAGTACATCGAGAGCCTCTTCACCGGCGGTCAGACCGGCAACGAGGCGACCTTCCTCGCCGTGACCCTGCCGCTCTTCCTCTCGGGCGTCGGCCTCGCCGTCTCGATCGTCTGCATCTTCATCGCCCGGGCGATGCGAAACAGCTCACCGGCCCTGGTGCTGCGTGCCGCACTGGTCGTGCCCTCGCTCATCATCTCGGGTGCATCCTTCGTGATCATGCCGGTGCTCGGCGTCAGTCAGTCCGTCACGGGCGCGCTCGCTGCGGGCGCGATCGGCGGTGCAGCCATCGGCCTCGTCACCGAGTACTACACGGCCTGGGGACCGATCGAGCGGGTCGCGGACGCGAACAAGACGGGCGCCGGCACCGGCATCATCTCCGGCCTCGCGGTCGGCATGGAGAGCACGGTCGTCTCGCTCTTCATCGTCGCCGTCGTGGGCTTCGTCGCGAACATGGTCATGCCCGAGGGCATGGGCCTCTACGGGATCGCGCTCGGTGCCGTCGGCATGCTGGCCGGCACCGCAATCGTGATGACGGTCGATGCCTACGGCCCCATCGCCGACAACGCCGGCGGCATCAGCGAGATGAGCGGGCTCGGCCCGGAAGTGCGAGCCATCACCGACGAGCTCGACGCGGTTGGCAACACGACGGCCGCCATCGGCAAGGGCTTCGCCATCGGTTCGGCGACGCTCACCGTGCTGTCGCTCTTCTCGGCCTTCATCCTCGAGGTGAACCACGCACGGGGCCTCGCCGGTCTACCGGAGCTGGTCCTCAAGCTCGACGAGGCGCCGATCCTGATCGGCATCCTGATCGGTGCGTGTCTGCCCTACGCGGTCGGTGCTTCGACCATGATCGCGGTCGGCAAGGCGGCGCAGTCGATCATCGAGGAGATCAAGCGCCAGTTCGACGAGATCCCCGGCCTGCGCGAGGGCAACGCCGAGCCCGAGGGCACGGTGATCGTCGACATCGCCACCAAGGCGGCGCTCGCGCAGATGGTGCTGCCCGGCACCGTCGCGATCGTGGCGCCGGTGGCCGTGGGCTTCATCCTCGGCCCGGCAGCGCTCGCCGGCATGCTCGCCGGCGCGGTGGCCGTGGGCGCCTCGCTCTCGCTCTTCATGGCGAACGCGGGCGGTGCTTGGGACAACGCCAAGAAGCACATCGAGGCCGGTGGTCTCGAGGGGCACGAGAAGGGCTCCGACGCGCACAAGGCCGCCGTCATCGGTGACACCGTGGGCGATCCCTTCAAGGACACCTCGGGTCCCGGCGTCGCGATCCTGATCAAGGTGATGAGCGTCGTGTCGCTGCTCGTGGCGCCGCTGATCGCGACGTTCTGATCCGACGCCGTCGCGGCTTCGGCTGCGATCCAGATCATGAGAGGGCGTCCCGGCCAGGCCGGGGCGCCCTTCGTCGTTTCAGGAGGCGGCCTCGCTTCGACGGCGCATCGTGACGAGCTGCAGCGCGATGAAGAGCAGGATCGCGCCGAGGCACGCGAGGTGCTCGACGTAGATCGACCGCGCGAGCGCGCTCTGGATCTCGATCGAGTCTGCGCGGCCGCCGAGCCGCGCGGCGTTCGGCACGATGCGCGTGAGCGCCAGCAGGGTCGGGCCGAAGAGCGCCGCCGCCGTGACCCAGCCGAGCGCGCCCTCGAGCTCGCGTCGCTTCAGCTGGAAGCCGACGCTCACCCAACCCACCAGCATCGTGACACCGACGAGCCTGCCCATGGGCGAGGCGTCGACGACCACCCGCTGGTAGTAGCCCGCGATCGAGGAGAGGCTCGCCTCCGAGAGCGGGCCGCTCGCTTGCCCCGCGACCTGCACGTCGAACATCAGGTCGAACCACAGCACGGCGGCGAGGAAGCCACCGACCGCCATCGAGATGGCCCTCATGCGTCGTCCCCCTCGTCGCGCTGACGGCCCGGGCCGCCGGGATGGGGCAGTGCGTCGACGGCACTCGCATCGCCCGCCTCGCGCTCTGCATCGTGCGGCAGGCCGTCGTCGTGCCACTGCGCCGCGACCACCTCGGTCATGCGTCGGTCGCGAAAGCCGAGCTTCAGATAGAGCCGGTGCGCGGAGTCGTTGGTCTCGAGCAGATGCAGGAAGGGCTGGTCGCCGCGCTCGCGAATGCCGTGGGCGATCTCGAGCGTGAGTGCGCCGCCGAGACCTTCGCCGCGCACGTCGGGATGGGTGCACACCGCGCTCACCTCGGTGAAGCCTGCGACGCGGAAGCGCTCACCCGCCATGGCCACGAGTCGTCCCTCGCGCCGCACGCCGATGTAGCGACCCTGCTCGTGCGTGCGCAGGAAGAAGGGGCCGGGCTCGGTGATCTCCGTGAGCTCGAGCATGTCGTGGGCATCTTGCGGGCCGAGCGGCACGGTCTCGATCGCGGGACGATCCGGGAGATCGCCCGCGACCATCTGGAAGCACGCGGCCCGGTAGTGCTCCTGCCAGCCGGACGGCGGCGAGGGGACCGAGTCGCGAAAGAGGGCGATGAACCCCCGGGCGCCGGCGAGCCGCGCCAATGCCGACCAGCCCGACTCGTCGGCGCGCTCGATGCCGGCGAAGAGATTGATCTCGGGCTGGAAGCGGACCGCGTCCGAGGTCGACACGGCATCGGCGCAGCGCTCGAGTGGCCCGCGCAGCGCGTGCCAGACGGCGTTGTCGAGCAGATCTTCGGTTGCGGAGACGCCTGACGCCGGAGGAGCCATGGGGCTAGCCTTAGCGAATGTCCCTTCCCCTGGGCAATCCGATTTCAGCAGCGAGCCCTCAGCTCGGCCACGACGTTGCTGCCGCGGTCGAAGAGCACGGCTTCGCCGTCGTCAGCGGCCTGCTCGACGAAGGCGCCTGCAAGGCGCTCGTCGACGAGGTGCGCCGCGTCGAGCGCGAGCACGAGATCGAGCTCGGCAAGAACGACTTCGAGGGCTTCCGCACGCGGCGCGTCTTCAACCTCATCTCGCGCAGCTCCGCCTTTCGCGACCTCGTGATCCACGAGCGGATGGACGCGATCATCGAGGCGATCCTGGGCGATGGCTACCTGCTCTCGGGCACGACCTCGATGCACCTGTTTCCGGGTGAGACGGCACAGCTGCTGCACGCCGACGACGGGATGATCTCGCTGCCGCGCCCGCATCCCGCGACGCTCGTGACCACGCTCTGGGCGCTGTCACCGTTCCGGGCGGAGAACGGCGCCACGATGGTCGTGCCCGGCTCGCACCGCTTCGAGGCGATGCCGAAGCCCGGCGAGCGCCACGAGGCCGTCGCCGTCGAGATGCCGGCGGGCAGCGCCGTCGTGCTGCACGGCTCGACCTGGCACGGCGGCGGGACGAACGCGTCGGCGGACGAAGAGCGCTACGGGCTCTCGATCCAGTACGTCGCCGGCTGGTGCCGGCAGCAACAGAACCTGATGCTCGGCACGCCCGCCGATCTGGTCGCGACGTATCCACGCCGATTGCAGGAGCTGATCGGCTACTCGATCTATCGAAACGTCATGGGGCACGTCGACCGGCAGCACCCGCTTCGCCTGCTCGGCGAAGAGGTCGAGCCCGCCATGGTGTGGGAGAAGCTCTCGAACGAGGAGAGCCGCTGAGTGGCGCTGAAGGACGACGTGCAGAGCGCGATGACGGGGCTCTTCCCCGACAAGCTGGGCATGCGGATGCTCGACGCCTCGAAGGAGGAGCTGCGAGCCGAGATCGACGTCACCCGCGATCTGTGCACCATGCCGGGCCGCATGCACGGCGGCGCGATCATGGGTGTGGCCGACTCGCTCGGTGCATTCGGCGCGTTCCTGAATCTGCCGCCGGGCCACTCGACCACCACGATCGAATCGAAGACGAACTTCTTCGCGAGCGGCGTGGAGGGTGGCAAGGTCGTCGCGACGTCGACCCCCATCCATCTCGGCCGTTCGACGATGGTCTGGCAGACGCGGGTGGAGCGTGACGACGGCAAGCTCGTGGCGCTCGTGACACAGACACAGATGGTGCTTGCGCCGAAGCAGGGCGCCTAGCGCGCCCGGACGCGAATGGCGGGCTCCCAGGGCGAAAGCGGAGACGAAATGCGAAGTACCGTGCTCTTCCTGTCGGGCGGCCTGCTCTTCGTGCTCGGCGCCGCGAGCCTCGCGCTCACCGCCTGGCTCTGGCTCGGTGACTGGCCCCAGGACATGAAGGCCGTCGTCGACCATCAGCGCTCGCTCGCAGAGCGCGGCGCCCATGGCGGTGACCCGACCCTGCAGGACGTCTTCGCGCGCGAACACGTGAGCCTCGCCGGACGCTGGCAGGCGGCGATCGACCCCTACGGTCGCGGCGACGTCGGCGGCATCGCCCCTCGAGCGCACGAGCCGGGGACGCCCTCCGACCTCGCCGAGTTCTCCTTTGAGAACGGCCTCGAGCTCGACGTGCCGGGTGACTGGAACAGCCAGGATCCGCGTCTCGTCTTCTACCAGGGCATCGTCTGGTACAAGCGCACGTTCAGTCACACGACGAAGCCGGGTCATCGCAGCTTCCTCTGGTTCGGCGCGGCGAACTACGAGGCGGCCGTGTACCTGAACGGCGAGCTCGTGGGCCGACACGTCGGTGGCTTCACGCCCTTCAACTGGGACGTGACCGATCGGCTGCGCAAGGGGGAGAACCTGCTCGTCATTCGCGTCGACAACCGCATGCGCGACACCGACGTGCCGACGCCGATGACCGACTGGCTCAATTACGGCGGGCTCACCCGCGACGTGTTGATCGTCGACGTCCCCGAGACGCACGTGCAGCAGTTCGAGGTCGGGCTCGATCCCGAAGAGCCGGGCGCAATTCGTGCGCGGGTCCGGCTCGCCGGCCCGAAGCGCGCTTCGGGCGCCCGGGTGCGGATCGTCGAGCTCGGGATCGACGTCGGCATCGACACCGATGACGACGGGCGGGGAGAGGTGAGGCTCGCAGCATCGCCGGAGCGCTGGTCACCCGCATCGCCGCGGCGCTATCTGGTCGAGGTGGCCACGCGGCGCTGGCGCGACGTCGTCGCGGATCGCATCGGCTTCCGCACGGTCGAGGCCCGGGGCGAGGAGATCTGGATCAACGGCGCGCCCTTGTTCCTGCGCGGCATCTCGATCCACGAAGAGGCGCTGCATGGCGAGGGCCGCGTGCACTCACGCGCCCAGGCGGCGGAGCTGCTCGGCCACGCGCGCGACCTCGGGTGCAACTTCGTGCGGCTCGCGCACTACACGCACAGCCAGCACATGGCGCGCCTCGCCGACGAGATGGGGCTGCTCGTGTGGGAGGAGATCCCGGTCTACTGGGCCGTCGACTTCGAGAACGAGTCGACCCTCGCGACGGCGAAGGCGCAGATGCGCGAGATGATCGAGCGCGATCGCAACCGCGCCTCGGTGATCCTCTGGAGCATCGCCAACGAGACGCCGGAGGGGGAGGCGCGCAACCGGTTCCTCGCCGAGCTCGCTGCCCACGTGCGCGCCCTCGACGACACGCGGCTCGTGACGGCCGCGCTCGTGACCGACCCCAGCGAGCTCGCGGAGTTCTTCGTCAAGGACTACCTGCCCGCGCTCTTCGGCTTCGAGCTCGACGAGTGGGTCTACCCCGTGCACGATCCGCTCTTCGAGGTCGTCGACGTGCCGGCGCTGAACGAGTACTTCGGCTGGTACTACTCGGGCGGGCTCGCGGCCGTGACGCCATTCAGCAGCCACTACGCGCGTCGGGTCATGCTCGATCACATCGGCCGCATTCGCGTCGAGCACCCGGGCGGCAAGCCCTTCGTGATCAGCGAGACCGGCGCCGGCGCGAAGCACGGCATGCGGGTGCCCGAGGCCGAGCTTGCGGTCTTCAGCGAGGAGTATCAGGCGCTCGTCTACCGCAAGCAGGTCGAGTTCTTCCGCAACCAGAGCGGGCTCGCCGGTGTGTCACCGTGGATCCTGAAGGATTTCCGCTCGCCGCTCCGCATGTATCAGGGTGTGCAGGACTACCGGAACCTGAAGGGTCTCGTCTCGGACGCCGGCGAGCGAAAGCTCGCATTCGGCGTACTGCGGGACTACTACGCAGAGCGGGCAGCGGGCGACGCGCTCTGAGCGCTCCGCTCAGACCTCGGGCGGAGTGAGCGGGGGAAGCTTCTCGCCGCAGTCCTGGCAGTACTTCGCGTGGTAGTCGTGGCCCTCGCTCAAGCAGGCCACGCAGCTGCGGGTCGTGATGCGGCGATTATGCGAGACCGACTCGACGATCTCGGCGGTCACGATGCCCGTGGGTACGGCGATGATCCCGTAGCCGAGCACCATGACGCCGGCGGCGAGCAGCTTGCCGAGGGCGGTCTGCGGCGCGAGGTCCCCGTAGCCCACCGTCGTCATCGTGACGATGGCCCAGTAGATCGACACGGGGATGTTTCGGTACCCGTTCTCCTCACCCTCGACCAGGTACATCGCCGAGCCGATGATCGTCACGAGGATCAGCACCGCGCTGATGAAGACCGTGACCTTCTGGCGGCTCGCCCAGATCGCCCGGCGCAGCACGTTGCCCTCGGTGAGGAATCGCCCGAGCTTGAAGATTCGCGCGATGCGGAGCAGGCGCAGGCCGCGGATCACCATCATCGAGGCGGCACCCGGGAAGAGCAGGCTCAGGTACGTCGGCAGGATCGCAAGCAGATCGACCACGCCGAAGAACGAGCGCGCGTAGCGCCAGGGAAACGGGGTGCAGAGCAGGCGCAAGATGTACTCGGCCGTGAAGAGCAGCGTGACGACCCACTCGAGCGCGTACAGCTCCCAATCGAAGCGGGCCCGCACCTCGGCCATGCTCTCGACCATCACGAGGACGACCGACGCGAGGATCAGCACGAGCAGCGCGATGTCGAAGGCGCGCCCGCTCTTCGTGTCTGCTTCGAATATCACGACCCGGACGCGCTCGCGCCATCCGGTCATCGTGGCCGGGGATCCACCGGAAGCCATGCCGTGGAGCATAGCGCCGGGTTCGCTTCTACCGGGCACCGACGCGCGGTAGACTGGCGATATGACAGAGTCCGAATCGACGGAAAGGGCCGGGCGCTCAGGGTTGCCGCTGGTGGTGCTCGGCGTCGTGGTGGTGGGTGCGGTCCTGCTCGTAATGCTGCGCGGGTGGGCGCCGCTGGCCGATCGCAGCGTGGACGGAGAGCCGTTGCTCGAGGCCTTGCCCCTCGCCGATGTGAAGCAGCACCCCGAGCGACCCGAGCTCGAGGTCAGGGATGGGCTCGACGGCGTGCTCGAAGTCGCGTCCGGCGCGGTGGTCCACATCGATCGAGCGGCGATCGTCGAGCTGGGAGACCGACCCGTTCGCATCGAGCTCGGGCTGCCAGTGCCGTCGGAGACGAACGACCCTCGACCCGTGCGGCTGCTCGTCGTTGGCGGCCAGGGCGTCGAGCTCGAGAGCCACCCGCTGTCGGGGAGCCGTGACCGGGTGCGGATCGATCTGCCCGCCGATCTGCTCGCCGAGCCGGGCCGCTACGTCGTCGACGTCGAGACGACGGAGAAGACCCACTTACCGAGCCGCCGCATCGCCATCGTGGTGCGCTAGAAGGCGCCCTCGTGGCGGGGTGGCGTCGGGAGATCGAAGCGCGGCGAGACGTCCCAGTGGATCGACGGGGGCGGGTGGACGTCGCCCCCCTTGATGCCGAGCCGAGCCAGCGTCGACTGGAACAGGACGATCGTCCCGGTACAGACCTTGTTGATCCACGAGATCGTCGAGTTGTAGCTGCGCTCGTTGCGGTGCGGAAACGGGCCCTCGATCGCCGGGGTGCCCAGAAATCGGCAGAGCTCGGGCCAGCCGTCGCCTTCGCTCAGGTTCATCACGAGCAGGTCGTCCGGCCGGTCGCGGAAATACGCTCGCACCTCGTCGTTGTGCGACCGGAAGCGCGCGCGATAGAGCGCCTCGTTGCCGGCGGGATTTCGCTTGCCGTAGACCAGCCGCATCAGGCGCTGGCCGAATACCCCGAAGTGATTGAGGATGCTCGCATACCAGCGATCCTCGTCACGGACCGTGAGGATGAAGCGGCTGCCAGGATAGCGATCGTCGAGGAGTCGGAAGAGCACCGGCCACGGGTTGTCTTCGAAGGCGGCGAACCGCTCGACGACCTGATCGATTGGCCGGATGTCACGATCACGGATTGCGTCGACGAAGTCGGCACGGTTGCCCACCACCCGATACCCGACCTGACGCAGGGCAGCCATCATCGAGCAGGTGCCCGTCTTCTGGAAGCCGATGCAGAAGATCCGGCCCGACGAGGGGGCCTGCGCCATCGCGGGGGCCGCTCCGTCTGATGTCTCGACCGTGGGGTTCATTTCTCTCAGCCTGGCACGGAAGCCCGCACGCCGGGAATCAGGATGAATCGAGCTCGCGCGACACGTTAGCACCGTGAGCCCACACGGGTCGGAAACGACGAGGAGCCGGGCGCATCGCTGCGCCCGGCTCCCGTCATACGCTCGTGCGTCACCAGCGGCGCCGAGGCCGCCGGCCGGTCACGCGTCTTCGTTGCGCCGTCGCCGGAGCCCCGCGAGACCCGCCGCGGCCATCGCACCGATCAGGCCGACCTGACCGAGCCACGGGAGCATCGGCACCGCCACCGGCACCGGGAAGTCGAGCGAGTCGTTGGGGTCGGTGCCGGCTGCGACCTCGGCGCCGTCGCTGAAGCCGTCGTCGTCGCTGTCCGCGTCGAGCGGGTCGGTGCCGGTGTCGCCGGGGCCGTTGAACACGGTGGTCTCCGTCTCGACCGTGTCGAGGAGGCCATCGTCGTCGTCGTCGGTGTCGCAGGCATCACCGTCGCCGTCGCCGTCGAAGTCCTCCTGCAGCGGGTTCGAGTCGCCGGGGCAGTTGTCGTCGCCATCGAGCACGCCATCGAGATCGCCGTCGCCGCCGGCCACCGTGTCGCAGGCGTCACCGATGCCGTCCGTGTCGCCATCGGCCTGGTCGAGGTTCGCGACGGCCGGGCAGTTGTCGTTGCCGTCGAGCACGGTGTCGAGGTCGCGGTCGATGCCCATGCGTTCGCCCGAGCCGGGGGGGGCCGCGGTGTACGTGAGCGGCCCCTCACCCTGGACGGTGACCAGCTGGCGGAGGCCGGCCTCGCCGATCAGCGCACCCGTATCGTCACGGAAGCTGCCGCCCGGGAGCCGCAGCCAGCCGCGCTCGACGCCACCGACCGCGCCCTTCACGATCAGATCGCACTCGGGCACGGCGCCGCCCATGACGAGCGTGTTGTAGGTGGCGTTGCAGCGGTTGATCATCAGAGTGATACGGGTGTTGACGCTCGCGAGATCCGAGCTGTCGAGCGTCACCTGCTGGCCGACGATCGGCGCGAGGTCGGTCGGGAAGGCCAGCGAGAACTGCTCGAGCTGCTGCTCCTCCGTGTTGTTGGTCTGGAAGAGGGGGTTCTCGAGGAAGCGCTTCACTGAGCCGACGCTGCCATCGTGGAGGAAGCCGAAGCCTCGCACCTGATCTCCGAGATTGCTCGAGGTGGAGTCGCCGAACATGCCGATCTTCGCGTACATGTTGCGCATGTGGGCGACCTTGAATTCCTGGGTTTCACCCTCGAAGGTGCGCTCGCCGTTGGCGCCGAAGAAGCCCAGGGCCGGGTTCAGCTGGTGGCAACCATCACAGGTGGAGATGATGTCGGTGCCCGGGCTGTTGAGGAAGATGTTCTCGCCTGCGCCCTGCGTTCCATTCAACCCGTTGTCGAGGCTCCGCACCGGGTTGGGCGGCAGCATCAGGCCCGTGGCGTCGCCGAGGCCCAGGGCGAAGTCGGCGAACTGCTGCATCTCCGCGTTGCTCGGCGTGCCGTGCATGCCCACGAGGCCCTCGAAGGCGACGATGAAGTTGCGGAACGAGAAGTCCTCGTCGCAGTCGGCGCCCGTCGGCTCGGTGCAGTTGTCGATGCCGAAGAAGCCGTCGACCCGATCGCCGCGCCAGTGCAGCGCGCCGTGGGTCGACATGCCGCGCAGGGTCTGCGTGGTCATCGGGCCCTTCATCGGGTGGAGCTCGTTGCCGAGCTGGGTGACGGGCCCGGTCGGATTCGTGTTCTGGCTGACGGACCCGTCCGGATCGCCGAGGTTCCAGGCGAGGCTGTCGAAGTCGCCGAAGATGTGGCAGCTCGAGCACGATGCCTCGCCGTTGCCCGAGGTGGCGTTCGCGTCGTAGAGCAAGGGGCGGCCGTCGACGACCGAAGGCGGCTCGGGGCTGTGCAGCGAGATCGTGTCGACGTTCGCGCCGGTCGTGGCATCGATCACCTCGACCTGGTTCGCAAAGCGCGTCAGCACGTAGAGCCGGTCGTTCGTCTCGTCGAGCACGAGGCCGGAGGGGCCGCCGCCCGTCGAGATGTAGTTGGCGCTCTCGACCGTGGGATCGAAGTTGGCGTCGAAGCTCGCGTCCTCGATGTCGGCGGTATCGAACACCCCGATCTTCCCCGAGCCGAAGGCCGCGACGTACATCTTGCTGCCGTCGCTAGAGACGACCGGCTGCAGCGGGGTCGCGAGGGTGTGCGCCTTCTGCGCGTCGATGGCGGCGTGGTTCGCGCCCGCGTCGGTGTGCAGCTGGCCGTAGTCGATGTGCTTGTTCAGATGCTTCGGCGAGACGCTCGGGCCGGCCGGGTCGATCACCGTGATCCGTGACTCGGAGAGGCGCCCCTGGACGGTCGAGCCGCCGCCGCCCGGTCCCTCGAAGAGGACGTGGTTGGGGAGCTCGGTGTTCGTGACGTAGATCTTCCCGTTCACCGGGTTCACAGCCATGTTGAAGAGGATCGTGCCGACGTGATCGAACTCCTCGATGGAGCCCGGGGCCAGGTTGTTCGCGTTGATCGAGAACACGTCGTGGTCGGGCAGGAAGATGTTGACGTCGCTGCTCCAGTTGGTGCCGTCCGCGTCGCGCCAGAACGAGCCATCCCACTTGACGATGACGCCGACGTCCGGAGCCGTGTCTCCGTCGATGACGGTGCCCGCTCCGGGGAAGTTGCCGTTGACGACCGGCTCGGTGATGACCGTCGTCTGATTGCCCGAGTGGAAGGCTGCGGCGTAGACCGTGTTGCCGTCGGGGCTCACGGCCAGGCCGCGCGGCGTGTCGGCGAAGAAGCTGACGATCTCGACCGGCGTACCGCCGAGCGTGGCGCCGAGGCTCGTCGCGTCGAAGACCCAGACGTCGGCTCGCCCGATGCCCTCGGTGGTGAGCTGCGGGTCGCCCGCGCCCGTCACACCCGAGATCGACGGGTCGGTGCGGTGCTGCCCACGATGGGCGGTGGTGATGAACGCGCGGTCGCCGTTCGTGCCGGCGAAGACGATGTCGCGGGGCTCGTCGCCGACGATCAGCGTGCGCGTCACGCGAGGGGGGGTCGACGACAGGTCGACGATCGACACGCTGTCCGAGAGGTGGTTCACCACCCAGACCTCGGTGTTGCTGCGCGCGGCCACCGCGACAGGCTCCATGCCGACGGGCACCGAGTCGACGTGTACCAGCGTGGCGCCGCTGACGTCGAAGATCTCGAGCCGGTTGTCGGGAATGTTGACGGCGAAGACCTGATTGCCGTCGGGCGACGAAGCGATCGGGCGCACCGGACCACTGTCGAAGTTCACGTAGGTGGGCTGGGCCAGGGCGGGCCACGCTGCGAGCAGCGTCGCGGCGAGCCCCGCGAAGAAGGCGACGGCGCCAACGCGCAGACGGGTGGAAACGGGCACGGGCATTCTCCTCCAGCTCGTACCGGCAGGATGCCGGCAGAGCCCGAATCAAGCGCTCACGTGTGCGGCGGGGCGACTCTAGGCGACTTCGAGCCAGGCGCGGGCGCGTTCGGACACACCCATCGTACCCACGAAGTCGTGAAAGATGGGAAAATCTTCCATGAATGTGTACGGAATTGCGCAGCGAAGGTGACGGAATTTCCGACCGAGAACGAAGCCGAACGGACGTTCCAGGTCTTCCACCGAGGGCGGATCGAGAGAAAGACCCGGCCGCGCTACCAGCCGTCGACGTGCATCACGCTCTCGGCGTCGCGTCCCTTCGCCGGCTTGAAGTCGGTGCCGAGCGTGAACGCGAGGGGCGAGAGCGCGCACTGCATGATCTCGTCGTAGGGAATGCCGAGCAGGTCGGCGACCTCCTTCTCGTACAGGAGGTGGATGGTCGTCCAGGCGGTGCCGAGCCCGCGCGCCCGAGCGGCGAGCATGAAGCTCCAGAACGCCGGCAGGATCGAGCCGAAGATCGAGGCGCGGCCGATGTCGCCGAAGACGCCTTCGATCGCGGGCGCCCGGCCGGTCACGCACGGAATCACGAGCCAGGGCGCGCGATGCAGGTTCTCG
The DNA here is from genome assembly GCA_964474355.1 of uncultured Spirochaetaceae bacterium. Lineage (GTDB taxonomy): Bacteria > Myxococcota_A > UBA9160 > UBA9160 > UBA4427 > CAYYSY01. The sequence continues at coordinate 72,254 of CAYYSY010000105.1, read as the reverse complement.
GCGAGCGCCTCCGCCGAGCCGACGACCGCGTCCATCGTCTTGCGGTCGGAGCCTTCGGCCTGCTCGGCCAGCGCATGGGCCGAGATGGGCATGTCGCGGTAGCCGGTGAAGCCCTGGCGATAGAGATCGCCGATCGCCTTCTTCTTTTCGGCGTCGCCCACCACGACGAAGTGCCAGCCCCGCGCGTTCGAGCCACTCGGCGCCTGCACTGCGATCTCGATGCACTCGCGCACGAGATCGACGGGAACATCGCGGTCGAAGTCGAGGCGGCGGCGCACCGCGCGGGTGGTCGTGAGGAGCTGGTCGGGGTCGAGGTCGAGAAGGGTGCCCATGGCCGGAAGCCTAGCCGAGCTGCGGCTGGCGTCCGTCTTCGTCGGAATTTTCCTAAGGCAGCGGGGCGGGTCTGCCGATAGGGGGGAGGAACACCGGCCGCGATCCCGCGTCCGCTCCTTCGAGGACATCCGACCATGGCGACGCGCCCCTTTGCCTTCGGCGTACGGCTGCGCGACCCGGCTCGCGGTCGCACCCTGCGAATCCACCGCGACGCCGATCGCGCGGACGCGTACGTGGTGGAGGACGAGGGCCCCGGCGACACCGAGCGCCGCACCTGTGCGTCGGCGGCCGACGCCGTCCGCGAGGTGGCCCGCATCTGGCGGGGCCGCCTGAACTGAGTCGGGGGCGTCCCCGCGACGACACGCCCTGGAGGTCGCCCTGACCGGGATCGGCGCGCGGGATATCATCCCGCCATGATCGCATCCCGTCCTCGCTCGACGTCATCCCTTGTTCCCGGCGCGCTGCTGCTCCTCGCCGGGCTCGTCTGCCTTCCGCTCGCGTCATTGGCTGCTGGCGAGTCGGCCGTCTGGCTGGCGACGGGCCCCGAAGGTGGCACCTACCGCTCGATCTACGGCGCGAACCTCGAGTCGCAGATGCGCGGCACGAAGGTCTTCTATCGCGACACGGCGGGATCGGCCGAGAACATCGAGCTGCTGCGGGAGGGCAGGGCCGACATCGCCTTCGTGCAGGCGGACGTGTTCGCGGTCGCGTTCGCGGCGGGCGAGACGGCCGATCTGCAGGTGATCGGGCGCCTCTCGGACGAGTGCCTCTACGTCGCCCATCGCATCGGGGGACGGATCGAACAGTTCGCGGACCTGAAGGCGCCGCCCGACGGTCAGCCCGCATCGGTCGCCGTGGGCCCGCCCGATGGCGGACCGGCGGGATCCTGGCGCTGGCTCTCCGAGCGTGACCCAGAGCTCGCCGGCAACGAGGTGGACGCCCAGGGCGGCACGCTCGCGCTGAACCAGCTCGGTGTCGGACGCTTCGACGCCGTCGTGTGGGTGACCGATCCCCTCAACCTCGATCACAAGATGCTGCGCGCGGTGACTCGAAACGACGCCCTGGCCATCATGCCGGTCACCGATGCCGCGCTGCTCGAGCCCCTCGCCGACGGCACGGTCATCTACAAGAAGCAGAAGGTCGCGCTGACGGGGGGCTTCCGCCCGAAGAAGGTCGAGACGATCTGCACGTCGGCGCTGGTCCTCATGCGGCGCGACGCCGACACGGCGCTCGTCGAGCGCGTATCGGACCTGATCAGCCTGAAACGCGATCTGATCGCCCCTCGCAAGCCCAGCAACTGAATCCACACAGGTTCGCGGAACCCCGCCGCCTGCTGCCGGCTCCCAGCCGCACTCAGCGGTGCGTCCCGCGCGCTCGTCCCGGGCTCCTCCTCGGAGTCGCCCGACGCGCGTCGGATGCCGAGGGGGGCTCATGTCCGACTGGCTTTCGCGTGTGCGTTTCGTCCTTCTGCTCGTCGTGCTCGTGGTCGGAGCGGCCGCAGTCTCACGTGCCGACTCGGCGTTCGCACGCCCGGGCGGCTACGTCTCGGCCGGGATCGGCGGCGCGTTCGAGACGTTCCACGGCGAGCTCGATCCGCGCGGCCACGATGTGAGCAACGCGTTCCTGGTGGGCGGGCGCGTCGGGTCGCGGATGAACCGCTTCGCCTCCCTCGACCTGGGCTTCGACTACACGGTCACCGGCTTCGAGCTGTCGAACGACGACGCCCAGTCGATCGACGCTTCGACCCTGCTCGGCTTCACCAACCTCAAGCTCTATCCGTTCGGCGGCCGCTTCCAGCCCTTCGCGCTCGGCGGCGCCGGCTTCTTGTGGGCGAGTCTCGACTGCACCGACACGAACGGGGTGGCGATGGATTGCGGGGGGGCGGGATTCGATGACACCGAGGTCGCCTTCGCCGGTCGCTTCGGGGGCGGCCTCGACGTCTACATCACGCGGCATCTCGCCGTGTCGGGTGAGCTCGCCTACGTCATGCCGACGGGCGATCTCTCCGACATGCGCTTTCTCACCTTCGGCGCCTACGTGACGCTGCGCTTCTGAGCCCGGGCTGAGACCAGACGAGCCGCTCAGTCGAGGATCGACGAGTAGATCAGGTTCTTCAGCTGTCCGCGGAAATCGAAGGTGCGCGATGGCATCAGCTGGGTCATGAACACGACCACGAGCTCTTCGGCCGGGTCGATCCAGAAGATGGTGCTCGCGGCGCCGCCCCACGCGAACTCGCCGGCCGTGCCGATCTGGCTCGACGACTGCGGGCCGCCATTCACCGAGAATCCGAGGCCGAAGCCCGTTCCATCGAATGCCACCTCGGCGAACATGCCGACCGAGTGCTCGACGAGGTCGCCGCCGCCCGGCAAATGATTCGTCGTCATCAGCTCGATCGTCTTTCGTCCCAGCAGCCGCTCGCCGTCGAGCTCGCCGCCGCGCAGCAGCATCTGGCAGAAGCGGTGGTAGTCGTGGATCGTCGACACGAGCCCGCCACCACCGGAGAAGTACGTGACGTTGCGGTAGGGGCTCTCCTGCGGGTCGTCCTGCAGGCGGACCTCCTTCTTGCGGGTGCGCTCGTAGCAGGCAGCGAAGCGATCGAGCTTGTCGTCGGGCACCTCGAAGAAGGTGTCGGTCATGCGGAGGGGCTCGAAGATGCGCTCGCGCATGAACACGTCGAGGGGCTGGCCCGACACGACCTCGACGACGCGCCCGCACACGTCGGTCGAGACGGAGTAGTTCCAGGCCGTCCCGGGAGAGAACTCGAGGGGCAGGGTGGCGAGCGTCGTGACGAAGTTCTCGAGGGTCTGACCATCCCGGTGCTCGAGGTCGCCGAGGCCTGCGCGTCGATACGCGGCGTCGACGTTCGTCCGGTACATGAACCCGTAGGTCAGCCCGGACGTGTGCGTGAGGATGTCCTTCACGTTCATCTCGCGCTCGGGCTTCGTGGTCACGAACGTCGGGTACGTGCCCTGGCCGTAGACGCCGAGGTTCTTGAACTCGGGGATGAACTTCGACACCGGCGTGGACAGATCGAAGTTCGCCTCTTCCATCAGCATCATGAGCGCGACCGACGTCACGGGCTTCGACATCGAGTAGATGCGAAAGAGCGTGTCGTCGGTCATCGGCTTGCCGCGCTCGCGATCCATGAGGCCCTGGGCCTCGAGGAACGCCACCTCGCCGCGACGTGACACGAGGGTGAGGCAGCCGGGGATCTTGCCCGGCGTGACGTAGCGGCGGTCCATGTGCTGGACGATGCGCTGCAGGCGGGACTTGGACAGGCCGACGGACTCGGGCTCGACGATCATGGGCGGGCGCTCCTGGCTAGGGGGCTCCGGGCCCCATCGGACGGGTAGCGGCTTCGGGGGACGGGGACCAGCGCGGCCGAGGCGGCACGCCAGCGCATTCTCGCCGGATCGTCGCTGATGCCTACGGCATCCTACCGGGACCCCGAGGCCGACTCGAGGCCGTGCGCAGAAGGAGCCGGACATGAGCGACGACGATCAGAAGTTCCGTTACGAGGGCAAGGACGCCGATGTGGTGTGGGATGGCAGCCTCTGCATCCACGTCGGCGAGTGCGGCCGGGCCGCGAACGAGCTCTTCGTCGGGGGCCGCCAGCCCTGGTGCCAGCCCGATCTGGTCGGGATCGACGAGGTGATCGACGTGGTGTCGCGATGCCCGACCGGTGCGCTGTCGATCGAGCGCAAGGACGGCGGCGGCGCCACCGAGTCGGCGGCCGGGCGCAACACGGTGCACGTCGCGAACAATGGCCCGCTGTACGTGCAGGGCGACCTGGACGTCGACGGTGTCGGCGATGACCAGCCGGCGGTCGCGCACCGCGCCGCGCTCTGTCGTTGCGGCGCGTCGAAGAACAAGCCCTTCTGCGACGGCGCCCACGAGAAGGCGGGCTTCGTCGACTACGGCGCGGTGGGCGAGAAGGGTGACGGGATCGATGGTGAGGGCGGGACGTTGGCGGTGAAACGCATCCCGAACGGCCCGATCCTGCTGCGCGGCAACTTCAGCATCGTCTCGGCCGGCGGCCGCGTCGCCTGGCAGGGCGACCGGGCTGCGCTGTGTCGCTGCGGCGCGTCGAAGAACAAGCCCTTCTGCGACGGTCAGCACGCCCAGATCGGCTTCGAGGCCGATTGATCGCCGGCTTCAGTCGACGCTGACCTTCGTCGGGACGATGTCCGCGGTCGACAGCTCGCGGAGCTTCCCCTGGATCTCGAATCTCGCGTGGCTGCGCGCATCGGTGGCGCTCGCGCCGACCTCGAGCCACACGAAGCCGGGCTCGACGATGAAGCGCATGTCCTCGTCATGGAAGCCGAGCTGCGAGAGGTCGAGCTCGAACGAGACGCGCCGGCTCTCGCCCGCCCGGATGTGGGTGCGCACGAACCCGGCCAGCTGCTTGTTCGGCCGACTGCAGCGCGCGACCTCGTCGCGCACGTAGAGCTGCACGACCTCGTCTCCGTCGACGTCGCCCACGTTCGCGACGTCGAGCGAGACCGTGACGCTGTCCGTCGCGTCGGGCGTCGCGGTCGAGAGCGAGACGTCGCCGTATTCGAAGCGCGTGTACGAGAGGCCGTGCCCGAACGCAAAGAGAGGCCGGGTCGGACCGTCGATGTACTCGCCGAGCATCTGTGATCGGCCGCTGCCCGAGCGATGGTTGTAGTAGACGGGCACCTGGCCCACCGAGTGCGGCATCGAGATCGGGAGCCGCGCTGCGGGATTGACGCGGCCGAAGAGCACGTCGGCCACGCCATGACCGCCCTGCTCGCCAGGGCAGAATGCGAAGGCGAGGGCCGAGGCGTGCTCGGCGATCCACGGCACCGAGAAGATCCGGCCACCGACAAGCACGACCACCGTGGGCGTGCCGGTGGCGACGATCGCCTCGACGAGCGCGTGCTGCACGCCCGTCAGCCCGAGGTCGGACGCGTCGCGGAACTCGCCGCTCGTGTCCTCGGGCAGGAGGCCCGACTTGCCGCCGACGCAGACGACGGCGACGTCGCTGGCCTCCGCCGCGGCGACGGCGGCGTCGAAGCCGCTGCGATCGTCGTCGTCGAGAGCGCAGCCCGCCGCCGTGTGGATCTCACACGCGTCCCCCGCTGCGGTGCGGATGCCCTCGAGCAGCGACACCGACGGCCGGTAGTAGGGGCCGGGCGCGAACGCGACGACGTCGCTCGAGGGCAGGATCCCCTGCTCCCCCTCGGCCGTGCGCTTGTAGATCATCTCGAGGTGCGACGGGTAGTGGTAGTCACCGAGCTGCAGGCGGACGTCGTCGGCGCACGGTCCGATGACGGCGATGGAGCCGGTGCCGGCCCCGATCGGCAGCACGCCGTCGTTCTTCAGCAGCACCACCGATCGCGCCGCGAGCTCGCGGGCGAGCGCGACGGGCGCTTCGTCGGCGTAGGGCACCTCCGCCGCATCGACGTCGACATAGGGGGCTTCGAAGAGCCCGAGCTCGAGCTTCATGCGAAGCAGCCGCTTCGTCGCGCGGTCGACGAACGACTCGTCGAGGGCGCCCGACTCGACGCGCTCCTTGAGCGGCGCGCCGTAGCAGTCGAGCGCGGGCAGCTCGACGTCGAGCCCCGCCTCGAGCGCGCGCTGGCCGGCTTCGCCCTTGTCTGCGGCGACCTTGTGCCAGTGCACGAGCAGCCCCGTCGTGAAGTAGTCGGCGACGACCACACCCTCGAACCCGAGCTCACCGCGCAGCAGGTCGTCGAGGATCACCCGTGAGCCGCCGCACGGCAGCCCGTCGACGTCGTTGTACGCGTTCATCACCGACGCGAGCCCGGCCTCGCGAATCGCGGCCTCGAAGGGACGCGCGTACACCTCGCGCAGCTCGCGCGGACCGATGCGCGCCGACGCGTGGTTGAGCCCACCCTCGGGCATGCCATAGCCGAGGAAGTGCTTGCCCGTCGCGACCACGCCGCGCGCGAGGTCGTCCCCCTGCACGCCACGCACGTAGGCGACGCCCATGCGTGACGTGAGATAGGGGCACTCGCCGAAGGTCTCCTCGGTGCGCCCCCACCGCGGGTCGCGGGTCACGTCGAGCACCGGTGCGAGCGTCTGCCGCGCGCCGACAGACAGCATCTGCGCGCGGATCACCTCGCCGACGCGAAGCGCCGCATCGGGATCCCACGTCGCCGCCAGCCCGATCGCCTGGGGAAACTGCGTCGCGTCGCGCGCGCAGAAGCCGGCCGCCGACTCTTCGTGCACGAGCGCCGGAATGCCGAGCCGGGTGTGCTCGACGAGCCAGCGCTGGATGTCGTTCATGAACGCCGCGTTCTCGCGCGGGCGCAGCCCCGTCGACGCGGCGATCCGTGTCACGTGCCCCGTGCCGTGAGGCATCAGCGACGCCGCCTTGTCCGGTGAGAACGCCTCGTCGTCGACGAGCTGCGTCGACCAGACGCAGCCGATCTGCGCGAGCTTCTCGTCGAGGGTCATGCGGGCGACGAGATCGTCCACCCGCGCGTCGATCGGGAGCGTGGGGTCCTGGTAGGGGTGCGGCATGCCGGCGCCTCGAAAGCAGAAGGGCCCGCCGTGACGACGGGCCCTTCGAAGACTAGCGAGGTGTCTGGCCGGCGCGCAGCCGCCGTCAGCCGTCGTACTCGAGATCGAGCCGCACGAGGCCGCGCAGCAGCACGCTCGGGTGGTGCTTGAAGTCGTTGCCGGGGGCGAGCCGCAGGTTCGGCAGCCGCTCGAAGATCTGCTCGAGCCCGATGCGCGTCTCCTCCCGGGCCAAAGCCGCGCCGGGGCAGAAGTGGATGCCCATGCCGAACGCGATGTGGTCCTTGGCGTTCGGGCGGTCGATTACGAACGTGTCGGGATCGTCGAAGAGCGCCTCGTCGCGGTTCGCCGCGGCGTAGCGCAGCATGATCATGCTGCCTTCGGGAATCGCGACGCCGCCGAGCTCGGTGTCGCGTGTCGCCACCCGCCACATGCCGGCGGTCGGCGTCTCGAGGCGCAACGCCTCCTCGATCGCGTTGGGCAGCAGCATCGGGTTCGCCTTCAGCTTCTCGAACTCCTCCGGGTTCTGGAAGAGGAACATGAGCGTCGCCCCGATGAGGTTCGTCGTCGTCTCGTTGCCCGCCACGAGGAACTGCTGCAGCAGGCTGATGACCTCCTTCTCCTCGATCGGGCGCTCGCCATCGACGTCGGAGGTGATGAGGTCGGAGATCATGTCGTCGCGCGGCGCCGCCTTGGCCTCCCGGCAGCGCTCGGCGAGATAGACCTTGAGCTGCTCGACGAGCTGGAGCGACTCGATCAGCTGCTCGGGCGTCGCCATGCCACCGATCGGAACCACGGTCGCGTCGGACCACGTCTTGAAGTTCGCCATGTCGGCTCGCGGCACGCCGAGCTGATCGGCGATCACCGTGAGGGGCAGGGGGATCGCGAACTCCGTCATCGCGTCGAAGCGGTTCGGGCCCGCGAGGATCGCGTCGATCAGATCGCCCGTGATCTTCTCGATCGAGGGAAGCATCTTCTTCACGCGCGTCGGCGAGAAGGTCTTGTTCACGAGCTTGCGGAAGTACGTGTGCTCGGGCGGGTCGTTGGAGAGCAGCGTCTCGGGACCCATGTAGTTGCCGTCGGCGCCCGCGGCACCACCGGACATCTTCTGGATGAACTTGCTCGAGAACGTCTCGGGGTCTCGCAGCGCCTCGAGGCAGAGATCGTGGGTCGAGACCATGACCATGCCGCCCTGGATCGTGTGCACCGGCGCCTGCTTGCGCAGCGCGGCGTAGTACTCCCACGGGCGCTCGACGGTGTCGGGGTCGTAGAGGTTGTAATCATCGACGGGCTTCATGGCGCTCTCCCTCTGTCCACTGGAGGACGGCGGCTCCCGGCGCGCGCATCCGTTCGGGACACGGCGGGCCAGGGTGCCGGCGGCGATGCCCGAGACTAAGCGAGTGCGCGCCCCGCGCCCGCCCGCGACCGAGAAAAACTTTCGCCCGATTCGTGTCGATTCCGCCGCAGGCCCTTCGCGCCCGATTCAGGCGTCGCGATCGGGCCCGGTGGCGCGTCGGCCAGCGATGGCCGGCGCCACCGCGGCGCGCAACGGGGCCGAATGCCTCACTCGAGATCGAGGCGCGCAATGGCGAGCCCCTGCTCGCCGGCGATCGCATACACGAGGCGGAGCACTTCACCGTCCTCGAAGACGCACGGGTCGCGCAGCTGGCGCACCGGCTCCATCACCTGGCCCCGCTCGGAGGCGTGCAGCGGCAGCTCGGCGCCCTCCCATGCGGTCTCGGGCTCGAGCACGGTCGTCTCGCCCTCGGTGTGCCAGCCGCGCCAGTCGCCGCGCGTGTCGATCCGCGTGTGCAGGATGCGCTCGGGCCGGTCGCCCGCCCGCGTGAAGAGGACGTGGAGCGTGTCACCGCGGAGCAGGAGCGCGTGATGCCGGGTGACGTCGGGCAGCACCTGGGGGCCACGCTCCCAGCCGGTCAGGCCGTCGGGTGATCGGTAGAGCAGCCCGGGCATCGCGAGCGCGAAGAAGACGTCGTGGATGCGGACGACGCGGAAGTAGGAGGGGCCGCAGAGCTCGTGGCCCGACTCGAAACGGAGTCCGTCACTCGACGTCGCCCAGAACGTGCGCTGCACGAAGGGCCGTGTCACGTCGATGGCATTCGCATGAGGGTCGGGCTCTTCGTCGGGATGGTGGACGACGCCATGGTAGTAGAGGCGGATCTGCCGCTCGTCGTCGAGCACCAGGACGTCGGGCGACGCGATGTGGTCGATGCAGGCCGAGTCCTCGAGCCGCAGCGTGCCGGGCCGGTGCACCCGCCACGGACCTTCGGGCGTGTCGGCGTATGCGAGTCGGATGAAGTCGTGGCGGTGGTGTGCGAAGTAGAGGTAGTAGCGGGCGAGCGGGGCCTCGACCCAGTCGGGCACGCGGATCAGCGAGGGGCCATTCACGTTGTCGCCGATGCCCGGGTCTTCGGGATCGACGCGGATGATCGGATCGTTCGAGAGACGCTCGGCCTTCAAGCTCTTCCTTCCCGCCCTTCATTCCACCACGACGCGGTGTCGGCGCGAGCATTCGGATGCATGCCTGGACAGGATAGGAGAGCCGGCCGAACGGCCATGAGCCGTGTGATGGCGCGCCCGATGAACGGCGGCAGCGACATCCCCATCTTCGACGGCGAGTCATTGCCGGGCGAGCCGGGCGAGGCGCGTGACCGCGCCGACGAGCAGGTCGGCCTGGCCTGTCACGAGTCGGGCTTCATGGTCGTGGCGCGACCGCCCGGCGACGCGAGGCTCGACGCGCAGAGGCGCGCCACGCTGCGATCCGTCTTCGATCTGCCCGAGCGCGCCAAGCAGCGCCTCTATCGGCAACGCTTCGTCGCGTCGAGCCCCAATCGCCATCGTGGGCTCGCACCGGCGGCGCCGTCCGGGCCACGGGGCACCGCGCGATCGGGGCGCCGCGCCGAGCTCCTCCTGAGGGCGAGCGCCCCCTGTCGCTGCTTCCACACTCCGATTTCGTGGCCCTCCGGGCACGCACGGCCGTTGCCGGTCGGTGTAGGTGCGCTCAGCTCGCGCTGGTGCAGAGAGGGGGCGTTCCGCATCACACCGGGGAGTGTTGATTCGACAAGCAGAATTGCATTCCAATTCGAGTCGCCGTGCGCTTGAATGGTGTGATGGGAGCGCCCGCACCCGCACCCGGCCCGTCGATTCTTGGAGACATTGCTTCGGATCATCGGATAGGGTGAAGGCGGCGACCCGGCGACGGAGCAACGAGACGGACCTCAACACCTGGTCGTGTCAGGACCGCACCATGACGATCCAGGACTTCGGCAGCATTGGTGAGCTGATCGGCGCCGTGGCCACCGTGGCCACGCTCGCGTACCTCGCCATCCAGATCAAGGACAACACGCGCATCACCAAGGCCGAGTCACGCCGCAACAACTACAGCGGCGTATCGCTCGCGCTGGCGCCGATCGTCGCCGATGAGGCCGTGGCGAAGATCTTCATCTCGGGTCTGGCCGACTTCAAGGGCCTCGCGCCCGTCGACCGCGTGCGCTTCTCGATGATGATGGGGCGGCTCGTGGCCGGCGCGCAGCTCGCGTTCTTCGAGAAGCTCGACGGCGTGAGCGAAGATCACGCCGATCAGCACGTCAACAACATGATCATGTTCATCGCGACGACGGGCGGCACCGCCTGGTGGGAGGCGATGAGGCAGAACTACCGCCCGCAGTTCAGGGACGAGGTCGAGGATCTCCTCGCAAAGGAACGCGCGGGGGAGCCAGAGCAGCTCGTGAGTCACGCATGACATGAAGAGCCCGCGCGCGACGCCGCCCGCAGGCGGATGACGCCCGGTCGAGTGAGGTGCCGACATGAACTTCCTCCTGCTCCTGCTCACCAGACAACGAGCCCGGCTCGCCGCCCACGGTGGCCTGATCTTCGCGTTCGGGATGCTGCTCGGCATCGGTTTCGGTGTCTCGCAATGCCAGGGTCAACCGCCCGACTACGTGCACCGCTGGGAGGTGGCGCACATGCAGGGCCTCGTCCACGGGGTCCTGCTCATCGCCATGGCTGCCGGGCTCGCGTTCATCTACTTCTCGCCCCCGCTGCTCGGCTTCGTCACGTGGACCGCGGTGATCGGTGCCTGGGCCGCGGTGGTCGGGTCGGCCATCGCCGCGATCTATGAGGTCGATGGGCGGGTCTGGGGGCCGCCGCTCGCGAATCAGATCGCATTCGTGCTCTTCGCGGCCGGCGTGGTCGGTCTCGTGCTCTCGTTCCTCGTCGTGTCATTGCGTGCGGGGTGGGACCGCGTCCGCGTCCTGCTGACGAGCAACCGCTGGCACAACTGGGCGCGCACCGTATCGGTCCGCCCTCGTCGCCGCGTGCGCCCCGCGACGCTCGGGGAGCTGCAGGACGCCGTGCTGCAGGCCCGCGCGGCGCACCTGTCGATCCGCGCCGTCGGCGGGGGCTTCTCGTGGAATCCCGGCCCCGCATGCAATGGCGTGATGATCCAGCTCGGGCGGCTGAACCAGGTGCTCGACGTCTCGACCACGCCCGGCGCCGAGTCGATCACGGTCGAAGCCGGAGTGACGATGAAAGAGCTCGTCGATCACGCCGCCTCGTCGGGGCTCACGCTCGAGACGACGACGGTGATCCCCTACGTGCAGGTCGGCGGCGCGTTCGCGAACGGCTGCCACGGTACGGGTCTCGGGCACCCGCACTTCACCGATCTCGTCTCCCGTATCCAGCTCGTCGACGCAAGCGGCGCCCTGCAGACCTTCGATCGTCCCGACTTCAGCATGCCCGTGCCGGTCGACGTGCAGCGGCGATGGGACGCGCTGGTCTGCAACCTCGGCCTGCTCGGTGTCGTCTACAGCCTCACCTTCGACTGCGTGCCGATCTACAACGTGCGGGAGGTCGACGTGCACCAGGACATGGAGACCACGCTCGAGAACGTCGAGACACTGGTCACGAGTCACGACTACGCCGAGGTCTTCTGGTTCCCCTACAACGACGACTGTTGGGTCAAGACGTGGGACAAGGAGCCCGTGGAGCCGCCCTCGGACTGGCAGTGGCAGGACTGGCTGCGCTCCGTTCGCCAGTGGTTCCAGAACAAGATCCTCGGGCCGGTCCTGCTCACCCTCACGTCGCTCTTCCCCTTCATCACACCGCCGGTGATGCGGCTCTTCGGCAGCATGGTGGGTGAGGGCAACCGTGTCGTGCCGCTGCCCGAGGCGCTCCAGTATCAGACTAGCTTCATGGACAGCGTCGATCTCGGCTACGCGATCCCGGTGGGTGCGAGCTTCGACAACGTGAGGACCGCGTGGTGGGGCGTCGTGCGCCGGCTTCGCGGGCTCCGCGCCGAGCACATCTATCCCCAGAACCTCGTGATGCATCTGCGCTTCGTCGGGCCCGGCCGCGGCCTGCTCTCGCCTTCGACGGGCAACGATCGGAGCTGCTACATCGAGATCCTCACGTACAAGAACACGCCCCGCTTCGAGGACTACTTCGAGGACGTCGAGCGCGAGTGGATCGAGCTCGGCGGCCGCCCGCACTGGGGCAAGCTGATCTTCGACACCGACCACGTGCGCACCCGCGCCTACGGCGCGCAGATGGCCGAGTTCGCCATGGTGCGCGACCAGATGGATCCCGACCGGGTCTTCGTGAACGACTGGGCCCGGGAGCTCGTCGACCTGTGAGACGTGCGCGGCGCCGGTCCCCGGCGAATGCGCTGAGAGGAGTCCGGCCGTGAGCCTGAACCTCGTCTTCCTGCTCCATGCGCTGTCTTCGTTCGTCTTCGTGCCGCTCCTCTGGTTCTACCCGGAGTGGCTCACCGACAAGCTGACGGGGGGCGCGCCGTTCACCGAGGCAGGCGTCGTGTACGCGCGTCTCTACGGCCTCGGCGTGCTGCTGATCGGCATGCTGCCCTGGCGCGCGCGCAGCTTCGTCGATCCGCTGGTGCGCCGATCCGTCGCGATCCTGCTGCTGATCGTGGAGCTCTGCGGGATCGTGCTCTGCTTCACGTTCCCGTCGGGCGGCGGCTGGGCGCTGGCGTTCTGGGTCTCGCTCTCGTTCTACGTCTTCTTCGCCGTCGCCTACGTCTACGTGCTCTTCATCTCGAGCAGCCCGCCGTAGATCAAGCTCCCAGCTCGCGCACGATCTCGAGCGCGCGCCCCGGCCAGTCGACCGTCGCGCCCACCGCGCCGAGTCGCACCAGGTGGCGCAGATCGTCCTCATCGCGAACGCCCCAGCCGCGTACCTCCAGGCCGCGATCGGCGGCGCGCGCGACCGTGCGCGGCAGCGTGTCAGCCGCGCGGACGCCGACCTGGCCGATCCCCGCCTCGGCCGCCGTATCGATCCAGTAGTCGTGGACGTCCTCGGCGCTTCGGCCCTCGAGCTGCGGTCGGAACTCGGCGCTGCGCAGCGCGTCGTGGGCGTCTCGGAGCAGGAAGCAGACCGGTAGATCCGGCGCGAGCCGCCGCATCTGAAGGAGCGGGCGCAGCGAGAAGGAGGTGACGGTGACGCGATCGCGAAGCCGGTGCGCGTCGATCGCCTGAAGCAGCCGCAGCGGGAGCCAGTCGTCGAAGCCCTTGATCTCGATGTGGTGGTGCACGCGGTGGGCGGTCAGCTCGAGCACCTCGTCGAGCACGGCGATGCGCGTGCCGGCGAAGGGGCGCGCCGCGTCGGGATGCGTCGCGTCGAACCAGCTGCCGATGTCGACGCGCCGGAGCGCCGCAGCGGTGTGGTGTCGGACGCGCCCGCTGGCGTCCGTCTTGCGGTCGAGCGCGTCATCGTGGAACACGACGATCTGCTCGTCGGCCGAGAAGCGCACGTCGAGCTCGACCTCTCGGGCGCCGAGCTCGATCGCGGCCTCGAACGAGGGCAGCGTGTTCTCGGGCGCATGGGCCGACGCGCCGCGATGGGCGATGACACGAAACGGTGCGGGCGATGCACCGCGGCTGGTGCTCCCCCGAATCGCCTGGACCGCAGCTCGCGGCGCCCCCATGTCCGGCCTCCCGGGCCGACGATGACACCCACCGATCCGATGTCAATCGCTGGAGCTTCGCCGCAATGCCCGCTTGGGTCGGTGCTCAGGCCGCCGCTTGCGTGAGCGCCGACGCCGGCAGCGGCGTGCTCGCCAGGTCGAGCGCCGGGTCGATCGACTCGAGCGGCGGCGCGAGATCCGTCACCGCGTGCTTCCAGGCATCGTCGTCCATGGATTCGATCGCCAGGGCGAAGCACTCCGAGCTCTCGCGCCGGGGGCAGAGATCGCGGTAGAGCGAGACCACGCTCTGCAGCATGGGCAGATAGGGCTCGAGGGCGGTCGTGGTCGATGCCGCCTCGCTGTCGATCCAGGCGATCGGCACGGCCGCGATCGAGCGTCCGAGGCTCTGCTCGTTGCGGAGCAGCAGCTCGATGTCGAAGGCGAAGCCCCGCTCGCGCAGCGGCTTCTCGACGAGGCGCCTCGCCGTGCCCGCGGAGATCGCCTTGAACCCGCACTGGGTGTCGTCGAGATACGCGAGCTCGGGCAGCAGCTTCTTCCAGAGATAGATGAAGAGGCGGCCGCGTGCGCTGCGCGCGGCGCTCTTCGCGACGACCGAGAGCGGATGCCGCCGTGAGCCCGCCGCCATGAGGGTGCCCGGCTCGCCGAGGGCCTCGATCAGCAGGCCCGACTGACCGAGGTGCGTCGAGAGATCGGCGTCGGTGTAGATGACGACGTGTCCGGGGCGCTGCGCGCGCGTCACCTCGAAGAGTCCGAGATGGATCGAGCCGCCCTTGCGGCTCTGGTCGACGTGCTCGAGGTCGCTCACCGGCGCGACGCCCGCGGCGATTGCGTCTCGGAGGAAGATCACGTTCGCGTCCGCCCGCGGATGCCGCTCGTCGAGCCAGCGACGTGCGAGGTGCCCGCTGTCGTGCGGACAGCCGTCGTCGACGAGGCAGAGATCCCAGCTCGCCCCGTCCTTCGCACCGAGCAGCCAGTCGAGCTGGCGGATCTTGCGGTCGAGGAACGCTTCGCCGTTCGGATGCGTCTCAGGGCGCTGCATGCGCTCGTGCTCGCCGTAGAGGGGCACGACCACCGAGAGGTGGAGCGGGCCTGTACGGCGCTGAACGGCCTGCTTCGACCGCGCGAGCTTCACGACGATGCGCGCGGCGATGCTCCAGCGTTCGGGCGAGGCGTGGGCCAGCCAGTCGAGCTGGTCGAGGGTCGCGGGGTCGTCGGCCCGGGCGAGCAGCTCGTCCGCGGCGGCGAGGAGGCACTCGAGCTGGACCTCGTCGCGCAGATCGAGATCCTCGGGCAGGCGGCGGAAGAGCGGGGGCGCGACGTCGAGGCGTGCCGGTACCGGCTCACTCGCGGCGACGATCTGCATCGGAATCACCTCCCGAGAGGGCCCCGCGCCGGGAGGGTGCGGGGGCCGCTCTCATGGGCGCCTCATCAGCGCACGCCTCGTTCCATTCCAACATTCGTGCCAATGCGAGACGCACCGGAGGCCACGCGCTGTGCGTCGTTCCGGCGCGATTGCGCACGGTCCGGTCAGTCGCTGCTCAATCGTTCGGCGCTGGTGGGTGGAGAGGGGGCTTGGGGACGCGGGGCGCTCGGGGGCGGCTCAGCGCGCGTCGTCGTGGCGCTCGATCGCCCGAATCTGCTCAGCGCGCGCCGTCGCGGCGCTCGATCGCCCGGATCGGCTCAGCGCGCGTCGTCGTGGCGCTCGATCGCCCGGATGAAGATTTCCTGGGCGTCGAGGCGTCCGGCGCTCTGCTTCCAGCGGCCGTCGGGGCCGAGCTCCCACGCCCGGATGTCCGGCTGCAGGTAGACCGCGAGCACGCGGTCGAGGCGCGAGCGCAGGGCCGGATCGTCGACGGGCACCAGTGTCTCGACGCGCAGGTCGAGGTTGCGCGGCATGAGATCCGCCGATCCGAGCCAGTGCTCGGCGCCGTCGACCGGATCGCCGAAGCGGAAGATCCGCGAGTGCTCCAGGAAGCGGCCGACGATCGAGCGCACGCGGATGTTCTCGGAGAGTCCCGACACGCCGGGCCGCAGGCAGCAGATGCCGCGCACGACGAGGTCGATCTTCGCCCCGGCCTGCGACGCGGCATACAGTGCCTCGATGATCGGCGGATCGGCGAGGCTGT
Source organism: uncultured Spirochaetaceae bacterium (assembly GCA_964474355.1). Taxonomy (GTDB): domain Bacteria; phylum Myxococcota_A; class UBA9160; order UBA9160; family UBA4427; genus CAYYSY01. The sequence continues at coordinate 56,330 of CAYYSY010000105.1, read as the reverse complement.
TCATCTTGAACACGATGCGTCCGTGCCGGTGCGTCTGCTCTCGAATGCGCGCCAGCAGGCCGTCGCGCAGGCGCTCGGGCGCCACGAGCAGGCGCGCGTAGTCGCGGGCGCCACTGCCGCTGGTCAGTCGCTGGAACACCTCGGCCGCGTCGAGCGTGATCTCGGGCGACGAGGTCAGCAGCCCGATGTCCTCGTAGAGCCGCGCGGTCACGGGGTTGTAGTTGCCCGTACCGACGTGGCAGTAGCGGCGAAGTCCATCCTCTTCGGCGCGGATCACCAGCGCGAGCTTCGCGTGCGTCTTGAGCCCCATGACGCCGTACACGACGTGCGCACCCGCTCGCTCGAGTGAGCGCGCCCGCTCGAGGTTCGCCGCCTCCTCGAAGCGCGCCTTCAGCTCGACGAGCACCAGCACCTGCTTGCCGAAGGCCGCCGCCTGCTCGAGCGCCTGGACGATGCCGCTCTCGGGCCCGCCCGTGCGGTAGAGGGTCGACATGATCACCAGGACCTGGGGATCCTGGGAGGCCGCGCGCAGCAGCTCCTCGACCGAGCCCTCGAAGCTCTGGTACGGGTGATGGACGAGGAAGTCGCGCTCGCGCACCGTCTGGAAGAACTCGGCGGGGCGATCGGCATTGAGCGCCCTGATCCGCCGCGGCGTCCAGGGCGGATCCTTCAGCTCGGGCCGGTCGAGCTTCACGAGCTCGAAGAGCGCGCCGAGGTCGAGCATGCCCTCTGTCCGGTACACGTCGGCGTCATCGAGGTCGAGCTCGTGCATCAGGTACGAGCGCATGAGCGGGCCGACGCTGCGATCGACCTCCAGCCGCACTGCATCGCTCTGGCGGTTTCGCCGGCGCAGCTCGTGCTCGATCTCGCTCGCGAGATCGACGGTGTCTCGGTCGTCGACGTCGAGGTCCGCGTCACGGGTCACGCGGAAGCAGCCGACTTCGAGGATCTCGTCCTCGGGGAAGAAGCGTTGGAAGAGCGCTTGGATCATCTCTTCGATCGGCACGTAGCGACCATTGCCGACGTCGAAGAAGCGCTTCACGAATGAAGGCACCTTGATGCGCGCGAAGCGCTCCTCGCCCGTGGGCGTGTGCGCGACCACCGCGCCGACCGAGAGCGAGAGGCCCGAGAGGTACGGGAATGGGTGCGCGGAGTCGACTGCGAGCGGGATCAGCAGCGGGTGGACCTCGCTGTCGAACCGGCGCTGGGCCTCGCGCCGCTCGCGGGCGTCGAGCTCGTCCCAGCCGACGAGCGAGATGCCCTCGACCGCGAGCGCCGGCCGGAGCTCGTGCTCGAAGAGCGCCTGGGCCTCGCTCGCGAAGGCGGAGACCCGCGCCTGGATCTCGGCGAGCTGCTCACCCGGGGTGAGGCCGTCGGCCGACGTGCGTGTGGGCTCGGCCTCGAGCCGATCCTGCAGACCGGCGACGCGCACCTGGAAGAACTCGTCGAGGTTCTGGGCGTAGATCGCGATGAACTTGAGGCGCTCGAGCAGCGGGCGGCGCAGATCCGACGCGAGGTCGAGCACGCGGCGGTCGAAGTCCAGCCACGAGAGCTCGCGATTCAGTAGCCGTCCGGGGGGAGGGGGGGAGGACATCGGCGGTGAGTCTATCGGCACCGGTGCGGTCGATCGAGGGCTCGGCGCATCCGTGCCGCCACCGGCTGCGGTCAGCCGAGGGCTCGGTGCACCTGTGTCGCTACGGGCACGATTGCTTCTAATTCGAGAGCAGTGGCCCGGCCGATCGCCTCGAGGGCGAGCTGTCGGAGCTGCTCGCGGTCGGTGTCGTCGAGGCTCGTGAACCGCGGATCGCGGGACTCGGCGTCCAGGGCGACATGGGTGGCCAGACCCACGTCTACGCCGATCTGCTCTGCGTGCCGAGCGAGGTCCGTGCCGAAGAGTGAGATTCGGAGATAGGCCGCGATCTGCCGGCCCGTGATGCCCTCAGCGACGCGGCGAGCCACGTCGAAGGTCCAGGTGTCGGTCACGAGCTCCACGTGCTGCAGGGCTGCGACCTGCTCGAAGTCGCGTGTCACGGCGAAGATCACCTCCACGGGCAAGCCGAGCTCGCAGACCTTCTGGAAGAAGAGGCTCTGGAGCAGGTACTGCGTCGCGGGCCCCGAGCGGTAGGGCTCGGCGAGGTAGTCGCAGTCCCCGTCGGCGAGGTCGTCGGCGAGGTTGACCGCCGAGGCCGAGTAGAAGACCGCGACGCAGCGCGCCTCGGCGATGGCCGGCGGGACGCCCGCTTCGACGGAGAGGCCGTAGGCGAAGTCGAGCAGACCCGTCTGCATGGAGCGGATCGACGCAGACAGGTCGACGCGGGTCTCCGTCGGGTAGTGGCGCTGCGCGACGTCCGCGAGCACCCGGCCGTACCATCCGGGCCCCGAGATCAAGCCCGCACCTGGCTGCGCCCTTCGGTGGGGAGGGTCACATCCGGACCACCGGCAGCTGGATCGAGACCCGTGCGCCCCCCGTGCTGCGGTTCTCCCTGACGATCTCGCCGCCACTCGCGCGGACCAGATTCGAGACGGTGTAGAGGCCGAGTCCCAGGCCGCCGGGCTTCGAGGTCTGGAAGGCAAAGGTCTCCGAGGCGAGCTGCTCTGGTGGGAAGCCGGGCCCGTCGTCGGCCACCTCGATCGACAGGCGTCCGGCCTCTGGCAACGGGCGGACCTCTACACGCACCTCGTGGGCACCGCGGACTCCATCTCCCTGGCACGCATTCAGCAGCAGGTTTTCGAGGATGCGAGCGAGACTCGAGGAGCCCCCGACCAGCGTGACGAGCGGGGCGTCGTCCGCCGAGAGATCGGCTTGTACCTCGACGTGCACTCGCGGGTAGCGGACGCGGACCTCGCCGACGATGCCGTCGAGAACGCGCCCCGTAGACACCGCTTGCACCTTGGGCTGGCTTCCGAGCCGGACCTCTCGTGCGTCGTCGAGCAGGCTTCGTAGGCGCGACAGCCCGCTCGTCACCGATGCGGCCAGGCTCTTGAGCTCGGCGAGCCGTGCGTCGTCGACGCCTTCGGCATCGACCTTCTCTGCGAGGAGCTGTGACTTCAGCATGACGCTCGAGAGCGCGTTGCTCGCGTCGTGGTTGTGTTCGAGCAGCTTGAGCAGCTGGCTCGAAACGGCATCGCGGTCGCGGGTGCGCTCCTGCAGGACCTGGGCGTGCACGGCATCGGTGAGCGCGCGCTGTTGGAGCCGCTCGCGGTGACCGCGCAGTCCCAGGGTGCCGAGGATGAAGCTGAAGCCGAGCATCACGGGGGCGAGCACCGCCCAGATCGAGAGGTTCTCGGGAGTCGGGTCGAGGGCCACGCCGACGATCACGGCGATGATCGTCGGGATTGCGCCGAACGGGAACTCGAACGAGACCTTGTGGTGGAACGCGTGGAACGACACGACGATCAGCGACAGCGCGGCCATGATCGCCGCTCCGGGCAGTACGGAGAGGGCGACGCTCGCGGTCGTCGACGTCTGGAAGAGCGCCGCTCCGACGAGCGCGATGATCCCGTACTGGTCGAGCGTCAGCCGATCGGCGTGCTCGAGCCAGCCACACGCCCAGCCGAAGGCACACGCCACGGTGAAGATCCCGAACGCCGGCCAGAAGGGCAGCTCGAAGAGATCGGAGACGCCGGGGGCGAAGCTCGCCGTCGCGAGGACGATCGAGCCGAGCGCGAAGGTTCCCACCCAGGCGCCCGGGTCGCTGGCGTCCTTGCGCTCGGGGGCGAGAACCGAGAGCCAGCTGCGAAATCGTCGATTCACACGTTCAGCGTAATGTAGAAGCCCTGACCCTGGTTGACCTTCACCGACGCGGCCATCGCCTCGTTGCGCAGGGTGTCGAGCGCGTTCTTGATGACGGGGTCGGCGTTCACCGTGCCCGCGACGACCCGGGCCGTGCCGTTCACGAGGTCACGCACCGGCGGCGGCACCGTGTCGACGCCCGATGCGATGGCGCGATTCGCACCCGCCGTCGCATTCAGCAGCCGATTGCTGGCTGCGGCCGCGGTCACGCTGGCCTCCGTGAGCGGTCCATTGTTCGCCGCGATGATCAGCTCCTGGACGAGGGTGTCGACGTCAGCCGGGATTTCGTCCTTCAAGTGCGCGGGGAGGTTGGCGAAGTCGGTCAGCCACCCCTCGAGATCCCGGAGCACCTGGGGGTCGGCAGGGACCCCGCCGGCAATGGCCTCGTGGATCTCTTCGCTCTTGGTCAGCGCGAACTGCGCCACGCTCGAGCCGATCTCGTCGTCGGGGTTCGGGACCGGATCGATCCAGCCGACCGGGTTGCCGAAGATCAGCTCGTTTCGCATCCGCTCCATGTAGTCGAGGCCCTTCGGCGTAAACGGGTAGAGGACCACGGCTTCGTCGACCGGCCGCTCGATCGACGTGACGTCCAACGGGACGCTGACACTCGGTACGGACTGTCCCTTGGCGAGCCACGCCGCGTTGGGAGGCGCGAAGAAGAGCCCCCCGCTCACGGCGTCGACGAACGCGAGCATCGCGTCGTGGGTCGCGCTGGATGCGCCACCCAACATCGCCTGAAGGATGACCTTGAAATTCAGCGGCTCATTCGTCACGCCGATGAAGACGAGCCCCTCTTCGCCGTTCGCCGCGCGGAACGGGAAGCCGCGGCGGATGATCTGCGGGCGCCCCGCTGCGTCGCGGTTCACACGCCGCGCCAGCGTGACGTGCCCCTGGGTTGCCGGATCCGACGGCGGGGTGGGGACGGTGTCGCCCTCGAAGTCGATGCCCATGATCGCGTGACGCTCGTTCTCACCCTGCTTGAAGAACTCGACCAGATCGTGGACGAAGCGCTGATAGAAGATCCAGCTTCCGCCGGACAGGTCGCCGCTCGAGATGAGCGCCGCACCGCGGATGTCGGCTGCGTCGCTGGGCTTCCTGCCGTCCGGGTAGCCGAAGGGCTCGCGGTAGCTGGTGCGCACGTCTCCGAGCAGCTCCTCGATGATCTGCAGGTGGTTGCCGTCCTCGAGTACGTGCTTCACCAGGCGCAGCGCATGAACGCGATCCTCCGCCGTCGCCGCCGAAATCTGGACCATGACCGCTACGTCGAGTGCCGCATCCAACTCGAACTCGAAGCCGTTGCCCGGATCCTGCGGCCTGATGTCGTGGCCGGGCAGCGAGTCGGGGTGTCCGCGCAGCGAGCCAGGCGAGAGAGCCACCAGGATGTGCTCGGTCGACAGGCCCAGCTGCTGGATCTCGTCGAGAAGCGCCGCTGCACGCGCGCGAACGTGCTTCGGTCGCGAGCCGCGGGATCGATAGAGCGCGAGGGCGGGGAAGCGCCCGGGACCGGAGAAGAGAGCGGTCTGGCTCGCGGGGTTCGGCATGTCCGGATCTCCTTGGATGCGGTGCGATTGGGGGGTGCTCGCCCTTCAGCGCTCGATCTCGTAGCGCTTGACCATCTGTTGGACGGCCTGGCGGGTCACGCCGAGGGAGCTCGCGGTCTTGACGTAGTTGCCGTCCCAGAGCTCGAGGGCCTGCAAGAGCATGGCCTTCTTGACGCGGTCCTGGACGGTGAGGATGGGGGTGTGGCCGACCTCCTGCTGGGCCACCGACTCGAGCTGCGGTGCAGCGTTGACCGCCTGCTCGACGATGTCGCGCAGCTCGCCGAGGGTGAAGGGCTTGGCGAGGTAGCCGCGCACGCCGAGCCGCGCGAGCTCGAACGCCTCTTCGGCTGACGCCTGTCCGCTCATCGCGAGACAGCTCGGCGGCTGCAGGCGCTGGCTCGCCGCCTTCACGACGCGAATGCCCGAGTCTTCGCCGAGGCGCACGTCGACGAGCACGAACTCGGGGTCGAGCTCGAGCAGGGCGATGCCCTCTTCGGCAGTCGGTGCGGTGAGGATCTCGCCTTCGCCGCCGCGGTGGCGCATGGGCCAGCCCTGCGCGTCGATCGCGATGGCCTCGCGGAGCTCGTCGTCGTCTTCAACGATGAGGATTCGCATCGAAGGAATCGCTCCGGTTCGCGGCGGCGTGGGGGGCGCCATGTCTACGAGAGCTTCCGACACTCGATCATGCCAGAGTCGCACGCCGTTGCGTGAACGGAATGCGCGCCCAGTGGAAATCGAGGGAGGGTCTTCGCGGCGATCGGTGCTCCCCATGACCGACGGGTGAGCGGCGTGCTCGCGAACGGGATGCGTGAGGGACAACGCACACATGTGACGTGTGTGACGGGTGCGCGCCCCTCCGAGACTGCGGCGGCTTACTCGGAGGGGCGCTGTCGGCACCAGCGGCCGATGGCCGCCTTCCTCGGAACCGGATTGCTCCGATCCGGGGTCCGGAGCCACTCGCACCTTGGTGACTCCGAACGACGCCGACGTGAGTCGCGGGGCATGCCCCCCGTACTCGTTCGCGGCTGATCGATCCCTGCTCGCTCGCTCGATCGTTCACTCGATGACCCACTCGACGATCCACTCGACGATCCACTCGAAGATCCACCCGTGTCTTCGCGGTCTCGCCTTCAACCCGACTGGCCGACTGGCTGACGCACCCGCCGACTCCGCGGGGCTTCGGCGCCGGCGCCCTGCGTGCATGACGAGGGCCCGGCAGTCCCACGAAGCGAGAGTCATGGAGCGGCAAACCCCTGTCACTGCAAGTTTTCTTGCCGGATGAGTCGCGTGGATCCAGGTGCGCTCCCGCGGGGCCGTGCCTCCGGCGTCGCCCCGAACTTCCCTGACACAAACGCCCGGACCACACCACATGCAGCCGGACGAGGTGGTCCGCGAAGACCGCTCGCAGGCTGGAACCCGACGCTCTCCAGGCGGATGCAGACCGATGCCCTTCACCCAGACCCGAGCCGGACGCGCCTTCAGCACGCTCTTCGCTGCTCTCGCAGTCGGTCTCTTCGCGCTCGCGACGACCCCCTCGACCGCCGCCGCGCTGACGATCACCTTCGACGGGCTCGACCACGGCGACGTGGTCACGGGCTTCGACGGAATCACGATCAGCGCCGACAACCCGCGCTTCCACGATCCCGCCGACGACTACGCGGTGGCCTTCGACAGTGACTTCGATGGGCAGACCGAGGATCCCGACCTCGAGTACGCCTGGGACGGCGGAAATCTCGTCGGCGTGCCGCTCGGGCGGATTCTCATCGTCCAGGAGAACACCGCCGGCTGCTCGACCGGCAGGTGCACGCGCCCCGACGACGAAGGGAGCCGCCCGGCCGGCACGCTCACCTTCGAGTTCGGCGTCGCGACGCCGTTCATCGGCTTCGACCTGATCGACGTCGACAGCACGATGGCCGAGAACGGTGCGATCACGCTCACCGATGGCGAGGGGGCCACGGCGACCATCGACTTCGCGAGCGTGCTGTCGGGCTTCGACATCGGCGACAACACCGCAAACCGCATCGAACCGATCTTCGCCGCTCGGCACGGCCTCGAGGACATCGTGAGCGCCGAGCTCCTGATGGGCGGCTCCGGCGCCATCGACAACGTCGAGTACGGCGTCGCGCCCGAGCCGGCCACCGCCGTGCTCATGGGCGTGGGGCTCATCGGCCTGGGCTACGCCGGACGGCGCCGCACCTAGAAGCATCTCCAGACCGCATCCGGAGACGAGGGACCCCGGTCGGGCTCGAGCTCGATCGGGGTTCTGCGCTCTGGCAGGGTGTTGAGCCCCGGCTGGGGCGCTCTGCGGCACTTCGCATGCACAGTGTCTCTCCAGGGCAGTAGAATCGCGGAGTGGCGGCGTCAGGCCGCCTCCTGGCTTCGAAGGAGACGTGCCCGTGCGCGACCGCCTGCGCCCCCGGCGTGAGAGCTGGCTTCGACGGTCCACGCCCGCGACGTCGGCTGCACTTCGCCTCGGCACGGCGGTGCTGGCTGCAGGACTCGCGCTGTCGACCGGCCTCCACGAAGCCGCCGCCAGAGAAGAAGGGGGAGATCGCGAAGCGGCCGCGTCCGTCGGCCGGCTCGACTCCGCCACCGTGCCCCCGATCGGTCCCCATTTCGTCTGGGTCGTCGACGCCGTCTTCCTCCATGCCCAGCTCTTCGACGGCGACACCGGCGCCATGCACGCCACGATCGACAGCGGGACGACGATCTCGCCGAAGCCACCGCTCTACTCGGCTCGCCGGGGCGAGTTCTACTCGGTCGAGATCGACTATGACCGCGGCCGGCGCGGCAAGCGCACCGACTTCGTCACCATCTACGACGACCACACGCTCGACGTGAAGGGCGACATCGTCTTTCCGACGCGCGCCGCCGAGAGCGCGGCTTCGCTCGCGTACACGGCGCTGCTCGACGGCGAGCGCTTCCTCGCCGTCTACAACCAGTTTCCGTTGACCTCGGTCTCGATCATCGACCTCGAGACGCGGGCCTTCGTCGCCGAGGTGCCGACGGCGGGCTGCGCGGGCATCTATCCGATCGGTCCCCGCGCGTGGGCGATGCTCTGCGGCAGCGGCACCGTGCACGTGTTCCGCCTCGACGAGTCGGGTCAGCTCGCCGGCGACGTCGCGAGCGAGCGGTTCTTCGATCCCATCGAAGACCCGGCGATGCTCGCGGCGGGTCGCATCGGTGACACGTGGCACTTCCCGACGTTCTCGGGCCAGCTGCACGCCGTCGACTTCTCGGGCGAGACGCCGAGCGTCGAGACGTGGTCGATGGTCGACGCCGCCGATCGCAAAGCGGGCTGGCGGCCGGGGGGCCGGCAGCTCATGGCCGCAAACGCGCCGACGGGGCGGCTCTACGTGCTCTTCCATCAGGGGGGCCCCGGCTCGCACAAGGACCCGGGCCCCGAGCTCTGGATCTTCGACGCCGCAGCCCGCGAGCGCGTCGCTCGCGTCGCGCTGCCGAACTTCACCGCTGCCTTCCTCGTCGACATGATGGAGATCGGGCCCGACGGGTTCGTGCCCTGGCTGCTCGAGACGTTGATCCCGCGCGAGGGGGCCGACACCGTGACCGTGTCGAAGGACGCGAAGCCGGTCGTCTTCGTGCGGCACGGCGAGCGTGGTGCGGTGGCGATCCTCGACGGCCGGACCGGCGAGCATCTGCGCAACCTCTCGCAGGTCGGGCTCGGCGGCATGCGGCTCGAGGTGCCGTGATGATGGGGCTCTCGGTCGATCCGATGATCGCCTGGCTGCTTCGGCTGGCCCTCGCCGGAGTCTTCATACAGGCTGCGGTGCACAAGGCCCGCGATCTCGACGCGGCGACGCAGATCATCGCGGACTACAAGGTGACGCCGGTCGAGTGGGCGCACTTCCATGCGGTGGCGGCGACGCTGGCCGAGGCCGCCGTCGCGGTGGGGCTCGTCGTGTCGGGCTTCAGTGGACCGGGCCCCGGCGCCCTGGCGACGGTCGGCTCGCTCGCCGCACTCGGCGCCATCGCGCTGCTCGTGCTCTACTCGGCGGGCATCGGCGTCAACCTCGCGCGCGGCCGCCGCGACATCGACTGTGGCTGTCTCGGCCCTGCCGGCAAGTCGCCGCGCATCGGCCCCTGGCTGCTGGTCCGCAATGGCGTGCTGGCCAGCTGCGCGGGAGCCCTCGTCCTGATGCCGGCTTCATCGCGGCCGCTGTACTGGATCGACTTCCTCTCGTTGGCCGGCGGGCTCCTTGCGCTCACACTCGTCTGGGTGGCGGTGCACGTCATGGCCGCGACGGCGCCTCTCGTTCGCTCGCGGGAGACATCGACATGAACGATGCGCTCGTCGTCTCGAACGTCCTGCTCTGGGTGCTCGTGCTGGTGCTCGGCGCGGTGATCGTTGCGCTCACGCGGCAGATCGGTCTGCTGCACGAACGCATCGCGCCCGTCGGGGCGATGGTCTCGCAACAGGGGCCGAAGATCGGCGAGCCCGCGCCGGTGATCGAGGCGACCGACCTCGACGGCTTTCGCGTGAAGGTCGGCGGTGCCGGGCCGCGCACGCTCCTCTTCTTTCTCTCGCCCACGTGCCCCGTCTGCGACACCTTGCTGCCGACGCTGCAGAAGGTGGTGCGAGACGAGTCGAACAACGTGCAGCTCCTGCTCGCCAGCGACGGTGACACGCCGGAGATCCACCGTGAGTTCGTCGAGACGCGCGGGCTCGACGAGGTGCCGTATCTGATCTCGACCGAGCTGGGGCTCGCGTACGAGGTCGCGAAGCTGCCGACAGCGGTGCTGATCGACGAGCGGGGCATCGTGCGCTCCCGCGGTCTGGTCAACTCGCGTGAGCATCTCGAGAGCCTCTTCCTCGCGGACGTGATGGACTTCGCCACGATCCAGGATCACCTCGCAGCGAAGCGCCCGAAGAAGGACGACGTGGACGTGAAGGGCACCGTGATCGCGCTGCAGAACATCTCGCTCCGCAAGGAGAAGCCCGAATGATGCGAAGTCGCCTCGACGTCTGGGCCGAGCGCTCCGCCCGCTCGCTCGCTCGTGGCTTCGGCCGCCGCAGCTTCCTCGCGCGTCTGGGCGGTGTGCTCGTCGGCGGCGCAGTCATGCCGCTGCTGCCGGTGGCGCGGGCGGGCGGGCCGTCGCCATCCGACGTGAACGCCCCCGAGCCCGACGGCGACCGGGGCGACCCCACGAAGTGCGAGTACTGGCGCCACTGCGGGATCGACGGCTTCGCCTGCGCCTGCTGCGGCGGCAGCGCGTCGAAGTGTCCGCCGGGCACCGAGATGAGCCCGGTCACCTGGGTCGGCACCTGCCGCAACCCCGCGGACGGCCGCGACTACCTCATCTCTTACAACGACTGCTGCGGCAAGGCCTTCTGCGGCCGCTGCATGTGCAATCGCAACGAGGGCGAGCGCCCCGACTACCACTGGTTCCGCAACAACGACATCAACTGGTGCGCGGGCGCCGAGGTGCAGACCTACCACTGCTCGACGGCCATCGTGCTGGGGGTCGCGACCGAGCGGCAGCCCGAGAAGTGAACGGTCGGCGGCCGCAGCTGGCACGTGGCCTCGCGATCGTGTCGTGTGCGTTCATGGCGGTGCCGGCCGTGGCAGGCGATGCGGCGTCCATGCCCCCCGTCGAAGAGGACTACGTCCTGCACTGCTCCGCGTGTCATGGGCTCGATGGAGCAGGTGCGAACGACGTGGTGCCCGGGCTCGGTGGCGTCGGCGAGGTGGCGCTTCGGCCGGGGGGGCGTGACTACCTGATGCGCGTTCCCGGTGCGGCCCAGTCACCGGTCGACGACGCTCGACTCGCGCGTCTGCTCAACTGGGTGATCGAGGAGTTCGGAGGGGTCGAGCTCGAGTCGCCGTTGACGGAGCACGAGGTGGGGCGAGCGAGACGGGCGCCGCTTCGCGATCCAGGATCAGCGCGGCGGGCGCTGCTGGACGATCCACAGCCGGGGCCCTGATCGGGCGGCGGCACCGAGGCAGACGATCGGAGGAAGTCGTGACGAGAGACGCAATCGCCGATCGACTCGTCAACTACAGCGACGCGATCGTCGCCTTCATGGTCGTCAATGCGCTCGCATTCCTGGTTGCGCTGACGGAGCGAGACGTGCGCTGCTCACTGGTGGACATTCAGCCGACGTTCTGGCTTGCCTTCCTCGGGCTTCCTGCCAGTCTGACCGTCGGGCTCATCGTGTGCCGCTACGCCGAGCTTCGGCTTCGCAGCGGCTCGAGCACGCACGACGCCGACGCAGCTCGTGCGCTGCGATACTTCCATGTTGCGCGCATCGTGCTCGTGTGGGCAACCTCGTTCGTCTGCATCCCGCTCGTGCGCATGGCGCTCTCTGATACGTGCGGAGTGCTCTCGTAACGATGCGACGCTGCCCCGGGCCCGCCGCCGTTCGGACGCGGGCGGTGCGGCCCGCCGGTCACTCGAAGCGCGCGTAGCGCACCCAGACCTTCGGGAAGCTCGTCTTGCGGTCGACCCAGACCGTGTTGGTCTTCGGCACCTCGAGCAAGACCGTGCCCTGCGCGTGCTTGGCGTCGCGCCGGTAGACGTCGAACCAGACCTTGATCCGGCAGCCCGGGCCGGGCGCCATGTTGCGGAGCGTGAAGACCTGCCAGTCGCCTTCGTGGGTGTAGCCGTGCTGGCTGACGAAGCGAAGCGGGTCGCCGGTGCAGGTGGGGCTCGTCTCCTCGACCGTGGCGTCGATCTCGGGCAGGTCGTCCTCGGCGAAGGCAGCGCCGGTGCAGAGCGACGCGATCAGCAGGACGAGGGTCGGGCGCACGCGCATGGGCTGCCCTTTCCACAGTCGAGCGGGTGAACGGTCGAGCAGGAGATCAGTCGACGACCCGCGCATCGAGATCGTACGTGTCGGAGCCCGTGATCTCGACGTCGACGAAGTCGCCCGGAGCGAGATCGTCGTCGCCCTCGATGCGGACGATGCCGTCGACCTCCGGTGCGTCGCCCGGCGTGCGTGCGATCACGACGTCGCCCTCGCGTCCGTCGACGAGCACCTGCATCTCGGTGCCCACCTTCGCGGCGAGGCGCGCCTCGCTGATCGCCGACGCGCGCTCCATGAAGCGCTCCCAGCGCTCCTGCTTCAGCTCTTCGGGCACGGGGCCGTCGAGCTCGTTGGCGCTCGCACCTTCGACTGGTGAATAGGAGAAGCAGCCGATGCGGTCGAGCTGCGCCTCGTCCAGCCACTCGAGCAGGGTCTCGAAGTCATCGTCGGTCTCGCCCGGGAAGCCCACGATGAACGTGCTGCGGATCGTGAGCTCGGGGACCTCGGCCCGCCACGCGTGGATCCGGTCGAGTGTCTTCGCCGCGTGCGCTGGGCGCCGCATGCGCTCGAGCACGGCGGGGCTCGCGTGCTGAAAGGGGATATCGAGGTAGGGGAGGATCCGATGCTCGGCCATCAGCGGAATCAAGCGGTCTACGTGCGGGTATGGGTAGACGTAGTGGAGCCGCACCCACACCCCGAGCTCGCCGAGCGCCTCGGCTAGATCGACGACGTGCGTGCGCCGCGCCCGCCCGCCCCACTCGTGCTCGGCGTGCTTCGAGTCGACGCCGTACGCGCTCGTGTCCTGGGAGATGACGAGCAGCTCGCGCACGCCGCTGGAGGCGAGCCGCTCGGCCTCGCGCAGGACGTCGTCGATGGGGCGGCTCACCAGATCGCCGCGCATCGACGGGATGATGCAGAAGCGGCAGCGGTGATTGCAGCCTTCGGAGATCTTCAGATACGCGTAGTGCCGCGGCGTGAGCTTCACACCCTGGGGCGGCAGCAGGTCGAGGTACGGGTCGTGCGCCGGCGGCAGGTGCTCGTGGATCGCGCCGACCACCGACTCGTAGTCGGCCGGTCCGCTGATCGACAGCACGCTCGGATGGATCGCCTCGATCTTCTCGGGGTTGGCACCCAGACACCCGGTCACCACCACGCGCCCGTTCTCGGCGATGGCCTCGCCGATGGTCTCGAGGCTCTCCTCGACCGCGCTCGTGATGAAGCCGCACGTGTTGACGACGACGAGGTCCGCCTCCTCGAAGCCACCGACGGTCTCGTACCCCTCGGCGCGCAGCTGCGTGAGGATCCGCTCGCTGTCGACGAGCGCCTTCGGACACCCGAGGCTCGCGAAGCCGATCTTCGGCGCAGTCTTGTGTTCGTCCTGTGAGGGGTCGGAAGGGGGGCTCATGGTGGACCTCGGTGAGCCCGGGTGGTTAGCACGTCACTCCCCCACTGCGCGATTCTGCTGAGCTTCGCGCCTGCATGGCAGCCGGGGGCGCGCACGGGCGGGGGCGGGCGTCGGCGCTGCGAATGGCTCGCTGCCGGCTTCTTCTCCGCGTAGTGGCTGCGGGGCCCGCGGCGCCGGGCGCGCTCCGCGCGCCTGACGCCGCGCGTTTGTGGGCACGGCGAGGGTGCGGGGCGGCGCTGCGCTCTACTTCGCTGCGCCGACGCCCGCCCCCGCCCGTGCGCTGCTTGGGAGCTACGCGGATGCGAAGCTACGACTTCGCGAGATGCGCCCACGCCGGAGGCAACGATACATCCCGGTTCACGACCTTCGGTGGGATGTTGATTTTCTGTGTGGGCCGCCAGTTCATGTCGCGCATCGTCTGCCCGACGTGGGTCATGTTCAGCATGTCGTGGCTGTAACAGAAGAGGCCGTCGCCGGCGTAGTAGAGGATCGAGAGGCCCGGCACGATCCAGGGCGAGCCGTCGTCCTTGCGTCCGAGGATCTGGTCCCATTGGCTGACCAGCCGATGGCCGTCGACCATCGTCCAGTTCTCGGGGGTCTCCCAGCCGTGACCCGTGAGACCCTCCATCGACGTGACGAAGAACTCGCGGATGCCTTCGCGGCCCTCGATGCGGCCCCATGCCGGATCGATGTACGCGGCGTCCTCGGTGAAGAAGTCGGCGAGGTCGGCCCATGAAGCCTCGCCGACGTCGATCCGGTCGCGCAGGGCGACGAAGCGGTCGTAGGTGTCGAGGGCTTCCTGCTCGATGGGCGTGGGCATTTGGGGGGCTCCTGTCGTGGTGAGTGGGGCGCTGCAGTCGCCCCCGACTCTAGTGCGTCCCGCGCACGGAGTCGGTCGAGGACTGAGATGAGCACCGGCGCGAGAGGCTGCGGTACGGGGCTCGGTCAAGCCGGCTCCTCGAACGTCGCGAGCGTGACGATCCGATCGGCGGGACCGAGCGCCCACTCGACCTCGCGGCCGGGGTTCAGCTGGAGCTCCCCGTTCGCGATCTGCACACCGAGCGCGATCTGTCCGCGTTCCGCCGCGAGATGCTCGAGGTCTTCGAAGCGGATGGGCGTCGCGTCGCCGCGCAGCCACTCGCTGGCGGGGTGCAGCACGATCTGCGCGCCCCACGGCTTCGTGAGCTCGTGGAAGACGCCGACGAGCTGGGGGCGCAGCGCGACCTGCGACACGAGAAAGCTCGCGACGGTCGGGCTCACGATGACGTCCTCGATCGCACGATCGAAGAGGAAGAGGTCGTCGTCGCTCAAGAGCTCGACGAAGACCTTCGGCCCCGTCCCGTCGCGGGGGAGCCGCGCCCTCAGCAACTCGTGTGCGAACACGGTGGCGGCATCGGCCTGCTCGGCATTCGCGAGCTGCTCACTGGCGACCATGACGATGTGGTCGTAGTGCTCGGGCTCGAGGCCATCGATCACACCGGTCGCGATCGAGCTGTACGCCGTGTGCGTCACGCAGTCGACCGCGAGCGGAACGCCATGGCTCGCGATCGCGTCGATGCGCTCCGGCACCGGCTTCGACGAGACGAGGTGGACGTCGAATGCATCGGCGCCGTAGCGCGCGAGCTCGCTGAGCATCGCCGGCACCTTTCGGCTCCAGCCGAGGACGAGCACCCTGCGTCGACGCCCGGGCTCGGGGATCGGCAGGCTCATGGTCGCGCGCGGCGCGAGTGGGCGATCGCTCGGCGAAAGCTCGCAGTCGTGGTGGCGGCGGGCGAGGAACACGACGAGGTCGCCCGGCTCGACGCGCACGTCGGGGCCGGGGTTCAGCTGCGGCCTGCGCTCACCCGCGCGGATGAAGCCGATCGGGATGGCTCCCCTGGCGTCGCGACGGATCTCGTCGAGGGTCGCCGCGCTCTCTGCCTCGAACGCGCGGAGGAACACGGAGTTTCCGTCGTTGAGCGTCAGGATCTCGCGCAGCACTTCGAAGATGCCCCGCTGGATCAGGCTCTGCGCGATCAGATATCCCACGATCTCGTCGCCCGCGATCGTCTCGCATGCTCCCTCGTAGGCGCTGTGTGCCACGGTCGCGCTCTGGCCCGAGCCGAGCTCGGCCACCACGGTCGGCAGCGTACGGCCGCCGCGGCTGCCGTGGACGGAGAGCGCTCGCAGGGTCTTCACCGTCTCTGCGTCGACGATGTGCGCGCTCGGACCAGCGTGGTCGCCGCCGGGCACGATGATGACCGCAGCGTCGGCGAAGGCGACGCGCTCGAGGTGCTCGAGGCGGAGCGGGCTGCCGGCGCGCAGGATCACCTGGCGATCGTCGTACGCGTCGCCGACGCGCTCGCGCAGCTCGCGCGCGACCGTCGCGTCGACTTCTTCGGAGAGCACGACGATCCGCAGCTGGCTCGCGCCGTGGCGCGCGAGGAAGCGCGCCACACGGTTCCGGGTCTGGAGCAGCTGTCTCAATACGGCGGGCGTGCGATCGGTCGAGCCGAGGACGAGCACGTGATCGCGCACGCCGACGGGCGTGACGCCCGATTCGAGCCGCCGGATCGTGTCGTTCAGCCACTGTGTGAGGATCGCGATGAGGAGGCCGAGGAAGAGCAGGTAACCGAGCACGGTCACCACGGTGGAGATGATTCGTCGCGCCACGCCCTCGTCGTCGCCGAGGTAGCCCGGGTCGGTGAGCCGCAGGAACGCCCACCACACGGCTTCGTCGGGCGCGAACTCACCCTCGGTGAGCGAGAGCAGCCCACCGGCGACGACCGCCACCGTGAGCACGATGGCGGCGGCGATCATCAGCCGATTGCCGACGCCGCCGAGCAGGAAGCGCTCGATCGAGAAGCGGAGCCTGTCCCTGCGCCTCACTCTCATCCGTTCGCCCGAGGTCGAAGAGGTCGACGCACGATCCGCGTCGCGGCGCCCGCGCGAACGTCGCGCGGCCGAGGGCGGCGAGCAACCCGAGCGCCCCGCGCGAGCGCGGCCGGAATCCGCCTCAGGCGTGCGATTGCGTGCTAGTCTGGCGAATCTGACGGAGCGTCAAGAAATGTCCGAGCACACCGAGAGGCCCATCGCCGAAGGCCTCTACACCTGGCCGAGCGACTCGCCCCGGCTGATCGGCAGCAAGTGCGAGCGCTGCGGCGAGGTCGCGTTTCCCGCGCAGAAGAGCTGCCCCGCCTGCACCAGCGAGTCGGTGGACGAGATCCTGCTCTCGCAGCGCGGTGAGCTCTGGACGTGGACGATCCAGCGATTCCCTCCGCCTCACCCGTACATCGGCGACCCGAAGGCGTTCACGCCCTTCGGCGTCGGCTACGTCGAGCTGCCCGAGGACGTGCGCGTCGAGGCGCGGCTCACGACGGCCGATCCCGACGAGCTCGAGATCGGACAGCCGATGGAGCTCGTCATCGAGAAGTTCGCCGAGGGCGAGCAGGGCGAGTCGCTCATGACGTTCGCGTTCAAGCCCGTGTCGCAATAGGAGCCGTTCGACCATGGACGTCGCAATCGTTGGCATCGGGCTCTACCCCTTCGGGCGTCACGATGGCGTCACGGCCCTCGAGATGGGCGCCGCCGCGGCGCGCCAGGCGATGAACGATGCCGGGGTGCGCTGGGAGGACATCGACACCGCGTACGCGGGCAGCCTCGAGGTGTTGCAGCCCGACACGATGAACAAGTGGCTCGGGCTGACGGGCATCCCGTTCACGACGCTCTACAACGGCTGCGCGACCGGCGGCAATCTCATGATCTCGGCCGCGAACGCGATCACCGCCGGCGTCGGCGATCTCGCCATCGCCGTCGGGCTCGACAAGCATCCGCGCGGTGCGTTCTCGGTGGGCGACACCCTCGAGTCGATCGGCCTCGGGCAGTGGTACGGCGAGACGGGCCTCGCGCTCAACCCGCAGTACTTCTCGATGAAGACGAAGCGCTACATGCACGACCACGGCATCACGGAGGATTGCCTGAACCGCGTGGCGGTGAAGGCCTTCGCAAACGGTGCGCGCAACCCGCAGGCGTGGCGGCGCAAGGCGCTGTCGTATGACGAGATCGCGCAATCCGATTTCGTCTGCGATCCGCTTCGCAAGTACCACTTCTGCTCGCCGTCGGAGGGCGCCGCGGCGCTCGTGCTCTGTCGCGCCGAGGATGCGAAGCGCTACAACGACAAGCCGATCTACATCAAGTCGGCGGTATTCAAGACCCGGCAATACGGCTCGTTCGAGACGCTCTCGCCGTCGACGCCGGTGAACATGAAGCCGAGCCCGTCGGTCCTCGCGGCCCAGGCCGCGTTCGAGAAGGCCGGCATCGGCCCCGAGGACGTCGACGTCGCCCAGCTGCAGGACACCGAGGTCGGGCACGAGATCATGCACATGGCCGAGTGCGGCTTCTGCAAGGACGGCGAGCAGGAAGCCTGGATCGCGGCGGGCGAGACGGAGATCGGTGGCCGCCTGCCGGTGAACACCGATGGCGGCCTGCTCGCGAACGGCGAGCCCATCGGCGCGTCGGGCCTGCGGCAGGTCTACGAGGTCTGCACCCAGCTGCGCGGTGAGGCCGGCGAGCGCCAGGTGCCGGGCGATCCGAAGACCGGCTTCACCCACGTCTACGGCTTCCCCGGCGTCAGCGCGGTGACGGTGTTGCAGCGCTGATCCGGACATTGCGCGTCGGCGTGGCCGATCTCGTGACGGGCCCCGGCGTCAGCGTGGTGACGGTGTTGCAGCGCTGAGCGCGCGTGGTTCAGGCCTCGCGCGTGAGCCAGGCTCTTGCGGCTTCGATGTCGCCGTCGAAGAACTTCCCATCCGCGTGCACGAAGCGCGAGATCACGCGCACCGCGAGCTTCTGCCAGGCGGCGTGCCCGACGAGGGCGACCCGCTTCGGGATGTGGCGGTGGTCGCGCACGAGGGTCAGGTGCTCGCCGAGTGCGCCGAGCCCCTGCCAGCCGTCGAACTCTCGCAGATCGAGCAGCAGGCGGATGTCGTCGTGCGGCGCCATGAAGCCGTCGATCTCGTCCGAGACACCGTCGTACGCGCTCGGTTCGAGCTTGCCGAGCAGGGTGACGGTCAGCATGCGGGCGTCGTCATCGAAGTCGAGGTGGATGCTGCCCAGCGACTCGCGCAGCCAGCGGCGCGCGGCCTCGGCCTGATCGACGTCGAAGAGCTGAACCGGACAGCTCACCATGAAGCCCGCGGCGCGGATCGACTGCCGCACCCAGCCGACGTCGGAGACCACGGCGACGCGCTCGAACACGTTCCAGTGGCGGAGGCCGATCTTCGCGTCGTCCCATGCCGCCTCGAGGTCGAAGTGCTCGAAGTCGGTGTCGAAGAGGAAGAGCAGCCGCAGCTTGGAGTGCTTCTCGATCGCCGTCTCGAGGGCGGGGATCAGCACCTCGTCGTAGTCACGACCGGCAACCTGGCCGGTCAAGCGAAACTCGATCACGCTGCCGGAGGGGTCGCTCTGGGTTTCGATCATCGGCTGTGCTCCTGGTTCGTGGCGACGACGGTCATGGGCGCGCTCCTTCCAACGGGCGCCGGCCGTGTGATCAGAGCGCGTGCCGCCTCCGTGCGAGCGTAGCCAGCAGGACGATCCCCGCCGCGAAGCCTGGCGCGGCACCGGGCTCGGGCACGAGCTGCACGCTCGTCACGCTGCCCCCGCTGTGCGTGACATCGAGCGATGCCGCAGCGGAGCTCGCCGAGCCCGCGTATGCGACCTCGACGGTGCGGCTCCCGCCGACGCCGACGACACCGAACCCGGCGCCGGCGGTGATCTGGAAGTCGGCCGCATCCGCACCGCTCAGCGCGACGTCGGTGATCGCGACGCCCTCGTTGCCGCCGGCGTGATCGAGCACGATCGCCGCCGCCATTTCGGGCGTGGCCGTGGCCTCGACGGGCGCCGAGAGGATGCCGGCCGCGCTCGCGATGCCGGTCGGCGCGTCGGCGTCGTAGACCTCCATGTTCTTCTGGCTGCCGCCGCCCTGGTTGGGCGAGCCGGCCAGGATGTAGACCCCCTGGCCCGACACGATGGCCTGCGTGCCATGTCGTGTGTGGTTCATGGGCGCCAGCGTCTGCCAGAGACCCGTCAGCGGATCGAAGCCTTCGACGACGTCCCATGCCTGGCTGGTGTCTTCGCCGCCCATCACCATGATGAGACCATCGAAGAAGGCCATGCCGCTCGCGGCGCGCGGTGTGGGGATGTTGCTCGCCGGGGGCAGGGTCGACCAGGTGCCGCTCGTGAAGTCGTAGACGTCGACCTCGGGGATCAGCGGCCCGAACGTGCCGCCGGCGCCGCCCGAGAGGCGGCCGCCGATGGCGTAGAGCGCGTCGTCGACCACGACGGCATGGAAGTGATCGCGCTGATGGGGCGCGTCCGCGAGCGGCGTCCACGTGCCCGTCACCGGGTCGAACTCGTCGAGCCAGGCCACGTAGCCGCCGTCGTGCCCGATCGTGTTACCGCCGACGACGTAGAACTTGTCGTCGTACACGGCGAGCCCGGCGCCGCCGCGGCGCCTGCCCACCGGGATCTCCGGTCCCTGCATCCAGACGTCGTTCGCCGGGTCGTAGACGAAGACGTGATCGGCGGGATCTTCGGTGGGGAACGTGTTCGTCTCGAACGCGCCGATCACCCAGACGAGACCCTCGTGCTCCGTTGCCTGGAAGTGGTTGAACTCGGCCGGCGGCGCTGCGCTGATCGTCCACGTGTCGGTCGCGAAGTCGTAGGTATCGAGCTGAGTCGGGCTCTCGCGCCCGCCGAAGAGATAGAAGCGATTGCCCGCCTGCACGAACGAGCACTCGTGCCGCCCCGTGTACGACTCGTCCTCGGCGAGGTCGATCCACACCGGGGCGTTCGGATCGATCACGTTCCAGGTGAAGCCCTCGGTGGCGACGTCGAGGGCGTTGCCGTCGTTGTCGTCGACCGTGACCTGCACCGCGTAGGGACTGCCGGCCGAGGCTCCGACGTCGATCGTGCCGAAGATGAGCCCGGTGGTGGGCTCGATCTGCACGCCACTCGGCAGGCCCGTCGCCGAATACGAGAACGTGCCCGTGTCGCCACCCGATGCGATCACCGGGAGATTCACCGTGGTGCCCTCGTCGTCGGTCTGGGTGCCGATGGCAGCGACCCCGATCGGCGTCTCGCCGGGCGCGGCGCTGCCGATGATCTCGATACCGTTCAGCATCGGGTTGTTGGCTGCGCCGTGGAAGAACTCGATGTCGAGCGCGCCGTCGCTCACGTCGACCACGTGGGTCACGAGACCGCCGACCTGATGGCCGAACGTGTCGGTCAGGTCGAGGTCGGTCAGGTCGAGGTGCGCGACGCCTTCGAGCTCGACGCTGAAGATGCGCTGCCCGGGACTCGAGGCGCCGGACCAGCCGTTGCCCATGTACAGGCGGACCTCGTAGCTCCCCGCGCTCACGGGGAACGAGTACGTCACGCGCGGCAGCCCGATTCCGCCGTCCCAGCGCTCGGTGTCGAAGATCGCAGTGGGGGTCGTCGCGAGATCGATCCCGGGCACGTACGACGTCATGCCGAAGCCAGCCGTGTCGTTCGAGCCCGGATCGGCGAGATACGCCGAGTTCGTGCTGGCGGTGTCCTCCTCCCACGGAATGCCGCCGTCGATGGCCGCGATCCCGGGTCCGCCCGCGTTCACGCGGTAGATGGCCACCGGGTTCGTCACCGAGACGTCGAAGCTCTGCTCGACCCAGAGCCCGTTCGCGTCGGTCGCGCGGACGACGATGGTGGTCGTGGCGAGCGCGGCGGGGAACGTGATCGTGAGCGTGCCGCCGACGATGGCGAGGCCGAACGACACGTTGCTGTTCGACATCACCTGGTACGTCAGGTTCCCGTCGCCGTCGTCATCGTCGAAGTGGGCAGCGAGGTCGACGTCCTGGCTCGTGGCGCCGAGATCCACCTCGATGTCCTCGATCGGCGCCTCCACCGTCGGCTTGCGCCCGATGACGTTCAGGTAGTCCCAGGTGCCCTCGACCTCGTCGCCCGGGACGTTCGACGTGCCGATGAGCCCGACGTGGATCGGATCGCTGGCCTGCTGGATGGCCTGGAGGACCGCGCCGCTCGCGGTCAAGGTGCCGATCGTCGCGAAGGGGCCGTCGTCGATGGAGTACGACGCCTCGACGTCACCCGTTGCGCTGTCCACGTCGAGGCGCAGCCCCATGCTGGTGACCGGTCTCTCGCCGACGGCGATCGACGCCGCCTGCGGCGTGTCCGGCACGTCGAAGAGCTCTTGCATGAACTCGACACCGGCGTGCGTGACGACGAGCTGCATGAAGTTCGACTGCGTGCCGTCGCCCATCTGGATGCCGAGCTGCGCGCTGCCGACGAAGGGGTAGAGCTGCTCGCCCGAGCCGAAGTTCAACATGCGCGACTCGACCCGGAAGCCGCCGGTCGACAGGTCGACCAGCGCCGCGTACTGGAAGCCCTTGTCCTGATCGTTCGCGGAGCCGACGGCGGTGCCGTCGGTCATCTGCATGGTCATGGCCCCGACCGCGCCTCCGAGCACGTCGTTCGGGTTGGGCCCATCGCCCGGCACGTCGATCCAGTCGAGCCAGTTCGGGTTCGGCGCGCCGTTGTTGATCAGCCCCGGGAAGCCCAGGCCGAGGTAGCCGCCGAGCAGGGCGTTGTCGGAGAAGAGCTCGTTCACGACGGGCAGGGCGAAGGCGTCACTCCCCGCGTCGAGCGGATCGCCGATCTGGATGGGGTCGTTCGCGTCGAGGATGCCGTCCGCGTCGTCGTCCTCGTCGTTCAAGTCCGAGACGAAGGGAGCACCCGCCGCCTTGTCGAAGTCGTTCGGCTGGGAGCCCCCGTTGCAGGCGTCGGTGCCGTTCTGCTCTTCGTCCTCGTTCGTGTAGCCGTCGCTGTCGTCGTCGCCCAGCGGATCGTACGCGGGGTCGGTCGGCGGGATGCAGATCACGAAGTCCTGAGGCTCGAGCACGACGATGTCGGCGTTGAACGTGGCGACCCAGATCGTGCCCGGGAAGGGATCGTCGTCGCCGTTGGCGGTGATGCCGAGGGGATTGCCACCGAGGTTCGAGACCCAGTTCTGGGTCAGCGTGTCGAGGCTGCCGTCGGGCAGCAGCTGAACGCGGTGCAGGGCGCCGCCGCTCTTGCCCGCGATGAGGTCGCCCTGCATCGCGCCAGCGAAGTTCGACGCGGTGTACTCGTCGATGCCGTTGGTGTTGTTGCCCCAGGTGGTCACGATGGCGTCGACGGCGCCGTCGGGGTTCGCACCGCCCGGGTTGCGGAAGTCACCCTCGACGGGGTTGGCGAGGCCGAACGGCACCGGGGGCCAGTCGGCGGGCAGCGCCGTGGCCGCGCTCGTCGCCTCGCCCGAGCCGTTCGGGTCGTAGGGCTGCGTGCGAAACCAGTCGTCCGTGTAGGTGTTGCCGTTGGCGTCGCCGGGATCGCTCGAGTGCGTGCCCCGCGCGAAGAGACCCGCGCCGATCGGGTTGGCGCGGGTCGGAGCCGGGTGCCCTCCGTAGAAGCTGCCGAAGGCGTAGGTCTGGATGTCGGTCGTGATGAGGGTCAGGTGATCCTGGTTGTTGACCTGCGCCTCGCCGTCGACGGGGTCCGCGCCGTTGGAGCCCGGCTCGCCCACGCGGTAGTCGTTCGTCGCAGAGCCGCCGCCCTCCTGGTCGGGGAAGCCGCCCCAGCCGCCGTTGGCGCCATTGTCGGTCACGTAGACGGCGCCGCCGTCCGTCACCACGAGGTCGTAGGCGTTCCGGTAGCCAGGCGAGAAGATCTGCACGGGCCCGCCGGGCACGACCTTTGCCTGGTTCAGGCCGTCGTTGCCGCCCCACGGATCGTTCACGTCCACGCCGTCGTAGCCGGGGGCGTTCGGGTCGGTGATGCCGTTCGCGTTCGCGCGCGTCGGGTCGTCCACCGTGGGCAGGTCGTACACGTAGTCGCGGACGCCGTCGTTCGAGATCGGCATCGCCTCGAGCTCCGTCAGGTTCACGGCGAGCACCGCGGCCGAGAGCGCGTACTCGGTGGTCCACGCGAAGTTCGTCGACGGCGAGCCCGCGTTGGTATGGCCGCCCTGGGCGACGATCAGGTAGTCGTCGCCACCCACGGTCACGAGCTCGAGACCGTTGCTCGCGTGGTTCTCCTCGGAGCGGGGCAGGCCGCGCACGAGATCGACCACTTGCCAGTCCCCGTTCGGGTCGTTCAAGTCGGTCCCGACCCAGGCGATCCGCGTGATGACGCCCGAGTTCGTGTCGAGGTCCTTGTCGCCCGACGGCCCGCCGATTCGGGAGTCACTCGAGGTGGCGTAGATCACGGGGTTGGTGGCGGTGCCCGCGACGGCGATGCCCGTCGCCTCGCGAGTCGTGCTGATGTCGGCCGTTCCGTCGTCGTCGTGGTTCGGGATGTTCTTCACGACACTCAACTCTTCGGCGGCGATGACTTCGTAGTCGTCGACGCCGTTGCGTACGATCGAGAGCACGTCGATCGTGCCATCGAGCTGGATGACGTAGAGCCGGCCGTCTGGACCGAACGCGAGCGACGTGCCGTTGGAGATCGACGCGACGGTTGAGAAGTCGAGGTTGCTCGCGCCGAAGCTCTGGGCTCGAGCCTCCGTGAACGGCGTGGCGAGCACGAGGCAGAACGCGAGCATGAAGCGGACGAGGCACAGCGGCGCGCGGGGCGCCTGATGGGGGGGCGGCAAGGGCTTCTCCAGCAGCGAATCAGCGGCAGCGGCGGCCTGCGGTGGCCGCGAGGTGTCCTGCCATCCTACCCGTGGAACACCCGTCGGTGTGGGGAAACCTCGGCCGCGCCAGCTCGGCCCGCGGCCCGCCGGGGGGCGTTCACCGCGGACGGCCGGGAAGCGGGCTCAGGCCTCGCCGCGGACCATCCAGGTGTGCGGGTCTTCGAGGGCGAGGCGACGGGCATCGGGGTCGTCGGGGTCGAGGATCAGCTCCGGCGGGCCGTAGCGCACGAACATCGCCGGGCGTGGCCTACCCGAGTGGTTCGGCCCCGAGCCGTGCAGGGTGAGCCCGGTGAACGCGACCGCGCAGCCAGCGGCCAGCGGCACGAACACCGCTTCGTCCTCGAGCGCCGCCTCGCGCAGCACCGGGTTGACCTTCGCCGAGCCGTGATCGAGCAGCCCGTGCCGATGACTCCCCGGCACGACCCAGAGCCCGCCGTTCTCTTCGTCGGTATCGACCAGCGGCATCCAGATCGTGCAATCGACGAGCGGCTCGAGCAGGCCGTAGCCGGCGTCCTGGTGATAGGGGATGTCGCTGTGCTGGTCGTCGCCGTCGGGCAGCTTCGTCACGAGTTGCTGGTGCAGCAGGCAGACGTCCTTGCCGAGGATCCGCGTGACGGCGTCGAGGTGTCTGCCGTCGGTGCAGAAGCGGCGGATCGGCCGGCTTCGATGACAGAGCTGGACGTTCACGCGCAGGGTCTGGTTGTCGGCCGCGCCGTAGCCGACGTCGAGGCGGAAGCGCTCCTCCTCGGCGCGGAGCCCGGCGACCTCGTCGTCGTCGGCGATGCGGCCGAGCAGGGCGAAGCCGTCCGCCGCGTAGCGGTCGAGATCGAAGTCGAGGGCGCGGGTGGAAGGCGGGGCAGGCTCGCTGGACATGGCTCGATCATGAGCGATTCGCGCGTCGAGCGCAGCCCCGTTGCCCGAGGCCTGCGGAAAGTCGGCCCCCACCGTGGCAATCTTCCCGCCGTGTCCCCGATGCGTCCCAACTGGTTCGTGGGCCTGCCCGTCGCGGCCGGCGCGTGGTTCGATGCGTTGCCACCGCCACCGGCGGAGGTGCGGCTCTTCGCGGCCACCGATCTGCACGCCACCGTCGCGTTTCTGGGCGCGGTCGAAGAGAGCGCCGCTCGGCGGGCCTTCGCCCTCGCCGTGACGTGGCCGACTGGGCCCCTCGACGTGCAGCTCGCCGGGCTGCGTGCCCTCGGCAATCGAAGGAAGCCCTCGGCGCTCTCGGTGATGCTCGGTGACGGTGCCGAGGCGGTCGCCGACGGCATCTCGGCGGTGCGCGACGAGATGCTGACCACGGCCGGCGCGCGGCCCGATCGCCGGCCGCCCCTGCCCCACGTGACCCTGGCGCGCATCGCCCGCCGCGCCGATGCCGGCCAACGCAGGGCAGCGCTCGCCTGGGCCGAGGCGGTCGATCTCGGCGCGCCCGCGGTGCGGCTCGATCGCATCGCGCTCTATACCTGGTCGGTCGACCGGCGCGCGCGGCTCTTCGACCTCGTGGAGGCGCTGCCGCTCGAGGGTGCTTGATTCGACTCGACCCGAAGCCTCATGATCTAGGCTTCGCGCGCAGAGGCGCAGCCAAGGGGACGTGCGGGCCGAAGCTCGGCCCATGGAACGGGATCGCATGGCAGGCCGGGTCCACATCGAGCGAAGCGACGGCGTCGGCCAGATCGTCTTCGACCACCCCGAGCGCCGCAACGCCATGACGGCGGGCATGTGGGCGGAGCTCGTCGCCGGCGCCCGTGCGCTCGACAGCGACGCCGACGTGCGGGTCATCGTCATGCGCGGCGCCGGCGAGACCGCCTTCGTGTCGGGCGCCGACATCTCGCAGTTCCAGCCCGCGGCCGACGCGAACGCGGCCGGGGAGGGGGCGGGGGAGAGCGACGCCCGCATCGATCCCAGCCGGGGCAACGTGTTCGAGGTGCTCGAGGGGCTCGACAAGCCGCTCATCGCGCTCATCCACGGCTACTGCATCGGGGGCGGGCTCGCGATCGCGCTCTGCGCCGACATGCGTTACGCGGCGGACGATGCGGCGTTCGCGATCCCCGCGGCCCGGCTCGGCGTGGGCTACGGCTTCGGCGCACTCGAGCAGCTCGCGCGGCTCGTCGGACCTTCGAGCGCTCAGGAAGTGCTCATGACCGCGCGCCGCTACGACGCGAAAGAGGCGCTTCACATGGGGCTGGTGAATCGCGTGCACCCGAAGGCCGAGCTCGACGACCGAGTGGCCGATCTCGTGGGGGGCATCGCTGCGAATGCGCCGCTCACCGTGCGGGCGGTGAAGCTCGCAGCGCGGGCGCTGCGGGGAGGCAAGCGCGCCGCCGATCTCGCGGAGACCGATGCGGCGATCGCGGCCTGCTTCGAGAGCAGCGACTTCGCCGAGGGCGTGAAGGCGTTCATGGAGAAGCGGGCGCCCCGCTTCGAAGGGCGCTGAGGCGCGAGGAGGGCGGGCGCCGTGTCCGGCGATTCGAGGGACGACGCGACGAGGGGCGCGGCCGAGACCGTCTACGCGGCTCGGGACGGCGAGCCCGGCGCGCTCGCGGGCATTCGCGTCGTCGACCTGACGGTGGCGCGCGCGGGCCCGACGTGCGTGCGTCAGCTCTCCGATCTCGGCGCCGACGTGGTGCAGGTGGCGCACCCGAGTCGCGGCGATCTCGGCGGCTCCGACGCCGCGAACCTGCATCGGGGCAAGCGCTCGATCGTGCTCGATCTGAAGCAGGCCGAAGGGCGCGACGTGCTGCTGCGCCTCGTCGATCGGGCCGACGTGCTCGTCGAGAACTTCCGCGCCGGCGTGAAGCATAGGCTGGGCATCGACTACGAGACGCTCAGCCGGCGCAACCCGCGCCTCGTCTACGCGAGCATCTCCGGCTTCGGGCAGGCGGGGCCCGATGCGGACCGGCCCGGGCTCGATCCGATCGTGCAGGGGCTCGCGGGCCTGATGAGCGTGACCGGTCCGCCCGGCGGCGGACCGTGGCGGGCGGGCATCGCGATCTCGGACACGGCTGCGGGCACCTTTCTCACGCAGGGCATCCTCGCGGCGCTGTTCGCGCGCGAGCGCAGCGGGCGCGGGCAGTGGGTGCACACGTCTCTGCTCGAGTCGCTGATCAACTTCATGGACTTCCAGGCGATGCGCTGGCTCGCCGAAGGCGTCGTGCCACCCCAGGCGGGCAACGACCATCCGACCCTCACGCCCATGGGCACGTTCGCGACCGCCGACGGTCACGTGAACGTGGCAGCGGTGATGGACTGGGACGCGTTCCTGGGTGCGCTCGACGATCGCTCGGGCTTCGAGGCCGATCCGCGTTTCGCCGACCCCGTCTCGCGCATCCAGAATCGCGTCGTGCTCCGCGATGCGATCGAGGCGCAGCTCGCGACGCGCGACACGGCGCACTGGATCGAGCGCTTCCAGGCGGCCGACCTGCCGTGTGGCGCCGTGCGCGGCATGGACGAGGTGTTCGCCGACGCCCAGGTCCAGGCGCTGAACCTCACGCGCAGCGTCACGCCCGAAGGCGGCGAGCCGATCGAGCTCCTGCGACATCCCACGACGCTCACCGACACGCCGACCGGCGTCACGTGCGCGCAGCCCGACCCGGGCGCGCACACGCTCGACGTGCTGCGCGAGCTCGACTACTCGGCGAAAGACATCGACGCGCTGCTCGAGCGCGGAGCCGCATCGACCGGACGGGGGAGCTCGGGCTGGACGCGTTGACGACGCGCCGCGCCGACCGGGACCTTCGGCTGTCGCCTGACTTGACGCCGGAGTTGCGCGGGCGTGATGCCGGGCGCGTCGGGTCGCATGCATGTCGGCCGATCGCGATCGCGTCTGTCTGTCATGGCTCTGTCGCTGTCATGGGGTGCTAGCGTTGCCCGCTTCGATGGACGCGCCCTCGACCACGCCCGCCCCGTCGTCTCCCGACGGCGGCGATCGCCCCGCCCCGGCCGCCGCTGCGCACGGTGGTCGTCTGCACGTCGGCGTCTATCTCGGCATCGGCCTCGTCGCTGCAGCGGTGCTCGTGCTGCAGATCGCGCTGACGCGCGTCTTCGCGATCATGATGTGGCATCACCTGACCTACATGGCCGTGTCGGTCGCGATGCTCGGCTTCGGCGCAGCGGGCAGCTGGCTCACCGCGAGAGGGGAGGGCGCCGCCGCCGGCGACGACGCCCTCGACCGCAGCCTCGTCGTGTGGTCGACCGCGTTCGGTCTGTCGGTGGTCGTCGTCTTCTTCATCGTGACGCGCATCCCCATCGACACGCTCTCGCTGTGGCGGGAGAAGATCAATCTGGTCTGGCTCGCGGTGATCTACCTCGTGGTGATCGTGCCGTTCGGGCTCGGCGGGCTCGTGATCGGCCGGCTCCTGACCCACGCGGTGCATCACGTGAACGCGCTCTATTTCGCCGATCTCGCAGGCTCGGCGCTCGGCGGCGTCATCTGCGTCGTCTGGCTCGCGGTCGGTGGCCCGGGCTCGGCCGCGCTCGGCGCCGCCACCATGGGGCTCGCCGGCGCGTCGGCGCTCGCATGGGCGGTCGATCCACGCACGCTGCGCCTCCCGCTCGCCCTCGGGTGCGGGACGCTCGCGCTCTCGATCCTGCTCGGATCCGGGACTGTCGAGTGGCAGATCCCCTTCGCGCCCGGCAAGGAGCTCGCGCGCATGCCCGAGGGCGCCGAGATCGTGCGCATCGCGTCGGCCGCTGCCGAGGTCGAGGTCGGGCCGACCGGGAAAAAGCTGCCGGGCATCGGCGGCAACTTCGGCAACGTCGACCGCCGCCGCATCGAGGCACGCGAGGTCGGCCAGGACGGCACGGCGCCGACCATGCTCTACCGCGACGCGGCCGACGTCGGCTCGTTCGCGTTCCTCGACGACACCCAGGCCGCGACCGCCTACGTCGCACGCGAGGCGCGCGGGGCGCCGCCGCCCGAGGTGCTCGTGATCGGCGTCGGTGGCGGCGTCGACGTGATGGTCGCGCTCTATAACGGTGCGAAGCACGTGACCGCCGTCGAGTTCAACCCCGCGATGGTCGAGATGGTCACCGAGCGCTTCGACGACTATCTCGGCGGGCTCTTCCGCCCCGGTGCGCACGCGCTCTCGGATCGCATCGACCTGGTGAACGCCGAGGGGCGCGCCTGGGTGCGCAGCCACGACGATCGCTACGACGTGATCCAGATGTCGGGCGTCGACTCGTTCACGGCGCTCTCGACCGGCGCCTACACCCTGGCCGAGAGCTACCTCTATACGCGCGAAGCGATCCAGGACTTCCATGCCCACCTGAACGAGGGGGGCATCATCAACTACTCGCGCTTCTTCATGCACCACCCGAAGCGGCCGCGTGAGACCCTGCGGCTCGCCTACGTGGCGGTCGACGCGTTGCGCGCCGCGGGGGTCGAGGACCCGGCGTCGCACGTAGTCGTCTTCAAGGGCAAGAACTGGGCGTCGACGCTGATCCGCAAGGGGCCGTTCACCGAGGTCGAGGTCGAGGGGCTGCGCGCCTTCGCCGCATTGCAGGGCTTCCACGGGCTCGTCTTCGATCCGTTGTGGGAGCCGGGGACGCCGCTGCCGGCGCCGACGTCCGATGCGGCGGCGCAGCCGGGCCCGGGTGTGCGCGAGGCGCAGGTCGTCTTCGCCGCGCTGCTTCGCGGCACGCCCGAGGAGCAGAGCGACTTCGAGGCTCGCTACGAGTACGACGTGAGCGTGCCGTCCGACGACTCGCCCTTCTTCTTCAATTACTACAAGTACTCGGGGCTTCTGCCCGGCGGCCAGCCCGAGCTCGACCCGGCCGAGTTCGAGGCGCACGAGCCTGCGCAGCTGCTCGCCCTGCTCGCGACCGATCCGTACCACCCCGACTTCCCGGTCGGCCACATGGTGCTGCTGGCCTCGCTCGTGCAGATCGCGCTCTTCGCTGCGATCGCGATCCTGTGGCCGCTGCGTTCGCTCGACCGCAGGGGGCTCGCGTCGCCGCACCGCTGGCCGGTCTTCGTCTACTTCGCGGCGCTCGGCACGGGCTTCATGTTCATGGAGATCGTGCTGATGCAGAAGATGGTGCTCTTTCTCGGGCACCCGACGTACTCGCTCTCGGTGGTGCTGACGTCGCTGCTCGGCTTCGCGGGGCTCGGCTCACTCTTCGCGGGCCGCTTCGAGGACGTCGATGCCAGGCTGCTGCGGCGCCTCGGCGCGGCGATCCTCGTGGTCTTCCTCTTCGAGTGGCTCGCGACGTCGTTGCTGCTGCCGCTCGCGCTCGGCGCGCCGATCGTCGTCCGCGGGGCGCTGACCGTGGCGGTGGTCGCGCCGCTCGGCTTCGTGCTCGGCATGCCCTTCCCGCTCGGGCTGCGGCTCCTCGAGCGGGCCGCGCCGGCGCTGATCCCGTGGGCGTGGGCGATCAACGGCTTCCTCTCGGTGCTCGCCTCGACGCTCTGCATCCTGCTCGCCATGGCCATCGGCATCTCGGCGGTGATCGCACTGGCGGCGGCGATCTACGCGCTGGGCTTCTTCGCGCTCGTGCGGGGCGTCGCCGAGCCCGAAGGCGCCTGAGCACGCGTTCCGTTCCGCCCCGGGGCCCGCTGCAGGGCCGGGGGGATCCGCCCCTACAGCCGCCGAGTCGCTCGGACGATGGTCTCCTCGCAGTCCCGTTTCACGAGGAGATCTCCGTGACCCTGCATCGTTCTCTCCGGCTCGCTGTCGTGACCGCTGCCCTGGCTTCGATTGCGATGGGCACCGTCGCCTGCAACATGATCGACGCCGCCCTCGGCCATCATGCCCACCTGTCGGACATGGTGCCCGGCCAGAGCGTGCTCGGCGGCGATCTCCAGTGCTGGCTCACGATGGAGTTCGACCAGCTGCCCGAGGGCATCGACCACCGCGACGTGGTCGTCCGCTTCACGAGCGTCGCGCTCGAGCGGCCCGTCGAGTTCGACTGGCAGTACATCTCGACGCACGACGTGCTCGTGCCCCAGGGCAATCAGGCGTTCGGGTCGGGCCACCAGCGCAACGAGGCGTCGACGCCGTCGCAGCCGCCGCCCACCGGCATGGCCTTCAAGGCGAAGTTCACCCTGCCTGCGAGGGAGACCATCGAGAACGCGCCGGACACGCTGTGGCTCCATGCCGAGCTCTACTGGGGCGGCGAGGAGCAGGACTCGGTGAAGCGCACGATCGAGCACGTGTACGAGAGCTCGGCGGGTTCCTTCTTCTGACAGCGCGCCGCCGCCCCTTCAGTCGCCTGGCGACCAGCGGGCGCTTCTCAGCAGCTTGCTCTCCCAGCGGTCTCGCAGCTCCAGGGCGTCGTGCATCCACGTGCCCGGCTGCTTGTACCGGGCCGGCACCTCTCGACCGATGAGCGGTGAGAGCGCCCGGGGCTTCATGACCCGCTGCCACAGCACGACCTCGCGCCTGCGCCCCGTGCCGAAGGCCGTGCGGTAGCTCGACTCGACCTTCAAGATCGCGGTGCCTTCGTCGGCGTGCTCGCTCATCTCACGCGCGTAGTGCGCACCGGAGCGCTCGATGTAGTCGTCGAGCGCGCCTTCGTAGGGCCAGACCGTGTCCTCCATGTAGATCACGGGGTCGTGGTCATCCGCAGCGGCGGGGATGTCGCTTGCGGAGAGCTGCTCTACCGGCGACCACGGCAGCGGCACGAGCATCTTCGACGTCACCTCGTGGCGCAGCGCGTCGACGCTCCGCGCCCACCTCGCGAGATCACCGGTCTGGACGCGCTCGGCGAGGCTCGCCCAGGCCGCCGCGTCGCGCAGCCAGGTGATCGTCACGACGTTGTACGAGACGCCCGTGCCGTGGGCGTGGTGGAGGAAATGGAGCAGCCGGGCGTCGCCGGTCTCCGCAAGCGTCGGCGCCCAGCCCTCCCGGTAGGCGGCCTCGAAGTCGTCTTCGTGGCGCCCGGCCACCTCGTGGATCTCGTGGAGCAGGAGCATGCGGATCCCCTTCCGGCCCATCATCCGCGATGCGGCGTGGGCGGGTCAAGCGCCCCCGGCCGCGACCTCGAATCGCGTCGCGTCGCGTTCGCGGTACCCTCGCGGCTCGCATTGGAGGGCAGGATGGAACGATTCGAGGGGAAGATCGCCGTCGTGACGGGCGGCGGCACCGGGATGGGACGCCAGCTCTGCAGGCAGCTCACCGCCGAGGGCTGCCACGTCGCGATGTGCGACGTATCGGAGGAGAACATGGCGCAGACGAAGGCGCTGTGTGAAGAGGGCGCGCCGGCGGGCACGCGCGTGTCGACGCACGTGGCCGACGTGTCGAGCGAGGCCGACATCGTGTCGTTCCAGGCGGCGGTGGCCGAGGCCCACCAGACAGATCACGTGCACCTCGTGTTCAACAACGCGGGCATCGGCGGTGGCGGCAGCATGATCGTCGACGACCGCGAGCAGTGGGACAAGACGTTCGACGTGTGCTGGGGGGGCGTCTACTACTCGACGCGCGCGTTCCTGCCGATGTTGATCGCCGCCGAAGAGGGACACCTCATCAACACGAGCAGCGTGAACGGGTTCTGGGCGTCGATCGGTCCGTCGACCGGTCATACCGCGTACTCGGCCGCGAAGTTCGCCGTGAAGGGGTTCACCGAGGCGCTGGTCAACGACCTCCGCAACAACGCGCCCCACGTGAAGGCGTCGGTCGTCATGCCCGGACACATCGGCACCGAGATCGTCAAGAACTCGGGCAAGATCCTCGGGTTCGACCCGAAGGAGCTCGACGAGGCGGGGATCGAGCAGGCGCGCGAGCGCATCACCGATTTCGGGATCGATGCCTCTTCGTGGACCGACGACCAGATCCGGCAGGCGATGATCGCTCGCATCGAGGCGTTCGAGACGGAGGCGCCGATGACCGCCGCGGAGGCGGCCGAGGTGATCCTGCGCGGCGTGCGCGAGGGGCGCTGGCGGATCCTCGTCGGCGACGACGCGCACGTCCTCGACGAGATGGTGCGCGCCGAGCCCGAGAATGCGTACGAGAAGGAGTTCTTCGAGCGCTTCACCAGGAAGGTGGGCTGGGCGATTGGGAGCTGACGGCGCTGCGCGATTGGGCGGGTCGAGGCGCGTGAAGCGGGGCGCCGTGGCGACACTCGGGGCCTGCCTCGTGCTGCTGCTCGTCGCTGCCTGTGGTGGTGGCGCGCCGCTCCGCGTGCGACACGCCTCCAAGGAGCAGGCGCGCGCGGCGATCCGAGCGAACGTGGCGGCGACGGGGCAGCTGAGCGACTCGACGAAGATCGTTCTCCGCAACCACGATCTGATGGATTTGTACCGCGACGATCCCGAGAAGGCGATCGCCGCGTTGCACACCGACGTGGTGGAGGGGCGCGGCGGCTCGGACGAGTACTTCGCGCTCACGGAGCTCTCGTTCTGGCTGGCCGAGCGCCTGGAGCACGATGCCTGGCGGCGCGCGCGCCGGCGCGAGCAGCGCAAGAACCGCGGCATGGTCCGGAAGGCCCCGTACTACACGAGCGACGAGACACCGATCCTCGAGGCTGCGAACCGCAGCTACCGCGCCGCGACGATCTACGCGTACACCTTCCTCTTCAGCGAGGACGAGGTATCGACGCTGACGCCGATCGATCCGCGGATGCGCATCGCGGCCGATCTCTACAATCGTGGCATCGTCGAGTCGTTTCGAGACCTCGGGCAGTATCAGGACTTCACGGCGGGTACCTTCGAGACGTCCTTCGGCACGCTCGAGGTCGAGTTCGATGAGATGGAGCTTCGTTGGCAGAACCGGCTGCTGATCGACTTCCTCCCGTCGGACGAGTTCGAGATCACGGGGCTGCGCAATCGCTACCGGCGCCCCGGTGTGGGCGCGCCGCTCGCGGCGCGGACCGTGCCCCTCGACCCGAACGATCCGGCCGGCTACCTGGTGGCGAGAAAGGCCGCCATTGCCACGAATGCCTTCTTGAAGATCGACGATCCCCGCGCACAGGTCCGTGCGGGCGACGTGAAGGCGAGGCTGTGGATCACGCCGGCCAACGAGGCCCAGAGCGTCGACATGGAGGGCATCCCGGTGCCGCTCGAGCTCCAGCCGTCGGTTGCGCTGGCGAAGTCGCTCGAGGAGTCCGACGTGTGGGAGGGACGCCTGGGCGTCTTCTTCGGCCGGCTCCGGCGACTCAACGAGGACAATCGGTTCTTCGGCTGGGAGCCGAGGCGAAGGGGCCAGATCCCCGTCGTCTTCATCCACGGCACGATGTCGACGCCGGTCGTCTGGACCGACATGGTGAACGACCTTCAGCACGATCCCGTTCTGCGCGACCGCTACCAGTTCCTCTTCTTCGCCTACGAGTCCGGAAACCCGATCTTCTACTCGGCGATGACGCTGCGCCGCTCGATGACGCGCGCCGTCCAGGTGCTCGATCCGGCGGGCGAGGACGCGTGTCTCCGCGACATGGTACTCGTCGGGCACAGCCAGGGCGGTCTGCTCGCGAAGGGCGTGTCGATCGACCCGGGGACGGCGATCTGGGACTCCTTGTTCGACGTTCCACTCGAGGAGACGCGCTTCAGTCCATCGACGAAGGCGCTCCTCCAGGAAGCGATCTTCATCGAGCCGATGCCCGCGGTGGGCCGTGTGATCTTCATCTCGACGCCGCATCGTGGCAGCTACGTCGCGTCTTCGGACCTGCTGCGCCGGCTCTCCGCGTGGGCGATCCGTTTCCCCGCCGATCTCGCAGCGGTCGCGGTCGATGCGGCGGGCATCGCGGACAGCGGCGAAGAGACGTACCGGCCGATCAGGGTCAGCACGGCGGTCGACAACATGTCGCCGAGCCACCATTCGATCCAGGTGCTGGCGTCGATTCCCGTGGCGCCGACGATCCCCGCCCACTCGATCATCTCCGTGAGGCCGGGGATGGACATCGCGACGGGCAACGACGGCGTGGTGAGGTACCAGAGCGCACACATCGAGGAGGCGCAGTCCGAGCTCGTGGTGCGCTCGAGCCACTCCTCGCAGGGCAGGCCCAGGACGATCGAGGAGGTGCGCCGGATTCTGCTGCTGCACGAGCAGGAGAGCAGCTGCGCCTCGGGCTCGTGATTCAGGAGGCATTTGTCCGCGATCGGGGCGTGGGGCGATTCGCACGCCCGAGACTGGTGCTGATCGTCGGCATCGCGGGGCTGCTCTGGCCAAGCCTCTCGTGGGCCGCCACGGACGAGCCCGGCACGGCCGCGCCGGCGCCGGTCGAAGCGCAATCCTGGACCGAGTGGAGGGGCGCCACCGGCGACTGGGGCGGGCTCCGGACCCGACTCGACGAGCGCGGCCTCGACGTCTTCGCGCAGTACACCACCGGGTTCTGGTCGAACACCCGGGGTGGCTTCGAGACCGGCACGCGCTACGAGGGCTTCGCGACCTGGGGCTTCTCCGTCGACCTCGAGCGGCTCGTCCGCTGGCCCGGCGGCTCGTTTCGCATGAACTGGAACTCGTACCACGGCGGGCAGCCCTCGGAGGAGCTCATCGGGCAGTATCCGACCCAGGCGCTCTCCGGCTGGGAGGCGTCGACGGGTGTCCGCTTCTTCGAGATCGCATACAGCCAGCGTCTGTGGAAGCAGCGCGTGCGGATCGAGATCGGACAGCTGAGCTCCGATGGAGAGTTCTTCCAATCGGAGACGTCGTCGCTGCTGCTCAACGCCAGCTTCGGCTTCCTCGGCTTCGCGCGTCAGGTCACGCCCTTCTATCCCCTGGCGGCGCCGGGTGCGCTCGTGTCCCTGCGCACCCGGGACGCGGCGTGGGAGCTGCGGGCGGCGATCTACACTGCGGCGCCGGGGGAGGACGAGCGGAGCAACATCGGCTTCGACTGGGCCTTCGGCGACGGCTTCACCGTCTTCGGAGAAGGCATCGCGCGGCCGAAGATCCTGGGACGGAGGGCTGCACTCTCGTTCGGCTTCCTGGGCGTGAAGTCGGAGGTCTTCGATCTCTCGACCGGCGAGAGCGTCGACGGACGTGTCACGCTCTACGGCATCGCCGATTGGCATGTCCTCGAGCCGAGCGATGCTTGGCCGGGTGTGAGCGTCTTCCTGCGGATCTTCGGCACACCGAATACGGGCGTCGTCCTGACCGACTGGTACGCGAGCGGTGGCTTCGCGATCTCGCGCCCCTTTCCTGGCCGCGAGTCCGACGCGCTCGGCTTCGGCTTCACGGTGCAAAGATTCAGCGACGACTACGTTGCACTGCAGGCGACGTTCGGTAACGACGTGTCGACCCGCGAGTCGATCCTCGAGATCACCTACTACGCTCAGGTCGTGGGGTGGCTCTCTCTGCAGCCCGATCTGCAGGTCGTCCTCGATCCACACTTCAGCCGGCGCAATGCGGTGGCGGTCGGGTTGCGCGGGGTGATCGATTTTTGAAGGAGGCGCCAGTGGCGGGGCAGCGTGCCCCATCTGCGCGCAGCGTCTCGTGCTGGCAGCGGGGCACGCCGTCTGCGAGCCTCCAGAGCGGCATTCGCAACCCCGGACGCCGACATGGAGGCCCACCGTTCCATGACGCCCGAAGAGCTCGACGCCCACCTCGAACGTATCCGGACCGACGGCTACACGCTGGTCGAGGACGTATTCGACGCCGACCGCGCGGCGGCCTATCTCGCCGCGCTCGACCGGCTCGTCGACGATCTCGACGTCGGCAAGGGGCCGAACGCCTTCGAGGGCTTCTCGACGACGCGCGTCTACAACCTGCTCGCGCACGACCGGGTCTTCGAGGAGATCCCGGTGCACGAGGAGATCCTGCCGATCGTCGAGGGCGTGCTCGATCGCGGTTGCCTCATTTCGTCGCTCTCGTCGATCGACATCGGTCCGGGCGAGAAGGCACAGATGATTCACGCCGACGATCAGCTGCTGCCGATCCGGCGGCCGCATCGCGCGCTCGTCTGCAACACGATGTGGGCGCTCACCGATTTCACCGAGCCGAATGGCGCGACGCGCATGGTCAAGGGCAGCCACACCGCCGACCACTCGCCCGACCCGGCGAAGTCCTACGACAGCATTCCCGGCGAGATGAGGCGCGGCAGCGTGCTCGTCTGGAACGGCAGCCTCTGGCACGGCGGTGGTGCGAACGAGACCGACGAGCGCCGCGTCGGCATCGCGATGAACTACTGCGCCGGCTTCATCCGCCAGCAGGAAAATCAGCAGCTCGGCATTCCGCGGGAGGTCACGATGCGATTCCCGAAGCGGCTGCGCGAGCTCGTCGGCTACAGCGTGTACCAGCACCTCGTCGGTCACATCGAGAAGCGAAGCCCCGAGTACCTGCTCGGTGGCGAGGGCGAGCTCGAGTCGGTGTGGGATCGCGCCGACCGGAGCGAGAAGAAGCGCCGTAACTGACGGCGTCGCGCTGCATCGAAGCCGGGTCATCGCCGGGAGGGGCCCGACATGGATCGCGTCCGCATCGCCACCTTCAGTGAGCTCGACCCCGCCAGGCCGGCGCATGCGCTCGTCGCCGACGTCGACCTCGTCATCGTGCGCTGGCCCGACACCGACGCCGTGTCGGTGCTCTACGGCCGCTGCCTGCATCGCGGCGCGCTGCTCTCCGATGGCCGGATCGAGGGCGAGGACCTGATCTGCGGCCTGCACGACTGGGACTACCGATTCCGCAGCGGCGTCAGCGCGTACACCAACGCCGAGCGGCTCGAGAAGTTCACCCACTGGATCGAGGACGACGGCGTCTTCGTCGACGCGGACGAGATCCGCGAGTGGGAGCGCTGCCACCCCCAGCCCTACGATCGAAGCGCAGACCTGGGTACCTACGCCGATCCCCACGGTACGCCCGACGAGCCCTTCAATCACTGGATCCGCGAGATGTCCGAGCACGGCCTCGAGCGCGCCGGCCACCATGGCCGCGTCATTGCCATGGGCGTGCCGCGGGGTGAGCTGCCGCGCTGGGAAGACATCCAGATCATGACGGCGCAGCTGCACCGGCCGCCGCTGCTCGACGATCACCCGGTCGGCTCCAACGTCGTGATCGGCCCGAACGCGAAGCGTCCCCTCGAGCTCGAGATTCCGCTCTTCGTGTCGGACATGAGCTATGGCGCGCTGTCCGAGGAGGCGAAGGTGGCGCTCGCGAAGGGCGCCGAGGCCGCGGGCACGGGCATCTGCTCGGGGGAGGGCGGCATGCTCCCCGAGGAGCAGCGCGAGAACGGTCGCTACCTCTACGAGCTCGCATCGGGGCGCTTCGGCTTCTCGATGGAGAAGCTCGAGCGCGTGCAGGCCTTTCACTTCAAGTGCGGGCAGGGCGCGAAGACGGGCACCGGCGGCCATCTGCCGGGGCACAAGGTGAAGGGGAAGATCGCCGAGGTGCGCGGCATCGCCGAGGGCACGTCGGCGATCTCACCGCCTCGCTTCCCCGACTGGGACAATCTCGACGACTACCGACGCTTTGGCGACGCCGTGCGCGAGGCCACCGGCGGCATCCCGATCGGCTTCAAGCTCTCGGCGCAGCACGTCGAGCGCGACGTCGAGGCCGCGATTCGCGCGGGCGCCGACTACGTGATCCTCGACGGACGCGGCGGGGGCACCGGGGCGGCGCCGCTCATCTTCCGCAACAACATCAGCGTGCCGACGATTCCGGCGCTCGCCCGCGCGCGGCGGCACCTCGATCGGACGGGCCGCAGCGACATCACGCTCGTCATCACGGGCGGGCTGCGGGTGCCCTCCGACTTCGTGAAGGCGCTCGCGCTGGGCGCCGACGCCATCGCGCTCTCGAACTCGGCCATGCAGGCGATCGGGTGCATCGCCATGCGCGCCTGTCACACCGACAACTGTCCGGTCGGCATCGCGACCCAGCAGGAGCACCTGCGCGCGCGGCTGAAGGTCGACCTGGCGGCGAAGCGGCTCGAGCGCTTCCTCGGCTCGTCCGCAGAGCTCATGCGCGTCATGGCGCGCGCGTGCGGGCACGATCACCTGAATCAGTTCGCGCCCGACGACCTCGCGACCTTCGATCGCGAGATGCACCACCTGACGGGCATCGAGTATGCCGGGGTGAGCCCGTAGGTCTTCGCGTCAGTCGGCGGGACCGAAGCTGCCTTCGAGCTCTCCGAACGCTTCGACCTGAGCGTAGGGGTCGCTCGGGTTCTCGCCCTTGTTGATGTCGGCGTAGCGCTTGCTGGCGCAGCTCACGGTGAACTCGTGGGTGAAGATCCAGAAGCGGTCGTGCCGCATGGCGTCGACCACGTCGCCGGCGACCTTCTCGGTGGTGATGCCCATGGCGTCGAGGGTCTCGCGGAGAGATCCGGTGAAGGCCGTCTGCGAAGGCGTCATGTCCGGGGCGTCCTCGCGGTTTCGCTCCGAGTGGAAGATCTTCGTCTTGACGAGGTTCGGGCAGAGGATGTGCACGCCGACGCCGCTGCCCTCGAGCTCGCGGTAGAGCGACTCGCTCAGTCCGACGACGGCGTGCTTCGACGCGCAGTACATGCCGAGGATCGGGTTCGTCACGAGCCCCGCCTCGGAAGCCGTGTTGACGATGTGCCCCGTCCCGGCCTCCTTCAGGATCGGGCCGAAGGCCAGTACGCCGTGCACCACCCCCATCAGGTTCACGTCGACTACCCAGCGCCAGTCCTCGGCGGTGGTCTCGAGCATCGGGCCGATCGGCGCCACGCCGGCATTGTTCATCACGACGTGTACGCCGCCGTAGTGTGAGAGGGTCTTCTCGGCGAGGCCCGTGACCTCGCCGGCATCGCGCACGTCGCAGCGAACCCCGAGGACATCGCCCCCCGCCGCAGAGAGGCGCGCGATCTCGCCTTCGAGCGTCTCCTGCTCGAGGTCCGCCATCACGACCTTCATGCCCTCGGCGAGAAGTCGCTCGGTCACGCCGAGCCCGATCCCGCTCGCAGCACCGGTGACGACGGCGACCTCGTCGTGGAAGTCCTTCATCGAGGCTCCTTCGGTCCGCCCGTCTCGCCGGGGGGAGAGAGGCCCGAGTCTAGCCCCGTGGAAGTGATGACGACCGTTTCTGCGTCTTCATCCGGAGGGTATGCTCGCGCTCCAGGGGGATTCGGGATTGGAGAACTCACGCGAGCACTGGTCCGGCCGACTCGGCTTCACCCTTGCTGCCGTCGGCTCGGCGGTCGGGCTCGGCAACATGTGGCGCTTCTCGTACATGGCCGCCGAGAACGGTGGCGCCGCCTTCGTCGTGCTCTACGTCGTCATGACCCTGGTGGTCGGCCTGCCGGTGATGCTCGCCGAGCTGACGCTCGGACGAGGCGCGGGGCGCAGTCCGGTGCAGGCCCTCGCCCACTACGGCGGCTCGGCCTGGCGTCCGCTCGGTGGGCTCTTCGTGCTCGCGGGCTTCGTGATCCTCGCCTACTACAGCGTGATCGCGGGCTGGACGTTCCGCTACGCGCTCGAGTCACTCGTCTCAGGCTTCCCCGCCGACGCCGGCGGGCACTTCGAGCACATCGCGAGTGGCTGGCCGGCCCTCGGCTGGCACCTCGCCTTCATGGCGGTGACGATGGTCGTCGTCTCGGGTGGCATCCGCTCGGGGATCGAGCGCGCGTCGATCGTGCTCATGCCGCTGCTGGCGCTGATCGTCATCGGCCTCGCGCTCTACGCAGCGACCCTCGCAGGCGCGAGCCAGGGCTATGCCTACTACTTCGAGCCCGACTTCGGTGCGATCTGGAACAGGGACGTGCTGCGGGACGCGGCCGGCCAGGCCTTCTTCAGCCTGAGCCTCGGCATGGGCGCGATCCTCACCTACGCGAGCTATCTCGACCGCAACACCGACCTGCCAGCCGAGTCGATCACGATCGCGATCTCGGACTTCGGCGTGGCGTTCATCGCCGGGCTCGTGGTCTTTCCGCTGCTCTTCGCGCTCGGTCTGCAAGAGGACGTCGGCGCGAGCACGCTGGGCGCGCTCTTCATCACGCTGCCCAAGGCGTTCGCCGAGATGGGCGGCGTCGGCACCTTCGTCGGCACCGCCTTCTTCTTCGCGCTGCTCGTCGGTGGCCTCACGAGCGCGATCTCGCTGCTCGAGGTCGTCGTCGCGTCCACGATCGACTCGTTCGGCACCAGCCGGCGCACCGCCGCGCTCGTCTGTGGCTCGGCCATCGCCCTGCTCGGCGTGCCCGCTGCGTTCTCCCTCGACGTGCTCGGCCTGATGGACCAGATCGGTGGGAACCTGCTGCTGATCCTCGGCGGACTGCTGCTCTCGGTCTTCGTCGGCTGGTTCATGCCGGGTGCGCTCGACGAGGCCGAGGCTGGCTCGAAGCTCGGACCCCTGCTCTTCGGCTGGCAGGTGCTGCTGCGCTTCGTCGTGCCGCTGATCCTCGTGGCGATCCTGTGGTTCACGATCGGCGATACGCTCGATCTCGTGAGATCGCTCGCGGCCGACTGATGCCGCGCACCCACCTCGTGAGATCGCTCGCGGCCGACTGACGCCGCGCACCCACCTCGTGAGACCGATCGTGGCCGACTGGACGCCGCGCATCCATCTCGCGAGATCGCTCGCGGCCGATTGACGCCGCGCACCCACTCGGAAGGAGTCCCATGTCCGAATCAGTGACCGTCGAGCGCGAGGGTCGCGTCGTCACCGTGCGCATCGATCGTGGCGATGGCGTGAACGCACTCTCCGACGCGCTCATGCGCGAGCTGACCGACGTCGCTCGCAGCTTCGAGGACGACGTCGAGACGAGCGCCGTCGTGCTGACAGGCACCGACTCGGTCTTCTCGCTCGGCTTCGACCTGCGCGATCGAAGCAACGCCGATCTGCTCGAGTCGGGCCTCGCCGCGCAGCGCATGCTGCAGAGCCGGGGGCCGCGGCTCTGCAATGCGTGGGAGGCCATCGAGCCGATGACCATCGTCGCGATCGAAGGCTGGTGCGTGGGCGGTGGCGCGGCGCTCGCCGTGAGCTGCGATCTGCGGGTGATGGCGCAGGACGCGCGGCTCTACGTGCCCGAGATCGAGCGGGGCATGAACATGAGCTGGGGATCGATCCCGCGCTTCGTGAACCTGATCGGTCCCTCGCGCACGAAGCGGGTCGTCGCGCTTGCCGAGAAGATCGACGCGGCGACGGCCGAGGGCTGGGGGCTCGCCGACGCCGTGGCCGAGTCGGGCCACGCGCTCGAGGTGGCGCGCGCCTTCGCCGATCGTGCGGCGTCGCTCCCGCCCGTGCAGCTCCGCATGTGCAAGGCGGGTGTCGACGTCGCCGCGAAGGCGCTCAATCAGGCGGTCTCGGCCCTCGATCGCGACCAGTTCCTGCTGGCTCAGCGCTCCGAGGACTTCGTCGAGGGCGTCCGATCGTTCATGGAGAAGCGGCCGCCGCGCTACACCGGCCGCTGATGACGGCTCGTCTCGGTCGCGGAGGGCCGGGGACTCGACGGGAGGCAGGACACGATGAGCGGGACGCCGTCTGCGGAGGTCGCAATCGAGCCGGAGCTCGTCCGGTCGCTGCTCGAGCGCCAGCACCCGGACCTGGCCGGCGAGCCTCTCACGCTCGCTGGCGAGGGCTGGGACAACGCCACCTTCAGGCTGGGCGGGTCGCTCGCGCTGCGCCTGCCCCGCCGCGATGCCGCCGCACAGCTGATCCTGCACGAGCAGCGCTGGCTGCCCGAGCTCGCGCCGGGGCTTCCGATCGACGTCCCCGCGCCCGTGCGAGTCGGCTCGGCCGACCTCGACTATCCGTACGCATGGAGCGTGGTCCCGTGGTTCGAGGGGGCGACCGCGAACGTCGAGCCACCGGTGGAGGCCGAGGCCGACCGGCTCGGTGCGTTCCTCGCGGCGCTCCACGTCGCGGCACCTGCGAGCGCGCCGAGGAACCCGGTGCGCGGCGTGCCGCTCGAGGTGAGGCGCGACGCCGTCGAAGAGCGCCTCGATCGCCTCGAGGTCATGACCGATTGCGTCGACGTCCGC
Source organism: uncultured Spirochaetaceae bacterium (assembly GCA_964474355.1). Classification (GTDB taxonomy): domain Bacteria; phylum Myxococcota_A; class UBA9160; order UBA9160; family UBA4427; genus CAYYSY01. Next base: position 13,330 of record CAYYSY010000105.1, on the reverse strand, counting down.
ATTCGACGGGTCTGGGCCGATGCGCTCGCCGCGCCCATGGACGTCGGCGACACGTGGCTGCACGGCGATCTGCACCCGCGCAACATCCTCGTCGACGCGGGGCGGCTCAGCGCGATCATCGACTGGGGCGATGTCGCGGCCGGCGACCGCGCGACCGATCTCGCGTCGATCTGGATGCTCTTCGATGAGCGCCCGGCCCGGGAGCGGGTGATCGCGGCCTGCGGGCCGACGAGCGAGGCGACGCTCGCGCGGGCGCGAGGATGGGCCGTGTTCTTCGGCACCGTGCTCGTCGACACCGGGATCGTCGATCACCCGGCCCACGCCGAGATCGGTGAGCGCACGCTCCGACGCGTGGCCGAGGACGCTTGAGAGAGCCCGGGCGGGCCTCTACGTCAGGCTGTCGGGCCGCTCGACGCAGTGCACGCCGCCGGGCACCTCGATCAGCGTCGCGCAGCGATTGCAGTGGTTGCAGCCGCTTGCGTGACCCGGGTCGGCCTGAGCGTGCTTCGGGAAGTCGGGGTCGTAGATCAGGCTTCGCCCGAGCTGGATGAAGTCGAAGCCTTCTCCCATCACGGTTCGGATGCTCTCGGTCGTGCAGACTCCGCCGATGTAGCAGACGCCGCACTGCACGCGTTCGCGGATGCGGCGCGCCTGGTCGAGGAAGAACATCTCCTCGTACGGGTAGTCGCGGAAGAGCCTGGGGCCCGCGAGCTTGAGCCCCATCCGCATGAACGGGCTCTTCTCGTTCTCGAGCATGCCGTCGAGCATCGAGTCACCGCGGAAGAGCATCATCGGGTTCATGCTGCTCGTGCCACCGCTGCAGATCACGACGTCGAGCGAGCCCTTCTCGAGCATCGCTGCGATCTCGACCGAGTCGTCCCACCCGACGCCACCGCTGACGCCGTCGTGCATGCTGATCTTGCCGAGCAGCGGATAGTCGTCGCCGACTGCGGCGCGCACGGCCTCGAGGATCTCGAGGGGGAAGCGCATGCGATTCTCGAGTGTGCCGCCGTAGGCGTCCTTGCGCTTGTTGGTGCGCGGGCTGATGAACTGGCTGATGCCGTAGCCGTGTCCGAAGTGGATCTCGATCGCGTCGAAGCCGACGCTCTTCATGAAGCCCGCGGCGTCGGCGAAGACCCGCACGCGGTCGCGAATCTGCGGGATCGTCAGCGCGCCCGCGAAGGGCATGCCGGCGGCAATGCCGAGGCTGTTGATGCCGCGGCTCGGACCCAGGGGCCGCCGCCCCTCGAGCTTCTTGTTCTTCGAGAACGCGCCTGCATGACCCAGCTGCCCGGCGACGGCGGCGCCGGTCGCGTGTACGCGGCCGATCAGCTCTTCGAGCTCGCGGCGGATGCCCTCGTGCATGTAGAGCATGTGCTCGTGCAGGCGGCCATCGTTTTCGGCGGCGCAGTACGCGAGTGTCGTCATGCCGACACCGCCTTCGCCCATGCGCTCGTGGACCCGCATGAGCTGCGGGCTCGGAATGCCGTTCTCGCTCATGCCCATCGACGTGGCGGCCTTGATGAGCCGGTTGCGCAGGGTCAGCCCGCGGATCCGGGCCTCGGAGAAGCAGTGCTGGACGGGATCGTTCATGGGGCCTCCGGAGGCAGGCGAGTCTAGCGCGGGGGGCCGCGACCCCGGGGCGGCTCACCGCCGCAAAATTCCCTCACTCGAGAAGGTGGTGGCCGCCGTCACAGGGGCAGATGCCGATCCACCCGACACTCGGCGCGTGTCAGCCACCCGAAGGCGCCTCTCGTCGTTGCACCGCAGGATGGGCATTGCGTTATGGCCATCGGCTGGCATCGTCCCCGTTGGCGCGGCGCCTACGGGTGACCGCGAAGTCGCATCGATCAGGAGGTCCTCATGAACGCTCGGAACATCACTACATCTCTCATCGCCGCAATCGCGGGCGTGCTCGCCCTGACTGGCTGCGTCTCGTCGGGCAAGTACGGAGAGCTCGAGAAGGAGCGCGATGCCTTGGCCGTAGAGCGCGACGCGCTCGCCGAGGAGCAGGCCGTTCTCACGAACGAGCTCGACAGCGTGCGCGCCGAGAACGAGAAGATGAAGAACACCTATGGCGAGCTCGTGCGCGAGCTTCAGTCGGAGGTCGAGGCTGGCCAGATCACGATCCAGGAGGTCGTCGACGGCATCCGGCTCGGCGTGTCGGACGAGCTGCTCTTCTCGTCGGGCGCCACCTCACTCGGCGATGATGGAACGGCCCTGATCGCGCGGGTGGCCAAGCAGATCGCGGACGAAGACGCGATCATCTTCGTCGAGGGCCACACCGACGACGTGCGAGTCGGTCCGAGTCTCAGGGCCCGCTACCCGACGAACTGGGAGCTGGCGGGCGCCCGGGCGGCGCTGGTCGTGCGCGTGCTGTCAGAGCACGGTGTCGATTCGGCGCGGCTGCGCGCCGTCTCGCGCGGGCCCTTCGCGCCGCTCGTGCCCAATGACTCGCCCGAGAATCGCGCGCGGAACAGACGGACCGAGATCATCCTGCGGGTCGTGCCGCGGGGCTGAGTAGACGGCTGAGTAGACGGCTGAGCAACCGGCTGAGCAACCCGGTGAGCATGGGCTGAGCCCCGGCGTCAGCGCCCCTTGAAGACCGGCGGGCGCTTCTGGAAGAAGGCCTTCAGGCCCTCGCGCGTGTCCTCGGTGCCGATGTTGACCGATTGCGACACGGCCTCGCTCTCGAGCGCCTCGTCGAAGGTGCGGGTCGATGCGTCGGTGAGCATGCGCTTCGTGAGCGCGAGGGCAATGGGTGGCCCGGCCGCGAGGCGGCTGGCCCAGTCGTCGACGAATGCGTCGAGCTCGGCGGCGGGCACGACGTGATTCACGAGGCCGAGGCGCTCGGCTTCAGCGGCCGGGACGAAGTCTGCGAGTAGCGCGAGCTCCTTCGCCTTGTGCAGCCCGACGAGCCGAGGCAGCAGCCAGGTGCCGCCGTAGTCCACCGACAGGGCGCGGCGCGCGAAGATCTGACAGAAGCGCGCGCGGTCGCTGGCCACGACGAGGTCGCAGCCGAGCGCGAGGTTCCAGCCCGCGCCGGCGGCGGTGCCGTCGACCTTCGCGATCGTCGGCTTCGAGAAGTGGTGCAGGGTGAGCGCGGGCGCGGTGATGCGGCGCATGATCGACATCATGTGGCCCCGGTCGCCTCCGCCGCCGAGGTCGCCGCCAGCGCTGAAGGTCCGACCGGCGCCCGTCACCACCAACGCGCGCACGGCGTCGTCGGCCTCGGCGGCGCGCAGCGCGTCGGTCAGCTCCGCGGCGAGCTGCAGGTCGATCGCGTTCTTTCGCTCGGGCCGATCGAGGGTGAGGGTGCGAACGCCGTCTTCACTGGTCGACTGCTGCAAGGACGCCATGGGCTCGTGCTCCGTGCGTGGCCCGCTCGATTCGGGCTCCGCGGTCTACTTGCAGAGCCCACCGCCGAGCCACTCGACGGGATCGCAATCGTAGATCAGCCGGCCGGCTTCGCCGTGCTGCCAGTCGAGGGGGCGGATCGCGAACGGCGGCGGCATGCCCCGTGCGGGCTCGTCCTGCAGGTCCTCGAGCGGAATCGGGTAGTCCACCCAGTCCTTCGGCGCGCGCCAGCCCGGCGGCGGAATCAGCCCGTTTCGCGTGCCCTGCACCGGATACATCGTGCGCCAGTGGTGGATCGCGTCCGCCATCTTCTGCACGACCTTCGCGTGCTTCTCGGCCAGATTGTTGTGCTCGTTCGGGTCGTCGGCGATGCGGAAGAGATGGTTCTCGACGGCCGCCGACAGCAGGCCCTGATCGATCTGCTGCACGAGCTTCCACTCGTCGTCGAAGGCGGTGATGCTGAAGCGGTTGCGGATCGGCGTCTCCGACGCGAAGAACAGGTACTCGTCGCGCGGGGCGGGCTTGCCGTCGCGGATCGCGGGCCACAGGTCGTGGCCGTCGAGCTCGAAGTTCGGCCTGGGGTCGACGCCGGCCGCGGCGGCGAGTGTGGGGAACACGTCCATCACCGACATGATGCTCTCGAACTTGGTGCCGGCCTCGATCGCGGCGGGCCAGCGCATCACCGACACGACGCGGACGCCGCCCTCGAACGCCTCGCCCTTGCCGCCACGGAGCGGCACGTTGTCGGCGCCGCCCATGGCGTAGGCTGCACCGCCGTTATCACTGAAGAAGAGCACGATCGTGTTCTCGGCGAGGCCCTGCTCGTCGAGCGTGTCGAGCACGCGGCCAACGGCCTGATCCATGGCGTCGACGACCGCCGCGTACATCGGCCGCGCGCTCGGCTGCAGCATCAGCTTGGACATTCGCCGAGTCGTGTCGGTGTTGCGGCTGCGCGCGGGCTTGCGGTCGTCTCCCATGTCGGCGTACTTCGCCTTGAGGTCGTCGGGCGCATCGAGGGGCGTGTGCGGCGCGATGAACGGGACGTAGAGGAAGAAGGGCTTGTCGGGGTCGCGCTCGCGAATGACCCTCGACGCCTCGTCGGCGAGCAGGAACGTCTCATAGCCCTCGTCGTCGATCGACTCGCCGTTTCGCTGGAAGTCCTTGCCGCCCTGGTTCGCGAAGGGCGGGAAGTAGCCGACCTCGGTATGGAGATGGCCGTAGAAGTGCTCGAAGCCGCGCTGGTTCGGGTGATAGGTCATCTGCGCGTGGCCGAGATGCCACTTGCCGACCATCGCCGTCTGATAACCGGCGTCGCGGAAGCTCTCGGGCATGAAGCGCTCGGCCGGATGGATGCCGTTCGTGTGCCAGGGCATGATGACGCCGTAGACGACGCCGAGACGGATCGGGTCGCGGCCCGTCATGAGTGCTGCGCGCGTGGGCGAGCAGATCGGCGTCGTGTAGAAGCGGTCGAGCTGTACGCCCTCTCTCGCCAGCCGGTCGAGCGAGGGCGTCTCGATCGTCTCTTCACCGTGGTAGCCGACGTCGGCCCAGCCGAGGTCGTCGGCGACGAAGATGACGATGTTGGGGCGCTTCGGTGCAGCGAAGGCCGGCGCAGCGAAGATCGATGCGATGGCGGCGGCGAAGACCAGCGATGTGAGGAGCGTGTTCTGGCGAGACATCGCGGGCCCTCCCGATCGGATGGTGCGATCGGGGGGCACCGTTCCTCCCGATCGGCGTGCATGGTGCATTCTTCACGCTGCGGGGCCGAAGCTCGGCTCGCGCTTCTGCATCTTCGCCACCACCGCCTCGATCTGGTTCGCGCCGCCCATGAGGCGCGCCGAGGCAGCGAACTCGTTGGCGAGGCCCTCACGCACCGAGACCAGACCCGAAGCATTCAGCAGCCGCTTCGCCTCGCGAATCGCGTCGGGGCTGCGCTTCGCGATCGTGCGCGCGAGCTCGAACGCCGACGCGAGGGGATCGTCCGAGAGCTCGGTGCCGAGATGCAGCGCGACTGCCTCCGCGCCCGAGATCGGCTCACCGCTGAAGATCAGCTTCTTCGCGACGTCGAGTGGGACGAGCCGGCGCAGCGCCTGGGTGCCCGAGAGATCGGGCACGAGCCCCCACGTGATCTCGACGAATGCGATGCGCGCGTCGGGAGCGATGAAGCGGATGTCGGCGCCGAGGGCGACGTGGAACCCCCCGCCATAGGCCGCGCCCTGCACGGCCGCGATGACGGGCACCGGCAGCTCCTGCCAGCGCCAGCCGAGCTGCTGCGCGCGGTTGGCGCCGTCGGGGGAGAGATCGGCGGCGGCGTCCTTCACGCGATCGTCGTTGGCGTCGAGGTCGCCCTTCGCCATGTCGTCGAAGCTCGAGAAGTCGAGGCCAGAGCAGAAAGAGTCGCCGGCGCCCGAGAGCACGACCGCGCGCACGTCCGGGTCGGCTCCGAGGCGGTCGGCAGCTGCGATGAGTCCCTCGAACATCTCCGAATCGAGGGCGTTCTTCTTGTCTGGGCGGTTCAGTCGGACGTGGGCGATGCCGCCTTCGATCTCGACCTGGACTCGGTCGGTCATGGTTCTCGTCTCCTGTCGATCATGGGTCGTCGCCGTGCGCCGACTGCGCCTCGGTCGCCGCCCGTTGGTCCATTCATGCGGCCCGGCCGCTTTCGATCCGCTCTTCGAGCCACTCCGCGAAGCGCAGGCGCCCGATTGCCGCGACCGATCGCTCGAGCATCGCTCGCATCACGGCGTCGCTGTCCGTGAACGAGCCGAGGCCCAGCGACACGACTGCCGTCATCAGCACCTGGAACGAGAAGCCGCGGTACTCGTCCCAGGCGTCTTCCGCCTCGATCGGAGCGCCGCAGCGCCCCCGCTCCTCGACATACGACTCGACGAGGGACTTCTCGTGCCGGGCCAGCAGCTCGGCGTCCATCGAGTTCACCAGCAGGTATACGACGTCCCGCGTGCCGCGGCCCCAGTGTGCGCCCTGGAAGTCGAGCATGCCGAGCTCGCCCTGCGACTCGAAGAAGTTGCCGAGGTGACTGTCACCGTGCACGAGCGTCATCGGCTCGCGGTACCAGGCGCGTTGCAGCGTGTGCCAGTGCGCCAGCGCGCGCCTCGAGAGCGCAGCATCGGCGTCGCTGAGCACGCCCGCCGCTCGCTCGATGCAGCGCGGAATCGCGAGCCGGTTCACCGCCAGCATGATCGGCTCGAGGCTCGGCGAGAGGAAGGGGTGCAGCGCGAGGGGCAGGGCGGCCTCGCGCCGCTGCGCCGGCCAGCCCTCGAAGCCGGCGTGGAGCCGCGCGAGCGTGCGCACGCAGCGCCTGGCCAGCTCGACGTCCAAACCCGCGAGCAGCTCACGATTGACGAAGAGCCGCGTGTTGTCGCGCTCCCGCAGATTCTCCATCACGATGACGAAACGGCTGCGTCGCTCGTCGACCGCGAAGATGCGGGGTGAGTCGATCGGGAGCTGCGTCGACAGGTTGCGACAGACCGCGCACTCGATCTTCCAGAAGCCGATCAGATTCGCGAAGAGCCGCGTCGCGCGGTCGGGCGATGGCTGCTTCACGAAGAGCGAGCGCGGCAGTGCGTCGTTCGACGACGACTCCGGCCAGTCGAGCGCGAGCGCGGAGTTTCGGCAGTTGCTGCTCGGTGCCTCCTGGGGTGTGACGCGCACGCGCTCGGGCGATGCATCGGAGGGCCAGGGTGAGACCGCCGCCCCGTCGATCAGCCTCTGGAGCCGCGCCGGATCGGTATAGGGCTCGGGCTCGAGGGGCAGCGCGCCCCCGAATCGCGAGACGAGCGCATCGGTGCCGACGTCCGATAGCGCGCGTGCGACCTCACGTGCGAAGACGAGCCGGTCATGCATCGACACGACTCGCTCCTCCGTCCACGTCGGCGCCTCCCGCGCTCATCGCGGATCGATCCGCACCCGGCCCCACGGCACGCCGTAGTGGATGCGTCCCTTCTGGTCGAGGAGTGTCCCCGAGAAGAGGGGGTTGAAGCGCTGGCCGCCGATCACCCAGTGGAAGTCGGACCGGCCCGTCTGCCAGTCGAGGGCCTCGAGGGTCCAGCGGTTGTCGCGGGCGCCGATCAGATACACACGATCGCTCGGCTGGCTGACGAGGGGCACGCAGCTCGGTGAGCTGATCTCGCGATTCACCCAGGCGGGCTCGAAGCGACGGGCCACGGGGTTCCACTCGAACTTCTGCACGCCGAAGGGCTGGTGATTCGGGCTGCTGCCGAGATAGCTGACGAAGAGGCGCGCCGCCTGGCTCGGTACCCACCACGGCACGTTGCGCGGCTCGTTGTTCACGACGAGTGCGCCATGGCCCGAGACGACGACCGACTGCTCCGACTGGATCGCGGTGCGCTCGGGATCACCCATGTCGGCGGGCAGCATCCCGGCGATGCGGCGGTCGGGCGCTCCTTGGGGGGCCTGCCAGCCATCGGGGATCGCGTCGCGCCAGAAGAGCGTCACGTTCATGAGCGGCTCGCCGTCGGTGATGACGACGAAGCGATCCTCGTCACCGAAGCCCATGAGGCTCGGCGTCGCACCGGTGCCATCGCCGGTGCCGTTCAGGTATGGGGCGGTCCATGCACCCTCGGCTTCGTCGGTGCTGAGCTTCTCGCCGGTCCACACCAGCTTGTGCATGTGCGCCTGGCTGGCGACGTAGAGCCCGCCCGCGTCGTCGATGGCGATGCCGTTTCGCACCCAGCCGTACCCGACGGGGCGCGTGGCCTTGTCCTCGGCGCCTTCGGCGTGGCGCATGCGTACGACGCGGTGCTTCGTGAAGTCACGCGAGACGGCGACCACCCAGCCGTGCTCGGTGGCGAGCACGATCCAGCCGTCGTAGGTCATGTTCATGCCCATCGTGAACCCGGTGACTTCCTCGGGGAAGCGGAACGTGCGCAGTGCGGCGATGGACGAGGTGGGATCGCCCGGTGTCGCGTCGCCGTAGGCCGTGATGCTGCCGTCCTTGCTCGCCATGAAGTAGACGCCGTCGCGATCGAGCACGGTGTAGACGCTCGAGAGGTCGCGCAGGCGCTGCGCCTCGCGGAAGCCGCGCACCATGGCGAAGAGGCCCTCGTTGCTCGCGTCCCATTTCGCGATCGATGCCTCGGCCTGCTCGGAAGTCAGCCGCTCGGCGCCGGGCACGTGGAACGTCGAGAGCACCTCCCACGTCTCGTGGTCGAGCTTCACGATGCGGTCGATGCCGTTGCTCCACACGACCCGGCGCCCGTCTTCGTAGGGCCCGGAGATGTACGCGCCGAAGTGCGCGGGGCCGAGGAACCTGAACTGGACCTCGCTCGCGTCGAGCGCCCGCGTGGGGCCGCTCGGTCCCGCTACTGCAACCGAGTCCTGCTGCGCCGAGTCGACGTGACCGAGCGCGTAGACCGAGTCGGCGAGGAAGGGGTTCTTCGGCGGGCGTGCCTCGGCGCAAGCGGGCGGCGCCCAGGTGGCGAATGCCACGAACGCAAACGCGAGCGCGCACGCGACGAGGCTTGCGGCGCTGCGGTGGGCCGCGTCGTGGCGGATGCGTCTGGTCACGCGTCGGCGAGGGCCTCGACGACGTCGGCCCAGAGGTCGGGATCGGGGGCCGTGTGCGAAACGAGGCTCAGCCGGTCGACGACGCCCGCGTAGCGCTTGCGCAGCTCTTCGGCGAGAGCGTCGCGCGGCGCCATGACGGCGATCTGCGAGAGCAGGTCGTCGTCGATCAGCCCCGCCATCTCGAGCCATTTGCCCTGCTTCGAGAGCCGGTTGAGCTCGTCCTGCAGGTCGCCCATCCCGATGTGATCGAGCACCGGACGATACGCCGGCGTCGAGCCGTAGAAGCTGATCTGGGCCCGGGCGCCGTTGCGCGCGGTCTCGTACTCCTCGTCGGTGCGGCCCGTCACGATGATGCACTGACCCGCGATCTCGAGATCGTCGCGGCTGCGGCCCGACTTCTCGAGTCCGGCGCCGAGCCACGACACCGTCTGCGTCTTGAGGAAGTCGACGGTGTGGAAGGGATGCACGAAGAAGCCGTCGGCGACCTCGCCGACGACCTCGGTCATGCGCGGCCCCACCCCGGCTGCGAAGATCTTCGGCAAGCCGTGGGGATTGGGGCCGGGATTGAAGACCGGCGTCATGAGCGTGTGTTCGTAGAACTCGCCGCGGAACTCGAGGCGATCGCCGTCCTGCCAGCACGCCCAGATCGCCTTGATCGCGAGGATCAGCTCGCGCATGCGGGCCGCCGGCTTCGACCAGGTCATGCTGAACCGGCGCTCGATGTGCGGGCGGATCTGCGCGCCGAGGCCGAGGATGAAGCGGCCCTTGGAGGTGAGCTGCAGGTCGTAGCCGATGTTCGCGAGCGTCATCGGGTTGCGCGCGAAGGCGATCGCGATCGCCGTCATCAGCTCGATGCGCTCGGTCTGCTGCGCCGCGACCACCAGCGGAAAGAAGGGGTCGTGGCGCCCCTCGTAGGTGAACGCGCCGTGATAGCCCTTGGCTTCGAGCTCCTTTGCGATCGTCCCCGCGTCCGCAGGGTCGTCCACCAGCATGCTGCCATCGATCTTCATCAGCGGGCGCCTCGTTCGTCGTCGATGGCGCGGCCGACCTCGGCGGCACAGCCGTAGCCGGGCAGGAACGTCACGCCCGGGCCCGGATGACAGCTCGCCCCGCAGAGCCAGAGCCCCTCGATGGGCGTGCGATGCGCCGAGCCTTCGACGAGGGCGCGCTCGCCCAGCATCTGCTCGGGGTGGATGAGCCCGTGCGTGAAGTCACCGCCGGTCGCGCCCTGCATCGTCGCGAAGTGGTCGGCCGAGAAGATGGCCTGCTCGACGATCAGCGCGCGAAAGCCCGGATACACGCCCTCGATGCGATTGATGATCCGCTCTGCCATCTCGTCGCGGAGCTTGCCGCGCGCGTCCTTGTGCGCGTCGAAGGGAAAGTAGAAGCCGTAGGTCGTGCCGATGTGGAAGCCCTCGGGCGCGAGGCTCGGGTCGACCACCGTCGGAATCTGCAGCGCGGCCGGAGGGTTCTCGGGCAGCTCACCCGCCAGGCTCGCCTCGTAGCTCGCCTGCAGATCGCGGGGCTCGGCGAAGAGCGACATGTTGAAGCGCGTGGCGGGGTCGGCGTTGAGGAAGGCGAGCTTGCCCCCATAGTCGGGCAGTCCCTTCAGCTTGAACAGCAGGTGGACGTAGGCTGCGCGATGGTCGATCCCCGAGATGCGCTCGGTGACCTCGGTGGGTGTGGCTTCGTCGCCGACGAGCCCGAAGAACGTCGCCTGCTTGTCGAGGTTCGAGACCACGTGACGCGCGCGCACGACCTCGCCGCTTCGCAGCTCGACACCGACGGCGCGTCCGTCTTCGACGACGATTCGGCTGGCCGGTGTGCCGAGGCGCACCTCGCCGCCCTTCGCCTCGACCGACCGCGCGAGCGCCTCGCTGAGCGAGCCCATGCCGCCACGCACGCGCTTCATGATGCCGCCGGAGTCGTTGGGTGAGAGCGTGTAGACGAGACAGAACGCGCTCCCGGGCGTGTAGGGGCCCTTGTACGTCGACTGCACCGCTGCGAACGCGAGCAGCGCGCGCAACGGCCGATGCCGCTCTTCATCGGGGAAGAAGCGGTCGATCAGGTCCATCGCGCTGCCTTCGAAGGTCAGGCGCAACGCGTCGCGCGCGCGCTCGCTCGGCGCCTCGGCGAGCAGCGTCTCGTAGCTCTTCGGCTTCGTGCAGGCTGCGTATCGCGCGATCGCCTTCGCCGGGTAACGCGTGAACGCGACGAGCTTCGCGAAGCCGACGAGCGCGCCGGTCCCGAAGCGCCGCCAGATGCCGTACGCGAGCCTCAGCGGATTCGAGTAGAAGACGACCGGGGGATCGTCCTTGCCGGACAGCGTGCAGGACATGACGTCGAGATCGAGCAGCTCGACACCGAAGCGCTCGAGCTCGAGTGCGTCGGTGACCTCCTTCGCCAGGGGAAAGAGCAGCGATGCGCCGACGTCGTTGCGGCAGCCCTTCAGGATCTCTCGCGTGCCGGCCATGCCGCCGACGTAGCGGTTCTTCTCGAGGACCAGCACGCGCTCGCCGCGCGCAGCGAGCAGCGCGGCGGTGGCGAGGCCGTTGTGACCGGCGCCGATGACGACGACGTCGGCTTCCGCCGTGCTCGAAGGTGCTTCTTGAGTGCTCATGGATCCTCGCTTCGCCTGGGGCCGGGCCCGGCCGGAGATCCTGGTCCGGCCCGTGCGCTGAGCAGCCGATGTTCGCGCGCCCGGGGCAGGGCGGGCCACCGGCTCGGGCGGCGCTCCCCGCCTCGAGTGGCTGATATCCTAACTTATCAGTTGATCAGATCAAGTGATAAGGCTAGGCTCGGCCGCGATGGCCCGCGCCTCTGCCCGAGAACGACTCCTCGACTGCGCCGAGCTCCTCTTCGCCGAGAGGGGGCTGCGGGGGGCGTCGCTGCGGGCGATCAACGCCGAGGCCGGCCTCTCGCCCGCCGCGCTCCACTACCACTTCGGGACCCAGGAGGCGCTGGTCGAAGCCCTGCTCGAGCGCCGGATGCCCGCGCTCATGGCGCGGCGCGCCGAGCTGCTCGACGCCCTCGATGCGGCCGCCGCGAAGGGCGAGCCGCCCACCGCTCGCGCCGTGCTGGCGACGCTCGTCCGTCCCATGGCCGAGCTGCTGCGCGATCACGGCGAGGCGGGCCTGCGCTACGTGCGGCTCGTCTCGCGACTGCACGCCGAGGGCGACCTCGACCATGCCTGGGTGATCGGCCGCCACCCGGGCGGCGTCGAGCGCCTCGGGCCGCTGATGCGCGCGGCGCTCCCCGAGGTGCCCGAGCCGCTGCTGATGCTGCGCGCGAAGTGGGCGATCGACGTCCTGCTCTTCAGTCTCGCCCAGGGCCCGGCCGCCTTCGGCGAGGGCCTCGATCAATACGTCGCAGCCCTGCTCGACTTCGTCACCGGTGCGATGGCGGCGCCCATTACGGGAGAAACTTCGTGACCCAGCCCCTCGACCTGCTTCCCGTCTCCGGCGCGCTCGGCGCGGAGGTGCGCGGACTCGATCTCGGTCTGCTCGCCGAGGACCCGGGCGATGTCTCGGCCGACGCGATCCTCGCCGCGCTCTACGAGCACAAGGTGCTCTTCTTCCGCGACCAGAAGCTGACGCCCGAGCAGCAGATCGCCTTCAGCGGGCGGCTCGGCAAGATCTTCACCGACCATCCGGCCTATCTCCCCGTGCACCCCGAGCATCGCGAGCTCGCGGTGCTCGACGGACAGAAAGGCGGGCGGGCGAACGTCTGGCACACGGACGTGTCGATCTCGAACGAGCCGCCCATGGCCTCGGTCCTCTACATGGTCGAGTGCCCGGCGTATGGCGGCGACACGATGTGGTCCGACATGAAGGCCGCCTACGATCTGCTCTCCGATCGCATGAAGGCGTATCTCGACGGGCTCGTCGCCGTACACGATCTGAACGGGACCGTGCGCCACATCACGCGCGAGCGCTCCCAGCAGACGAAGGCGCCGACCGGTCAGGTGCCCGACACGTCGGCCCTGCCGCGCGCGACCCACCCGGTCGTACGCACGCACCCCGCGACGGGGCGCAAGATCCTCTACGTGAACCCGACGTTCACCGCGCACATCGAGGGCGTGCCGCCGGCCGAGGCCGATGCGATCCTCGCGTTCCTGTTCGAGCATCAGAACCAGCCCGAGCTGCAGTGCCGCTGGCGTTGGCAGCAGGGCGACGTCGCGATCTGGGACAATCGCGCGACTCATCACTACGCGGTCGCCGACTACGGTGACGCCCCGCGCACGATCCACCGCGTCACGCTCGAGGGCGAGGCGCCGTACTGAGCGGTAGCCGCAACCGAAGGGTCGAGAGACGGGAGCGCCGATGAGCGAGACCCGCGAAGCCGAGTACGAGGACATCCGCTTCGAGCTGCAGGACGGCGTCGCCGTCGTGACCCTGCATCGCCCCGAGCAGCTGAACGCCTTCAG
>CAYYSY010000104.1:0-31269 GCA_964474355.1 uncultured Spirochaetaceae bacterium | reverse complement strand
AGGATCTCGACGGCGGCGCGCCCGACCCCGATGAGGGCTCGAGCAGCAACGAGGAGGGGCTTGCCGACCCCGGGCGCCGGAAGCTGATCCTTGGGGCAGGCGCCGCGGTCGCCGCAGCGGGCGCCGCTGGGCTCGGCACATATGCTGGCGTGAAGATGCAGGGAACGCCGCGCGACGAGTTCCCCGTGCCCACGGAGACCCACCTCGAGCCCTTCGATCAGCGCGACATGCTCTGGACCTTCGCGTTGAGCGCGAAGCTGAACGAGGAGCACCCGGAGCGAACCGAGAAGTTCGGCGGGTTCAGCTTCCACGATCACCTGACGACCACGTATCTGAAGGGCCCGGTGAAGGAGGTGCCCGGCTACACGCAGCTGGATCGTGCGCTCGGCGCAGCGGGCTGGGAGCCGAACAACTACCTCGCGCCCGACCAGCAGTACGGACAGCCGAACACCGGCATCCTGACCTGGGATCAGTCCGACGTCGCCGATACCCAGTATGAGTTCGAGACGAAGGCGGAGGCATCGCTCGCCATCAAGAGCGCAGCCCGTCTCTTTCACGCCACCCGCTGCGGCATCACCCGTCGGGACAGGCGTTGGGACTACGACCCCCTCTACGACATCCAGAACGAGCAAGCGCTGAGCTGGGAGGATGACTTTCCCTTCGAGCCGAAGACCGTGATCGTGATGCTCACCGAGATGGACTACGAGGCGATTAGAACGTCGCCTGCCTGGACGGCAATGGGACCCGCGGGCGACGGCTACGTCATGGGGGACAAATGTGCCGGCCAGATCGCGAAGTTCCTGCGCGCGCTCGGCTATCACGCAGTCGCCTCGAACAACGACCTTGGCATGAGCGTGCCCTACGCCGTCGCCGCGGGCCTGGGCGAGGGAGCGCGCAATGGCGCCTTGATCGCACCCACGATCGGCCCGAGGCACCGGCTGTGCAAGGTCTACACCGACTTCGATTTCGTCGAGTACGACCAGCCTCGAGACTTCGGCGTGGCCAGCTTCTGCGCCAACTGCAAGCGCTGTGCGGACTCCTGCCCCTCGGAGGCGATCACGCATGCAGACGAGCCATCGTGGGGGCCCGAATACGAAGGCGCCGACGACCCCGACTACACCTACCCCGCTCGCGAAGGTGTGCTCAAGTATCACAACGACTCCAAGAAGTGCCTGAAGTTCTGGATCGACAACGACGGCGGCTGCTCGAACTGCATCAGTCCTGCCCCTACAACAAGCCCGACTACTGGCACCATCGCTTCACCGACGCGCAGAACGTCATCGCACCCGGCCCGGTCCACTCGTTCATGCGAGAGATGGACATCTGGTTCGGTTACGGCACGGTATCGGACACCGAGCAGGTCAAGGCCTTCTGGAAGTCGGGCAAGAAGATGCGAGGTGGATGATGGGCCTCATGTGGTTCTCCCTGGGATTGCTGGTGGGCATCAGTGCGTTCGCTGCGAAGGCGCTTCATGCTCGATTCGCGATCGACTGGCGCGGGTGGTCGGGGCTCGTCGTGGGTGAAGTGATGGTGATGTTCTGCATCGCCTGGTTCGTGGCGGCCATGGCGGAAGGGGAGCCGCACGCGGCGAACATGGGACTCCTCGTCTTCGGCGCACCCGGTGTCGCCGTGCTGGCTCTGACGACACGGCTCTTCGTGTTGCCGACGCAACGCCCAGCCACCGACCAGACAACCGGCTGAAGCTGACCTCCGCGGGAGAGTCATGTCCCAGATCGTGCCCGGACCTTCGGCGCCGCCTCGCAAGAAGCGGACGTTCAGTCGCCACGACTGGATCCGTCTGGGCATCCTCGTCTGGTTCGTCGCCTGCTGGTTCATCGGCTCGGCGCGCGACGGGACGAATCTCGGCCCCTTCTTCGAGCTGGCCTATCCGGGCGCGGAGATCCAGCAGATCTCGGAGCAGCTCCATCGGGCGACTGCGCCCGACGGGAGCGTGCTGGGCTATGTGAGCGTGGGCGTCGCCAGCGGCTATGGCGGGCCACTCGCGGTGGCGGCGGCCATCGATCCCGAAGGTCGGGTTGCGAGCGTCGCCGTCGTCCGACACCGTGAGACCCCGTCCTTCTTCGACCGGGTGACGAAGGCCAGGTTCCTCGAGCGACTCGTCGGACGGAGCCACGACGACCCGATCGAGCTCGGTGAGGACATCGATGGCATCTCGGGAGCCACCTATTCGGCTCTCGGCCTGAGCCAGTCTGTCCGCCGGGCAGCTCGAGCGGCCGCCGCTGGTCCGCTCGATCTGCCGGTGCCTGCTCCGGAGCGGCGGATCGTCTTCGGCGTACCCGAGCTCGTGTTGATCGGCCTGTTCGCCGCGGGCCTCGTCCAGCGCCGGATCCGCATCAAGAAGCATCTCCGGAATCGGATCCGCTGGGCCACGTTGCTGACGGGACTCGCCACCCTGGGCTTCCTGTACAACAGCCCCTTCGTGCTGGCGCACATCAACATGGTGCTGCTCGGCTACTGGCCCGAATGGCAGACCCACATCTACTGGTACATCCTGATCGTCGGCCTTCTGCTCTTCAAGGCGAAGGATCAGTGGAACCTCTACTGCTACGACTTCTGCCCCTTCGGCGCTGCGCAGGACGTCCTTGGGCTGATCGGCGGCGCGAAGTCGCGCAAGGTCCGCTGGAGCAAATGGCTGCTCTGGGGCAAGCGCTGGCTGATCGCCGCAGCAATCAGCCTCGCGCTCATCTATCGCAACCCCGGCTTCGCCAGCTACGAGATCTTCGGGACCGCGTTCCGACTCGAGGGAAGCCAGTTCCAGTTCGCGCTGCTCGCCATCATCGTCTTCGCTGCGATGTTCTACTCACGTCCCTGGTGCCAGTACCTGTGTCCCCTGCACCGACACGGCACCGAGGGCCTCTTCGACTGGGGCAGGAGGCAGGTCACGACCACATGGCAGAAGCTTCGACCAGCAAAGGCCAGCTGAGCGCGACGATCTGGGGCCTCGTCTTCGCGGTGTGCCTGCTGCTGGCAGCAGCGCACCTGGCCGTGTCGACACGCGACCAGGCCGCCGAGCAGACCGGCCTGATCGAGTCGACGTTCACGGCGTCGAAGAGCTAGCCCGGGCAGCCGCGGCTCGGTTCCTACAGGAACAGATTGATCCCGATGTGGAAATAGTCGCGATCGCCGCCTCTGGCGTCTTCGATCACGCCGCCGGCGAAGAGATGGGACCAGTAGGTGCTGATGATGATCTGGTCGATCGGTCTGTAGCGGGCCATTAGCTGCGTCTGCTGGCCGAGCCAGCGCGAGCGGCTCACATCGGCTCGCACCAGAATCCCGTTGGCGCTGTTGTAGTAGGCATCACCCTCTTGTGCGCGCCACAGCAGGTCGTGACTGGCGCCGACCAGCAGCCGATCGCTGAAGCGATAGCCCAGGCTCGGCTGCAGGTGGATCAGGTTGAAGGGCATGATGTCTCGGGCGTAGCCGAAGTACGGTGTGCCGAAGACGTGGTCGTAGAACGTGTTCAGCTCACCATCGTCGGGGTCGCGATCTCCCGAGAAGTAGCCGATCTTCAAGCCCACGATCGGCGTGCTGGATCTGGGCAAGATGGCGTACCTGACCCCTCCGAACGCCGCGAATACCCGGATATCGCTGGTCCCGGGGTCGTCGTACTCACCGAGCTGGTAGGCCAGGTAATAGTCGAGTCCCCATTGCCGATCGCCGGTCAGCGGCCGGTTCAGCCACAGCAGCAGTGTGTGGCGCGTCTCGTCATGGCGCTCTGCTCCGCCCTGCTCGAACTGCCGGTCCTTCAGTTCCCAGCCCAGGTAGAGGAAGTGCAGGTCGGACTCGAGCCGTTCGACCTGGACGCCTGCGCGTAGTCCCCAGAAGTGCTCCCCGTTGCCGGACATGTCGAAGGCGCCGTCCGCGTAGTCGACATACTCGGCCGCGAACGCCTCGAAGGGGACGAAGTCCCCCTTGATCCAGGCTACTCGACCGCCGTTGTAGACGAGGCGGATGTTGTGCGCCTCCCCTGCGGTGATGAAGACGTTGGCGGTCTCGATGAGCTGCCGACCCGCGCGCAGGACGATGCGGCCGTGGTCGCCCACCGGTTGCCGGAAGTCTCCGAAGAGCTGCCAGACGTTCATGTCGGCCTCGTCGACTGCCTTGGCGCCCCCTTCCCGTCCGTGGACCGCTGCGTATCCCAGCTCGGCGAAGACCCGCCAGCGTGAGGTCAGGTGCAGGTCGGTGTGCAGCGCCACCCGGTGCTGCGGAGCATCCTGAAAGCCGATATCGGAGACGCCGGCATCGGCCTCTTCGTAGAGCTCGTATGCGAAGCGGTAC
The DNA here is from genome assembly GCA_964474355.1 of uncultured Spirochaetaceae bacterium. GTDB lineage: Bacteria > Myxococcota_A > UBA9160 > UBA9160 > UBA4427 > CAYYSY01. The sequence goes on along the minus strand of CAYYSY010000104.1, from coordinate 26,970 downwards.
TCACCCCCGAGGCTCAGATAGAAGTCGCCCGAGCTGCTCAGCGGGATGTACTTGAGCGGACCGAGCAGACGGGCGGCGGCCGGCGGATCTTCGGTGAGGGGCGCCGGATCGCGCAGCACCGACCAGTCTTCGCTCCAACGCGCACGCGGCGTCGGCGTCGGCGGATCCGGCGCAGATGTCTCTGCCGGCGGCGGGTCCGATGCGGATTCCTCTGGTCTCGAACGCTCGTCGGCAGCTGCAATGCTCCCGGCACACCACAGGATCGCGGCGGCGAGGATCCAGGTACGCATGCGAGGGCCTTCCTGACTTCGCCCGGTGTCGAGCATGGATAGCGTTCGAGATGGTGCCGCCGAAGTCAACCGGACGCCTACGCGAGGACGGGCTACCTTCGCCGGCAACGGAGGAAGACCGGAGTGCTAGAAGCCAGCCATCGCTATTTCCACCAGGCCGCCGACGTTCTGAATCTGTCCCCCAAGGTTCGCGACATCCTGCTGACGCCGAACAGGGTCATCAAGGTCGAGATCGTAGAGGAGGCCGACGACGGCCAGCTGATGCACTTCACGGGCTTCCGAGTCCAACACAACAACGCCCGGGGCCCCTGCAAGGGCGGCCTCCGCTACCACCCGTCGATGGATGAAGACCACGCGTCTGCCCTCGCGAATCTGATGACGTGGAAGACCGCGATCGTCGACGTGCCCTTCGGCGGCGCCAAAGGTGGCATCGATTGCGACCCCGCCCAGATGAGCCGCTTCGAGGTCGAGCGGGTCACGCGGAGATTCGTCGAGCGCTGCAAGGAGGTCATCGGCCCGACCACCGACATCCCCGCACCCGACGTCAACACGAACGCCGACGTCATGGCGTGGATCATGGACGAGTACTCGCGGCACGAGGGCTTCTCTCCCGGCGTCGTAACCGGCAAGCCCCTTCACCTGTTCGGATCGGCGGGGCGCGAGGAAGCGACCGGTCGCGGCGTCATGTACGCGCTCGAAGAGGCGCTGCGCGACCAGGGGCGCGAGCTCTCCGGGACGCGTGTCGCACTGCAGGGCTTCGGCAACGTGGGAAGCCACGCCGCGCGCCTGATCGCGGAGCGCGGCGCCAAGATCGTGGCCGTCGCCGATCACATGGGAGGCGTGGCGAACGAGGCAGGACTCGATGTGCCCGCGCTCGTCGAGTGGGCGGCGGAGCACCGGACGGTGGCCGGCTTCGCCGCGGGCGATGCATTCGAGGGGTCCGAGATCATCACGTGGCCGACCGACGTGCTGATCCCGGCGGCGCTCGAGGATGCGATCGACGAGAAGAACGCGCACGACGTCCAGGCGCAGATCGTCATCGAGGCGGCGAACGCACCGACGACCCCCGAGGCGGACGCGATCCTGCGCGAACGCGACGTCCTGGTCGTCCCGGATATCCTCGCCAACGCGGGTGGGGTGACCGTGAGCTACTTCGAGTGGGCACAGAACATCCAGCAGTTCCGCTGGGAGCTCGATCGCGTGAACACCGAGCTCGAGTCGCGAATGAGGCGCGCCTACGGCGCCGTCCGCGACGTTGCCCGCAGCAAGAGCGTCGACCTGCGCACCGCCGCCTTCGTCCTGGCGATCCAACGCGTCGGGCAGGCCGCCCTGTCCCGGCGCGCCATCCACGAGACGATCGATCTGAGCTAGGGGCGTGGGCGCGAACGTGCCCTCAGTGATTCCACCAGGGCCGGTCGCTGAACGATCGCAGATCGATCTCGTGCGTCCACGTCGAGCGGTGCTGCTGGGCGAGGTGGAGGTAGGTGTCCGCGATCTTCTCGGGCAGCAGCAGCCCGTCGTGCTCGAGCCCTCGCGCCTCGCGCAGCTTCTGGAAGCCATCGGGACCGAGCATCTTGCCCAGCGTGTCGGGCGCATCGACCGCCCCGTCGATGAGGATGTGCGCGACGTGGATGCCCTTCGGCGAGAGCTCGGCGTTCAATGACTGACACAGCATGCGCCGTCCGCCCATCGCAGCCGCATGGGAATGCTGGCCCGCGTTCCCCCGCACCGCGGCGGTGGCGGACGTGACGAGGATCGTGCCCCTGCCGCGCTGCTCCATCAGCGGGCACACCGCCGAGGCCGTCCGGAAGAGCGCGAAGGTCGCGAGCCGCCAGCCCATCTCGAAGGCCTTGTAGGAGGTATCGGCGAGCGCCCGATTGCCGATCTGTGCGCCGAGATTGAACACGACGACCTCGATCGGACCGACCTCGGCCTCGACCGCGGCGACGCGGTCTTCGATGCTGCCAGGCTCCGCGGCGTTCAGCAGGAAGCCCGTCGCCGAGCCGCCCTCCCCGGTGATCTGGTCGACGAGCGCGTGGAGCCCCTCCTCGTCGCTGCGCCGACAGAGCACCGCGTGGTAGCCCTCCTTCGCGAACCGCTTGCCGACGTTGCCGCCGATGCCGGCGCCAGCGCCGATGACGAGACAGACGGGCTTCATGCTGTGGACCTCCGGGGTGATCGAGACCAGGTGCTCGAGACCGGATGATGGCGCAATGCCGAGTCAGGCGGTGACCCGCACCCGACGCGCGATCGAGTAGAGCCCCGGCGCCGCGCACACCGACAGCGCCGCGCCGGCCCAGAAGCAGGCGGCGGGGCCCGCCACGTCCCACAGGACGCCGGCCATGACGCTCGCGAGCAGCAGCGCCGCGCCGCTGCAGAGGCTGAACACACCGAACGCGGTACCGCGCAGCTCCGGCGACACCGTGTCGGCCACCAGCGCGTTCAGGAGCCCCTGGCTGAAGCCCAGGTGCAGCCCCCACACGACGATCCCGACGGCCGCGCCGCCGATGCCACCGGCCAGGGCCAGCGTCACGTCTGCAACGGCGAGCAGCCCGGCGCTCGCCGCGATCAGCCCGGCGCGGCCGATGCGATCCGAGAGCCGGCCCACCGGGTAGGAGCTCGCCGCGTAGCTCACGTTCATCACCACCAGCACGAGCGGCGTCCACGCCACCGGCAGGCCCACGTCACTCGCTCGCAGCACCAGGAAGCCCTCGCTGAAGCGCGCCAGGGTGAGCAGCATCGCCACCGCCACGACGCGCCAGAACGCGCCGCCGAGGCGACGCAGCCCCTCGCGGTGGATCGGCCAGCGCGCCTCGCCACGCTCGCGCGTCCCGTCCGGCTCCCTCACGAACAGGACGAGCACGCTGACCGAGAGCACGCCCGGCAGCAGCGCCCACCAGAACACCCAGGGGATGTCGCCCGCCGACACGGCCATGAGCCCCAGCGCGATCAGCGGGCCGAGCACGGCGCCCACGCTGTCGAGGCTCTGACGCAGGCCGTAGCTGCCGCCGCGCACGGCGGCGGGCGTGATGTCCGCGATCAGCGCGTCGCGCGGTGCGCCGCGGATGCCCTTGCCCACGCGGTCGATCAGCCGCGCCACGAAGACCGTCGCCACGCTGTTGGCCAGCGGAAACAGCGGCTTGCTCGCAGCCGCCATCCCGTAGCCGAGCACGGCCAGCAGCTTTCGCCGCCTCAGGTAGTCGCTGAAGGCGCCGGACACCAGCTTCGTGACCAGCACGGTCGCTTCGGACACGCCCTCGATCAGCCCGTAGAGCGCCGCACTCGCACCCAGACCCGAGACGATGAAGATCGGCAGCAGGCTGTGGATCATCTCCGAAGAGGTGTCCATCAGCAGGGACACCAGACCCAGCGCCCAGACGCCGGCCGGGATGCGCGCCCTCGTGGGGTCTCGATGCTGCATCGCGCGTCAGGCTATCACGCTGCCACGGTGTCGGGATGCACCGGTCGACTCCTCGTCGCTCGACCAGACCGGCACGCGCTTCTCGACGAAGGCCGCCGCACGCAGATGTGCGAAGGTTCATCGTCAGCCGGGGCGGCGGAGCGCGACGCCCCGCGAGCGGAGAGGGAGAGAGGCATGACCGACGTCATGAAGGGCATTCGGATCCTCGAGGTCGCCGAGCACACCTTCGTGCCCGCAGCCTCGGCGATCCTCTCGGACTGGGGCGCCGATGTCATCAAGGTCGAGCATGCGGAGCGTGGGGACGCCATGCGCGGGCTCGGCAGCACGGGCACCGTCTCGTTCGGCGGGGGCGTGCACGTGCTCAACGAGCACTCGAATCGCGGCAAGCGCTCGATCGGGATCGATCTCACGAAGCCGGAGGGGCGCGCGGTGCTGTACAGGCTCGCCGCCACGTGCGACGTCTTCCTCACGAACAAGCTTCCGGGCGTGCTCGAGAAGCTCGAGATCGACGTCGAGCACATCCGCGCGCACAACGAGAAGATCATCTACGTGCGCGGCACGTCCTTCGGCGCGAAGGGCCCCGAGGCGAATCGCGGCGGCTACGACATGACCGCCTTCTGGTGTCGCGCGGGCAACGCCGCGAGCGTGTCGCCCGCGGCGCTCGGTGGGGTCCTCGCCCAGCCCGGTCCGGCATGGGGCGACTCGATGGGTGGCATGACGATCGCGGGCGGCATCACCGCCGCGCTGCTCAAGCGCGAGCGCACCGGCGAGCCTTCCGTCGTCGACGTATCGCTGCTCGCCGCCGGCGGCTGGGCGCTCTCGGGCGCCATCGCGTTGTCACTGCAGACGGGCAACCCATGGGCGAATGCCATGCCGGGCGGGCGGATGCCGATCCCGAACCCGCTCGTGGGCATGCACGGCACGTCGGACGGGCGTTACATCAGCCTCGTGATGCTGCAGGCCTGGCGCTACTGGACCGACTTCTGCGAGCACATCGACCGACCCGACCTCGTCACCGACCCCCGCTTCGACGACGCGGAGAAGCTCGCCGAGAACGCAGGCGAGGCCTTCGACATCATCTCGGAGGTCATCGGGGCACAGACCCTCGCCTACTGGACCGAGCGATTCCAGACGCTCCAGGGCCAGTGGGCGCCCGTGCAGAACACGCTCGAGTACGCGCAGGATCCCCAGGTCGTCGCCAACGGCTACATCACGCGGACGGCGACGAGCGAAGGCGTCGAGTTCGATCTGGTAGCGACGCCCGTGCAGTTCGACGAGGAGCCGAGCCAGACCCACCGCGCCCCCGACTTCAACGAGCACGGGGACGCGATCCTGGGCGAGATCGGCCTCGACGACGAGGCGATCATCGACCTCAAGATGAAGGGCGCAGTCACCTGAGCCGCCGAGCGCGGCGATTCCACCTCGAACCGACACCCCTGCGTGGAGCCCGAGCGCACGCGATCCGCCCTTCCCCTCGGTGCGCCCGCCGTGGTAGGAAATAGGAATCACCCTGGAGGCCGCATCCATGATGAACAACATCGGCAACCTGCTCGCGAAGCGAGCGAGCTTGAACCCCGACCTCGAGGCCGTCTTCGACGTCGCCACCGATCGCCGCTTCACATACGCCGAGGCGAATGCGCGCTGCAACCAGACGGCCAATGCCCTGCGCGAGCTCGGCGTCAGCAAGGGCGATCGCGTCGGACTCCTGCTGATGAACAGCATGGAGTTCTTCGAGAGCTTCCTCGCAATCGCCAAGGTCGGCGCGATCTGCGTGCCGCTCAACTGGCGGCTCGTGCCCGACGAGCTCGAGTTCATCCTGAACGACAGCGGCACGAGCACCCTGCTCTTCGGCGAGGAGTTCCGCGAAGCAGTCACCGACCTCCAGGCCCGACCGAAGCTCTCGGGCCAGGGCGAGGGCTCGAGCTCCATCGACCACTACCTGCAGGTGGGTGGCGAGACTGCGCCCTTCGCCATCGACTACACCGCGACATGCGGCGCTGCCTCGACCGACGAGCCCGAGGTCGGCGCTCGCGACGATGACGATCTCTACATCATGTACACGTCGGGCACGACGGGCCTGCCGAAGGGCGTAGTGCATACGCACGAGACGGCGCTCTGGTCGTGCATCACGATGCTCGCGACGTGCGAGCTCCGGCACGCCGATCGCTACATCGTCGCCCTGCCCCTCTTCCACGTGGGCGCGCTGGCGCCCATGACGCTCAACGTCCATCGCGGGGGAACCAGCATCATCCTCCGCGCCTTCGACCCGAGCAGGGTCTGGCAGCTGATCGAGCAGGAGAAGGTCGACAACATGCTCGCGGTGCCAGCCATGCTGAACTTCATGCTGCAGGTGCCCGATCACGAGAAGGTCGACTACTCGCGGCTTCGCTGGATCATGAGCGGCGCGGCACCCGTCCCCGTATCGTTGATCGAGCAATACGCGAAGATGGGCATCGACGTCCATCAGGTCTACGGCATGACCGAGACGTGCGGACCCGCCTGCCTCACCAGCCCCGAGACCGCGATCTCGAAGGCGGGCTCGACGGGCAAGGCATTCGTGCACACCGAGGTGAAGGTCGTGCGCGCCGACGGCACCGAGGTCGCACCCGGCGAGCCGGGCGAGGTGCTGATCCGCGGGCCGCACATCATGAAGGCGTACTGGAACCGGCCGGACGCGACGGCGGAGGCCCTCGTCGACGGCTGGCTGCACTCGGGCGACGTCGCCACCGTCGACGAGGACGGCTTCGTCTACATCCAGGACCGCATGAAGGACATGATCATCTCGGGCGGCGAGAACGTGTACCCGGCCGAGGTCGAGAACGTGGTCCTCGCCCACCCCGGCGTGGCCGACGTCGCGGTGATCGGTCAGCCGAGCCAGAAGTGGGGGGAGTCGGGCTTCGCGGTGGTGGTGCGTGCCGACGATGCGCTGACCGAGTCGGACGTGCTCGAGCACTGTCAGGGCAAGCTGGCGCGCTTCAAGCAGCCCCGCGGCGCCACGTTCGTCGATGCGATCCCGCGCAACCCGAGCGGCAAGGCGCTGAAGCGCATCCTGCGCGAGCAGTTCCCGGGGCCGGCGCCCGAGTAGGTTGCCCCGGCCGCGCGCAGGCGCGGATGACTCGCAGTCGCATGGGTCGCCGGGTCCGTTCCCCGTCGATTCGAGCCCCGATCGGTCGATTCGAGGGCGAGCGTCCAACGGTCGGGCCAGCGGAGCGGCCCTGCTCGGCTAGCGTGCGCCGTCATGAATCGCATCGTTCGCAGAGTCGTGAATCGCGTGATGGGCGCCTTCGTCGGCGCAGGTGTCGGCCTCGACGACGATGGCCGGCTTCACCTTCCCGATGGCCTGACGGCCGATCGCGTGCACCGGTTCATCGAGGTGTGCACCGACCGGCGCTATGACTCACCGCGCGAGGCGATGCACACGCTCTTCGCGCAGATCGGCGTCTCGATGCACGCGGTGTCGCTGCTCGACCGGGTCATCGACGAGAGCGGAGACGTCGACTTCGGCCGCGCGTCGCGCAGTGGCCCCGCCCTGCTCGCCGCCCTGCCGGAGTTCCACCAGATCCCCGAGCTCTTCCGCCGGTTCCTGATCGACGATCTCGCGCTGGCGCCCGCCGAGTGCGAGACCCTCGCAGAGGCCGTCGCGGCGACACGCGCGGCTGCCGCGAAGCAGGTGGGCTGTGATCCGAGCTGGGATGCGATCCTCGATCACGCCGATGCGCTCGGCGAGCTCGCGCGGCCGTGGCGCGAGCAGACGGATCAGCTCCGCCGCAGCGCGTAGCCCGGCGGCTGCACGCCGTCCTCGTCGACGAAGCCGAACTCGTCCGCCAGATCCTCGACCCACTGGATCGTGCCGGTGCGCTCCATCGCCTCGCCCGAAGCAGCCAGCGCCGCGACCGAGCGGCCGACGAAGAGCGGCGACTGCAGGCCCGGCGGCTTCTGGCCACCGGACGACTCGATGATGAACTCGGTCGACACCGCACCCGGATACAGCGAGATCGTCGCGACGTTCTTCTCGTTGAGCGTGAACTCGTGCGCCATGTCGGCCGTGAGCCGGTCGAGCCCGGCCTTGCCGGCGCCGTACGAGGCCGAGAAGTGGTAGCTCTGCCCACCGGGTGAGGAGACGTTCACGACGAGAGCGCCATCGGGGGCTGCAAAGAGCAGCTTGGCCGCGTGCCACGTCGCGACGTAGTGGGCCCGCAGCCCGATGCCCACCTGGTCGTCCCAGATCTGGATCGCGTGATCCCAGAAGCCACCACCCCACGCCGGCGGACTCGGCACGCGGTACACGTTGTTGACGAGCAGGTCGATGTGGTCGGTCTCGCCTGCGATCCGTTCGAAGAGCCCGGCGATCTGGGCATCGTCGCCGTGATCGACCTTGATCGGGATCCCCTTGCCTCCCGCCTCGTCGACCACACGCGCCGTGGCGTCGATCGTGCGCTCGCCCTCGCCCGCGGTCGTACCGGTGAGGTAGACCGTCGCGCCCGCTTCGCCGAGCGCGATCGCAATGCCCCGGCCAATGCCACGACTCGCGCCGGTCACCACCGCGATCTTGCCCGCCAGTGATCCGCTCATGGCGCTGCCACCTCCTCGGAGTCGACTCGAGCAGCGGGCTGTCTCAGCCCTGCTCCTCGCTCTGCCTCTGCATGGCCGCCTGGATCGAGGCGGCCACCTCCTCGGTCCGGGGCAGGCGGCGTGTCGAGCCACCCCCGTCGATGTGGATGTTCTCGCCGCTCACGAAGCGCGACGCGTCGCTCGCGAGGAAGAGCACGGCCTCGGTCACGTCGTCGACCGTCGGCAGCTCGCCCATCGGCGTCTCCGCTTCGATGGCCTCCCTGAAGCCCGGGATCTGGAAGAAGTTCGCGACCATGGGCGTCTCGACCGTCGTGGGCGAGACCACGTTGACTCGGACCTTCTTCGCACCGTACTCCGAGGCCGCGATGCGGCTCGCGTGATTGATGCCCGCCTTGGCGCCGGCATAGGGCGCGTATCCCTCGGCAACCAGGGTACCCGTGAGCGAGGACATCGTGACGATCGAGCCGCCCTCGGTCATCGCATTCGCCATGTGCTGAATGAAGTAGAGCGCGCCGGTGAACTGCACGGCCACCATCTTCTCGACGTTGTCGGGCTCGAGCTCGGCGATCGGGCACATGTGCTCGAAGCCCGCGCAGTTGACGGCGACGTCGAGTCGGCCGAAGCGCTCGACGGCCGAGGCGGCGAGCGCCTTCAGCTCATCGAAGCTGGAGGCGTCGCAGACCTGCGACTCGACCCCGAGCTCCTTCGCCACTGCCTCGAGCTTGTCTCGCCCGCGCGCCGCAATGAGCACCCGTGCCCCTTCGGCCGCGAAGCGTCTCGCGATCGATTCACCGAAGCCACTCGACCCGCCGACGACGACGGCCGCCTTCCCGCTGAACTGTGTCATCTCGAGATCATCCTGTTTGGAGGTTCGCACCCCATGCACGATTCGGGCGAATCTTTGCAGGGCCGACGCTGCGGCCCGCCCGGCCGAGACCCTGGCCCGGGGCCAGGCAGCGCCTCGACGCCCGATGCATGCGAGATCCTACCCCTCTTGTGTCGAGCCGGATCTGGCGCCTTTCGCCGGCCCCAGGTTGGCGCATCATCTCCGCCATGGAGGCCACGATGCCCGAATTCTCAGGCTACGACCCCGAAGACCCCGGCGCGCAGCAGGATCCCTTTCCCCACTACGCGATCCTGCGCAGCGAGGCGCCCGTATACCAGCATCCGAAGAGCGGCGTCTACTACATCTCACGGTACTCGACGGTACGCGAGGTGCTCGCCGACCCCGTGACCTACTCGTCGAAGTTCAGCAACGCGGCCACGATGCCCGACAACCCCGAGCTGCTCGGCGAGCTCGGCAAGATCGCATCGAGAGCCGCTGCCTACCTGCCGCCGAGGCCGACGATGGTCACGGCCGATCCGCCGGTCCACACGCGGTATCGCAAGGCGGTCGCGCCTCTCATCGGCCCGCGCCGGATCCGCGCAATGGAAGACCGCATCCGCGGCATCGCCCGCGACCTGATGGCGCCCTGGCCCGACTCGGGGCGCGTCGACTTCAAGCGTGACTTCGCAGAGCGACTGCCCGTGCGCATGGTCGCCGGGCTCCTCGGCATCGGCCCCGACGGCGAGGCCGATCTCGACAAGTGGTCGGACGACTGCGTCGCCGCCATCGGCGCCGACATCCCGGACGCCGCCCGGCTCGACGCGATGCGTGGCATGGTCGACATGATGCTCTTCTGGGTCGAGGAGATCGAGAAGCGCCGAAACGATCCCGGTGACGACATCGTGAGCGACCTCGTGCAGGCCGAGATCGAGCTGCCCGGCGAGGCGCCGCGCAAGCTCGACGACGCCGAGCTCATCTCGATCATCGCCCAGCTGCAGGTGGCCGGGAAGGAGGCATCGACCAAGGGCTTCGACGAGGTGATGAAGATGCTCGCCGAGCGGCCCGAGGTCTGGCAGCGCATGCGCGAAGAGCCCGAGTGGATCACGAACGTCGTCGAGGAGGGCCTCCGCCTCGCTTCGCCGAACCAGGGTCTGTTCCGCACCGCGACCGCCGACAGCGAGCTCGAAGGCGTGAAGATCCCGAGCGGCTCGACGCTCTGGGTCATGTTCGGCTCGGCCAACCGGGACGAGGAGCAGTTCCCCGACCCCGACCGCTTCGATCCCGACCGGCCCAACCTGCGAGAGCACCTCGCGTTCGGCATCGGCGCCCACTTCTGCATCGGCGCACCACTCGCACGCGCCGAGCTGAACGTCTCGCTCGAAGAGCTGACGAAGCGCTACGCGCGGGTGAGCCTGCCCGACGACCTCGAGCTCGTCTACGAGCCGAGCTTCATCCTGCGCGGCCTCGAGGAGCTCGAGATCGAGGTCGAGGCGGGCTGAGCTCTCGTCGTGCCATGCGAGGCAGCTAAGCGCGCGGCGGACGCCCGAGCATCCGGCGCAGCGCGCTCCGAACACGAAGGCGCTCGTCCCGGCGCAGCACGAGCGTCCACGCACCCGCCGCCGCCAGCGGGAGCGTCGCCGCGACCTGGGCGAAGAAGCTCACGAGATCACCCGGCGAGGTCCACGCCTCGAAGGCGACGCTCCCCACGGCGAACGGCGCGAGCGCGACGGCCGGGATCACGATCACGTCCCGGTAGTAGCGCGCCGGTGAGAGCCCCGTCGTCTTGCTGACGAACCAGGGGCCGAAGACAAGCGTCACGAAGAGGCGGGGTACGAGCGTCCCGATCGCAGCGCCCGTAATACCGAGTGAACCGATCAGCGTGTAGCTGAGGCCGACGTTGGCGGTGGCCTCGAGCAGGACCACGGGCACCAGACCCCGGTGTCGATTGAGGCCCATCAGCGTGCTCGTGCAGACCTGGTAGCCCGCGGCGGGCCAGCGCGCGATCGCCAGCACCATCAGCACGGCGCCCGACGGCGCGGCATACGCCGGCCCCATCCAGAGCCCGATGAACGTGCCTCCGCGAATCACGAAGGTGAGCAGCACGGGGAGCATCACCAGGGTCGCGAGCCTCGCGCCCGTGAGCATGGCCTGTCGAATGCCCTCCGCCTGATCGGCCCCGTCGAGGGCGCCGGCCATGGGGGTCATGGTCCGGGAGATCCCGCTCACCAGCTGACGGGCGTAGTCGATCAGGTTCACGGCGATCGCGAAGAACGTGATCGCGCTGACCGGGAGCAACGCCCCGATCAACACGCTGTCCGTGTAGTACATGATGCGATTCCCGACTTCGAGAAGGGTCGAGGCCGCGCCGAAGGCGACCAGGATCCGCAGGTGCTCGCGTCGCCAGCTGAGCAGTCCGAAGCGCAGCTCGGGGTAGACGCGCCGGCTCGCCACTGCGAGGGCGAGGCCCGACGCGCACGATACGGCCAGCTGGATCACCGCGAGGGTCACGATCCCGCCCCCCGCCTGCAGCCCCATCACCACCGCGACCGCCCGCACGACGTTGCCGACGATGCCTACGCCGTTCGTCACGTCGAAGCGGTGAACGCCGGCCACCGCACCTCCGAACACGCCGGAGACGAGCGAGACCGCGAGATTCACGCCCCCGATGACGAGCACCCGACGCGACGCGCCAGCGAGCTCGCCGGGAATGTCGAACAGCGGGAGACCGAAGAAGGCGAAGCCGACGGTCAGGGTCATCGCGACCAGGCCCGAGAGGCCGAACACGAGCAGGGCGGCCGACTGGATCCTGCCCGCCTCGTCGTGGCGGGCGGCTGCGTGGTGGTGGGCGACGTATCGGGTCACGGCGCCCCTTACACCCAGATCGAGCATGCCGAGATAGCCGACCACCGATCCCAGCAGGATCCAGGCGCCGTAGGCCTCGTCGCCCAGGCTGTGGACCACGAAGGGCGAGAGGAAGAAGCCGATCACCGCAGTGAGGAGGAACGTGCCCCAGTTCGCCGCGACGTTGACGACGGTCCGTCGGGCATCAGGCGTCGCGGGACGCTGCGAGGGCGCGGTCATGGTGACGGGCTCCGTCCGGCGCGGATGCGCTCGTCGTGCGCCGGCAGCTTAGTCGACGACCGGTGGGCGTTCACAGCGCGGGCTCCGCTCAGTAGGGGTCCGCGAAGATCGGGCGCAGGTCCCATTCATCCACACGATCGACGCGCCTTCCTCCCACGGTCCAGTCCCCATCGTCATCGGATCGGTCACGAGTCGAGCCGACGGCCTCGGCGGGCTCCGACGGCTCGATTCGTCCCACGAGAAACGTCGGCCGCTGTCGGGCCAGCGCGCCGGAGGGCGGTCGGGGAACGAAGCCGAGATCGGGCAGCCGCTCGCGTTCATCGGGTGGTAGCGCTGCAGACCACGTGGTGACGGGCAGGACCCGGCGGTCGGCGACTCGCGTGACCACCCGCAGCATCTCCGACCAATCGAGCCGATCGCTCCGCTCCCAGTCCACCAGGTTCAGCGGGCCCCCCGGCAGCGGCGGCGCGGCGCGGTGAAGGGCCATGTAGCCGACCAGCCGCCTTTCCCGCTCGAAGTAGACGAAGAGATAGCGCGACGAAGGGTCGGCGTAGCGCCACCGGAACCAGCGCGCGTCCTTCACGTGCCGGAGTCGCCCGTCGTTGCCCCCGCTCGCCGCGAGCTCCGCCATCTCGTCCGGTCGGAGGCGGCCGGAGATCTTCACGCCGGCGCCCGGCGCGGGCAGCACGACCGCCAGCGCACGTCGCGCACCGCGCAGGACGCGCCTGCCCGGATCGAAGCCCTCGATCGCCGCCGGACGGATGACGGGCCCGAACGCCCCGAGCCTCCGCCATCCCTCGGCGAGGGCGCCCATGTGGGTCACGGGGCCTGCGTTGAGATTGAGGGCGAAGCGCGCTCCGCCTCTGCGGGCCTGTTCCTCGACGGCGCGGGTGAGTCGCGACATCAGGCCCTTCGACCGATGCCCCTCTTCGATGACCGTGCCGGCGTAGCAGGGCCCCTTGAAGCGCACCGCCGGCGTCCCCGCCTCCCACTCCGCCGGCTGGAGCACGCGCATGCCGACAACGCGACCTTCGTACAACGCGAGCGCGGCCTGGTGGGCTTCGAACCAGGGGCACTCTTCCTGCTGCCAGCGGAAGTGCTGCTCGTTCCAGGCGTCCGAGATCGCCCGGAACCCGCTCCGAAGCCGCAGCACGTCCTGCCTGTAGCGATCGGCGTATGGAACGATCTCGTAGCCGTCCGGCGACGCCCCCACGCGTCAGACGTTCCGATCGACGAAGGCGAGGATGTCGGCCACGCTGTCGAAGGTCGCGCGGATGTCCAGCGACTCGAGGTCGAGGCCGCCAGACAGCTCGTCGTCGACCCACGAAGCGATCTCGAGGAGCGCGAGCGAGTCGAGCATCTCCGACTCGAGCAGCGACGTGTTCTGGTCGATCTCCTCGTCGACCTCCGCTTCCTCGAGGAGCTCGCGCACCAGGGTGAGCAGTCGTTCAGCTCGATCGGAGCTCGTCGGCACCCGGCACCTCCATCTCGGACCATTCGGCCGGCTCCGCCAATGCAGCGAGAACGCTTCTCGGCCCCTTGTACGCCGCCCTCCCGTGGGCGACGCGCAGGTTGTCCAGCACGAGCAGGTCGCCTTCGCGCCACTCGAAGGTGACCGATTCGGCGCGGTACGCATCGCGGATCGCATCGAGGACGTCGGACTCGATCACCGAACCGTCGCCGTAATAGGTATTGCACGGGTAGTCCGCGTCGGTGAAGAGCTTCAGCACCATCCGCCGCGTCGCCGGCGGGAGGGTCGAGACATGGAGGGAGGCAGCGTGGTTGAACCAGACGGTGCGGCCGCTCTGCGGATGCCGGATCAGCGCCGGTCGGGTCTGCTGGGTGCGCAGCCGATCGCCGTCGCGCCACTCGGTCTCGATCCCCGACTCGCGGCAATAGTCCTCGAGCTCGTCGCGATCACCGGTCTGGAACGCATCCTGCCACGAAGGACCGAACGCACCGGTGCCGAAGCTGCGTACGTAGGACACGCCCTTGCGAGCGAAGGCGTCGACGATCTCCGGCGAGAGCCGCTCGCAGACCGAGACGGAATCGGCGAGCGGTGTCTCTCCGCCGGATTCAGCTGGCGTCACGCAGTGCAGGAAGAGCTTCCGGGGAAACCGGCGCGCGTAGGTCGCCTCGTTGTGGAGGAAGAGCTCGTGCTTGGGCGGATAGTCCGCGGACGTGTACACGCGGCCCCCGACTCGAGTGCGGTGCGCTGCCCGATCCTGGTAGTCCATGAGCGGAGGACCGATCGTCTCGGCCACGTGCTCGAGGGCTTCGCTCCCAGCTCCGGTCAGCCCCCGCAGCAGCACTGCACCGTGGCGTTCGAGCGCATCGAGGATCGGCGCACGCCGCTCGCTCGCGAACGCGGCGAGCCCGGTCGGATCATCCGGCGTCGGCTCGAGGATGCAGGGAAGCATGGTCAAGGCCGCTCACTCCCTCGTTGGCCCCGCCGAAGGCGGCGCCACCATCACGACTGAGCATGCGTGAGGCGGCCCCGATTTCAAGTCCGATCGGGAACGAATGGTGCGAGATCAACGAAAGGCGAGCCCACCACGCGCCAGCGGTAACACTCAGGCAGCGCACGCGCAGCACGAGCTAACCTCCGACCGACCCGGCCTCGGCGTCGAGGGGGACGATTCAGCGATGCATCCGATGGACACGCCGGCAGAGACCCCCACCCGGCTCTACCGCCAGCTGATCGACCAGGGCTACGACGACGCGTTCGTCGGCCGCGTCCGCGATGCCCATGAGCTCGCCGCCGATCTCCACTCGGCCCGCTTCCGCCCCAGCGGGCGCCCCTTCATCTGCCACGTCCTGGGCACGGCCAGCATCCTCGCGACTGCCCGGGCGGAGCCCGACGTGGTGCTCTGCGGCCTGCTTCACGGGCTCTACGACCAGGGCGATTTCGGCGACGGGACGCGCGGCATCACGGAGTCGAAGCGGGCGGCGGTGCGTCAGGCCATGGGCCGGGACGTCGAGGCGCGGCTCGCCGCGTTCTGCTCGCTCGAGTGGACCGGTGACGACTGGGAGAGCAAACGCTCTCTCGCCTCGGAGCTCGACGCGCCCGGGCGCGATGCCCTGCTCGTGCGGCTGGCCAACGAGCTCGAGGAGCTGATCGACTACGAGATCCAGTTTCGGCGCAATGCCGATGCGAGACTCGCCGAGCTGGGCGGGGCAGTCGACGTCATGAGCGCACTCGCCCGCGAGATCGGGCAGCCCGAGCTGGCCGACGCCTTCCTGGAGATCCCGGCCCGATACGAAGCTCACCGCCTCCCGTCGCATCTCTGCGACTCGGTCGGGGCCAACCACGACCGCCCGCCCCGATCGCTGGCCAAGCGGCCCGGGTTGGTCGCAGCAGACTTCGTCGCGCGGGGACGGAGATGGCTACGACGGCATGGGGCGCGCGCGATCGGGCGATCGCGTGGAAGCTCGGAAGACTGAGCCCCGCCCCACCGGCCCGATCAGCGGCCGTAGCTGCCGCCGAGGTGGTCGTACGGGTCCTGATCGTCCGCGAGCTGGTTCTCGTAGCGAAGGTGCTCGACGAGATCCTCGAACTTGCCCGACAGCAGCTCGAAGAAGTCGCGCGCCGAGACGATGCCGACGAGCTTGCCGTCGTCGACGATCGGCAGGTGGCGCGACTTGCGGGTCCTGATCGCCTCCGCGCACTTGCGGATCGACGCGCTCTTCGGCACGGAAACGACCTGCTCGGTCGCCGCCTCGATGACGCGCGTGCTCGCGGGGTCGCGTCCGTCACGCACGACGCGGTTGAGCAGGTCGCGCTCGGAGAAGAGCGCGCGCAGCTTGCCGTCCTCGACGATCACCGCCGCGCCGACGCCGGCGTCGCTCATGCGCTCGACGACCGCCGCGACCATCTCGTCGGGCTCGGCCGTCACCACGTCACGGTGCATGATTTCTTCGATGGACGTCATCTCGACTCTCCTGGGATGGCTGCGCTTCGGGGATTTCGTGCGCGCACGTGCGCGCGAGGGATTCGAAGGATTGCACACCCGGAGTGCGCGTGGGTGTGCCTCAGGGCGCTGCGCCGGGGCGGGCACCAGGCTCCCCGTAGGGGCGGGGTCCGGGCGTGTCGGCTCGATTCCACATCAGCGTGCGATCCTCTCTGCGGGACGGCGACGTGACCGCCCCGTACGGGACGGATCCAGCGCATCCACACCCACCGCCGGCCGGGATCCCGACTCGAGAGGAGGCCCACATGCGCCCGATGTTCGCGCTGCTCGCCGTGTCGATGACGCTCGGATGCGCGGCCTCGACGAAGCCCGTGTGGGAGCACGAGCTCGTCGACCTCACGCACACCTTCGACGAGCACACGATCTACTGGCCCACCGAGTCGGGCTTCGAGCTGACGACGCGCGCGAAGGGCATGACGCCCGGGGGCTACTACTACGAGGCGCACGGCATCGCGACGCCCGAGCACGGCGGCACCCACCTCGACGCGCCGATCCACTTCTACGAAGGAGGCGCCACGACCGACCGCGTCCCGCTCGATCGGTTGATCGCACCCGGCATCGTCGTCGACGTGCGTGAGGTGTGCGCCTCCGATCGCGATCATCGCGTGGGCGTCGCCGATCTCGAGGCCTGGGAGCGTGCCCACGGCCGGGTGCCCGAGGGCGCGATCGTCCTGCTCCACACCGGCTTCGGCCGCTACTGGCCCGATCGCGAGCGCTACATGGGCACGGCCCTTCGCGGCGAGGCCGGGGCGGCCGCCCTGCACTTCCCCGGCCTCGACCCGGCCGCAGTGCCATGGCTGGCCGATCGCCGTATCGCCGCGATCGGCCTCGACACGCCGAGCATCGACCACGGTCCGTCGACGCACTTCGAGGCACACGTCGCGCTCTTCGCACTCGACATCCCAGCCTTCGAGAACGTCGCGCACCTCGACCGCCTACCCGCAAAGGGGTTCACGGTGATCGCGTTGCCGATGAAGATCGGGGGCGGCAGCGGGGGGCCGCTGCGCATCGTCGCGGCCATTCCCTGACCGTTCAGCGGGGCGAGCGGCCCGACTGCGCCGCATGGTGCGCCGCGCACTCTGCCTCGCGGCCCCGCACGACACGGCGTCCCGCGTCGTGGCCACGCGTCTCCGTCACGACCGTGCACTGGCCCTCGTCGCCATCGTGGCGGTAGTAGATGACGACCCAGTCCCGGGTCCGGTCGAGCTCGTGCGCACGGGCGGTGTTCGAGAACAGCGCCGTCATGTCCCAGCCGTCGCGCTCGACGTGCAGGACCGGCAGCCACGCCTCGTGCTCGGGGTTGAAGCGCCGGGGGGCGATCTTGCGCAGCCGTCCCTCGGCCGCGCCTTCGAGGTACTCGGTGTCGACCGCCAGCAAGGTCGCGACATCGGGGCGCGGCGTCGGCCCCGCGCCGTCGGGCGGTGTGCGCCCTGCATCGAGCCAGGCGCGGCGCCGGGCGCGGTGGCGAGCGGAGCGGCCGAGCAGGACCGCGAGCTCGTCCTGCACCGCCCGCACCCGCCGCCGCCCGAACCCCTGCACTTGCGCGAGCCGTCCATCGTGGGCGGCCACCTCGAGCTCTTCGAGGGTGTCGACCGCGAGCTCGTGATGAATGCGGGCGGCGAGCTCCGGGCCGATGCCCGGAACGGTCGAGAGGAGCGCCTCGGGCGAGACCTCCCCCTCGAGCCGGTCGAGCAGGGTGAGGCCTCCGCGGCCGACCATCTCCGCCACATGGCCGGCGATCCCCCGACCGATCGTCGGCAACGCCTCGAGTGCTTCGACGCCACCTTCGGCGAGCACCTCGGACATCGACCGCGGATGCTTCCGAATCGTATCGACCGCCGCCCGGTAGGCACGCACGCGGTAGCGGTTCGCATCCTGCGCCTCGAGCAGGTCGGCGACGCGATCGAGGCAGTCCGCGATCTCGCCATTCGTGAACGCGGTCGATGCGCGGGCGCTCATGCTGCTGTCCTTCGCACTACGCGATCATGTCGCCCATCTGCCGCAGCGTCTCGACCACGTCGTCGGGGAGAACGGGCGGCTCCTCTCCGACGGCGCGGCAGCCGAGCATGATCTCGGCGCTGCGCTCGATGATCTCGACCATGTCGGCGGCGCTGCGCAGCGTGCGGCCCGCGACGATGAGCCCGTGGTTCACCATGAGCACGGCCCAGCTATCCGAGATCGCCTCCTCGACGGCCACCGCGAGCTCGTGGGTGCCCGGCATGATGAAGGGCACGCGTGGGATGTTCCCGAAGAAGGCCGCCTCGGTGGAGATCGGCAGGAAGGGCAGCCCTGTGTTCGCGAGGATCGTCGCGTTGGGCGCGTGGGCGTGGACCACCGCCTTCGCCTCGGGCTTCGCGCGATAGATCGCGCAGTGCACGTCCCACTCGCTCGACGGCGAGCGCGAGCCCGCGTCGAGCGACTTGCCCTCGAGATCGATGCGTACCATCACCTCGGGCGCGAGGTCGCCCTTGAAGAGGCGCGACGGCGTGATCCAGCACTCGCCTATCCCTTGGCCGCCGGCGCTCCCCTTGCCGCCGGCGCTCCCCTCGCCACCGGCGCGATCCGGGATACGCGCGCTGACGTTGCCGCCGGTCGCCGTGATCAGCTCGGCCTCGTAGAGCTCGCGCACGGTGTCGACGATCGCGATGCGCGGGTCGCCCGCGCCCGCCGGTGCCGGCGGCGCGGCGGCGACGGCGCCGGTCGCGGGATCGGGCAACGCGTCGAGGTCGCCGGGCGGCCCGCTCGCCTCGCGCGCCTCGACGTAGAGCCGCGCGAGGTCGGGCTGCAGCTGCTGCAGGGTCATCGCCTTGGCCGCGTCACCCGTGAACGAGAGGCGTCCGTCCATGGCCGCCTCCATCGGGTTCGCGGTGCCGGTGAACATCCCGTCGAACATGTTGGCGCGCATCCGCAGCTCGACGTCGGCGTCGCCATCGGGGTCACCGACGCCGCCCGCGAACGAGTCGCCCGGGCCCAGGTGGATCCAGCACGCGAGCCCGATGTCGGACAGGTCGAAGTGGAGCGTCACGTCCTTGTCCGCCGAGAAGGCCGCGACGGCGTCATCGCCCGTGATGCGCGCCATGAAGTCGGCGAGAATCGCCTCCATGCCGGCCCGCACCTCCTCGGGCACGTCGGCGACGTCGACGACCGGCGGCGCTGCGGCCGGTGCAGGTGCAGCCTCGCCGGGCTTCTTCTCCTTCTTCTTCTTCTGGAGGTCCGACACCGCGGGCGCCGGCCCGGCGGCGAGCCGCTCGATGGTCTCGGCGTCGGGCGTCGGGCGCTCGGCAACGAGGTCGAACGCGTCGAGCACGTCGGGGTTGAGCGCGTGCAGCGGCCGCTCGCCGGAGAGCAGCCGGCGGATATCACCCACGACGATCTCGCCCTGGTGCGCGCTCACGTCGGTCGTGTTGCCGCCGACGTGCGGTGTGCTGATCACCGAGTCGAGCTGCATCAACGGATGCGCCGCGCCGGGCGGCTCCACGGAGAACGTGTCGAGGGCCGCACCTGCGATCCGCTCCTCGGCGAGCGTCGCGACGAGCGCGTCCTCGTCGACGAGCGCCGCGCGCGCGGTGTTGACGACGTACGCGGTGGACTTCATCCAGCCGAGCTCGTTCGCGCCGAGCATGCCGGTGGTCTCGGGCGTGACGGCGGCGTGGAGGCTCACGAAGTCGCTCTCGCGCAGCAGCGTCTCGAGCGAGACGACCCGGGCCCCCACGAGCGCTGCCTGCTCGGGCGAGACGAAGGGGTCGGCCACGAGCACGCGCGCGCCGAACCCCGAGAGCCGCTCGGCCACGTGGCGCCCGACGGCGCCGAGCCCGATCAGGCCGATCGTCTTCTTCCAGAGCTCCTGTCCCTGCAACGTGCCGAAGGCCTTGCCCATCGCGCCCATGTCGCCGGGCGTGATGCTCGGATCGTGCAGGAACGACGAGGCCTCGGGCATTCGCCGAGCGAGCATCAGCATGAAGCAGATGGTCAGGTCGGCGACGGCGTCGGCGTTGCGACCGGGCGCGTTCAGCACGGGGATGCCGAACGCAGTGCACGCATCGATATCGACGTTCACCGCGTCGCCACGGCAGCTGGCCACGATGCGAAGCTCGGGCAGCTTCTCGATCGAGCGCGCGTCGACGAGGTCGATCTCGGTCACGAAGGCCTGATAGCCCTGCAACGCCTCGACGAGCGAGTCGCCCGTCAGCATGCGCTTCGCCTCGCGGAACGACGCATAGGTCACGTCGGCGATCTCGCCGAGCGCCTCGAGCGAGGCCGCATCGAAGTCGGCCGCCACGAGCACGCGCGGTCGCGCGCCGCTCGCGTCGCCGGCCTCGGTCGCCTGATGCGCGCCCACGGCGAAGGGCATCGTGAGCGTCGCGGCCTCGGCGTCGGCCGTGGCGCGGGCCGCGCGCAGCTTCGTCCAGCGCTCGTAGAGCGCCGCCTGATCGTCCGCCTCGCTGGCAGCGGGCGCGCACGCGCGCGTCTCGACCAGCTTGGAAGCCGCGGTCTCGAGATCGGGATACGCGCCGGCGCCTACCGCCGCGCACATCGCCGCGCCGAGCCCCGTCGAGCCCGCGTCGGAGGGGATCGTGATGCTCTCGCCGAGGACGCCCGCGACGATGCCCGCGAACGTCTCGCTTTGCGAGAGACCGCCGGTCAGCCGAAGCGGCCCGCGCTCGCCGCCCGCGACCTCGACGATCTGCTCGAGGTTCGCGCGCAGCGCGCACGCCGTGCCCTCCACCACCGATCGCACGAGATGACGGCGCGGGGTGGCATCGTCGACGCTGCTGAGATGACTGAGCGTGAGCTGACCGAGCGGCAGCCCCATCTGCTTCGCGTTCATGACCTCGGCGCCGAGGCTCGACAGGAGCCCGCGCGCGCCGGGCGTCGACGTGGCCGCCTCCCCGAGCAGGCGCAGCACGGGCGACACGCTGCCCGAGCCGTCCTGCGTCTGCTGATAGAGGAGCCGCGCGAACCACTCGAGGGTCTCGCCGAGGGGACCGCAGTTGCTCTCGAGCACCCAGCGGCCGGGAATCAGATGGTGTCCGGACCAGAGCCTGCGCTCGGGGTCGACCACCGCGCTGCCGGTCACGAGCTGGATCGGGCCGGTCGTGCCCGCGACCGCGGCCACGTCGCCCACGCCGGTCGCGCCCGCGCCGAGCAGACCGCATTGGGTGTCGCCGCCGCCGACAGCGACCGCGATGCCCGGCGTGAGGCCCAGCGCCTCGGCGGCCTCGGCCTGGAGCTCGCCGAGCTTCGTGCCCGACTCGTGGACCGCCGGGAAGATCTCCCGCGGCAGCCCGAGCCGGTCGATCCACTCGTCCGACCAGCCGCACGCGCGCAGATCGAAGAGGAGGGTCTCGCCCGCCTGGCTCGGATCGCTGGCGCGCTCGCCCGAGAGCCCGAACGCGATCCAGTCGCTGATCGAGAGCACGTCGGTGATGCGCGCGAAGTCGTCCGGCCGCTCGGCCTTCAGCCATTGCAGCCTCGCCGCGGAGTGGATCGGCAGCGGCCAGCGGCCCGTCGCCTCGTACAATCCGTCGCCGTGCTCGATGCCGAGCATGAGGCCGGGCCCCGCCGCGCGCGCGTCGCGGTTGGGCACTGCGAGGACGGCGTCGCCTGTCGCGTCGAGCATCACGTTGCCGAGCCGGACGGCGGTGGCGGCGACGCCGATCACCTCTTCGGGCCGGGCGCCCGCCCGCTCGAGCACCTCGCGCGTCGTCGCGGCGTAGACCGACCACACGGCATCGAGATCGACGTCGAAGCCGAGGCCGCCCGTCCCGGGCGCGGTCGCGAAGCGCCACGGCCGCGACGCGGTGATCGTGCCGCCACCATGCAGGTCGAGCAGGATGGATCGGCCTCCGCCGCCCCCGAAGTCGAGACCGATCACGTACGTACTCATGGCTGGGTCCTCTGGCCGAAGGCCGTCTTCACCGGCACGAGGCGGGGGCGCGCCGCTCGAGACCACCCCCATCGTCGCACGACTGACCGCCCGTGCTCAAGGCTCTGCTGTCTCGCGCTCCTCCAGCTCGGACGCGCTGAGTCGCCGCACGCCCCCCTCCCCGAAGAGCAGGATGCCCCTGTCGGAGGTCAGCGGCAGCACCGCATTTGCGCCCTTTCGCTCGGGACGAATCATCGAGACGAAGCTCCGGCCGCCGTCGCGGCTCACGAGCACGGCCCCCGCGAGCCCGGCGACGACGACGTCGCCGTTCGCGAGCTCCGCACCCGCGGAGAGGGACGAGCGCGAGACCTTCGGCAGCGCCTCCCAGCTCTGGCCGTCGTCATCGCTCGCGAACACGTGCCCGCGCATGCCGAAGACCATCAGGCGCCCGCTCGAGAGCGTGATGCCACCCCAGAACGAGCCGGCGTACTCCGAAGGGCGCGGCTCCCAGCTCTGGCCGCCATCGGCCGAGCGGAACACGCGCCCCCCTTCCGCCGCGATGTAGAGCGTGTCGCCTGCGCCCGTGAAGAGCTCGTTCAGGTGCGGGTCCTCGTCCGGGCCGGCGACTCGGGCCGGCTGCCACGTCTCGCCCCCGTCTTCGGTCGACAGAGCCTGGCCATACGCGCCGACGGCGAGCCCACGGCCGGCCGCGTCGAGCCAGATCGAGAAGAGCGGACCATCCGCCTCCGGGTCGCGGTGCTGCAGCGTCCAGCGCTCGCCGCCGTCGACGGTCGCCATGACGATGGCGTCGTGCCCGACGGCCCAGCCCGCCCGCTCGTCGACGAAGTGGACGTCCGTCAACGTGGTGCGTGTCGGCACCGCAGCCGCCTGGCGCCAGGTCGAGCCGTCGTCTTCGGAGAGCAGCACGTGGCCGTGGATGCCGACCGCCACGATGCGCGAGCCCGCGCGCGTGGCGTCGAGCAGCAGCGACGTCGTGGCGAGCGAGGAGGCCACCGCGTAGGCGCTCGCATCATCGTCGGCGGGCGCCGCTACACCGATGAGCAGAGACGCAACGGAGAGCACTGCGACGGCGCCTCGGAGAGGTCGCGTCGCTGCACGCCTCGCCATACGCGCGCGGCGTGTCATCGACCGCCGTCCTCGGCACCGGCGCGGAGCGCTTCGACGTCTTCTTCGGAGAGCTCGAGCTCACGGGCGATGCGCTGGATGAAGCCCTGCTCGCGGTTCTCGAGGACGCCGTTGGTCTGCGTGATGCGCCAGAGCTCGGCGATCAGCGCGCGCCGGCCGTCCGCATCGAAGCCGCGCTTGACCGCCTGGGTCAGGATCCAGTCGTGCCAGACCTCCTCGCTGCGCTTCTCGGCCACGGCGACGAGGGCGTCGGTCACTTCGGGGTCCAGCTCGAAAAGCTCCACGAGCGCGTCGGCGACCGCCTGCCGGTCCGCGTCCGAGTAGCGCGAGTCGATACGCGCACATTCGACGAGCAACGCTCCCACGGCGATCCGCGTGCGCTCGGCCGCGTCGACGTCGGGGGATCTGCCATCGAGCATCTTCTCGATGCGATGGATGAGGTGCTTGCACATCCGTCTTCTCCTCCTCGGGCCAGCGACTCTCCGTCTACGAGACGGGCCCATCGGGTGTAGACACAGAGGCGGCGCCGTTACCTTCGCGGCCCCCGTGCAGCACGACCGCGAGCGCCGGCAGCGCCGTCACGGCCATGACCATGTTGATGGTGAACATGAAGCTGAGCAGCAGCCCCATGTCCGCCTGGAACTTGAGCGGCGAGAAGGCCCACGTGGCGACGCCCGCGGCGAGCGTGATGCCGGTGAACGCGACCGCGTTGCCCGTCTCGAAGAGCGCCTGCTGGTAGGCGCGCACGACCGTCTCGCCGCGCTTCATGTGGAACTCGAGGCGCCCGTAGATATAGAAGGCGTAGTCGACGCCGATGCCCACCGCGAGCACCATCACGGGCAGGGTCGAGACCTTGAGGCCGATCTCGAGCTCCTTCATGAACCAGTACCCGAGGAAGGTCGCCACGGTGAGGGGCAGACAGCAGCAGACCACCGCCCGCCAGTCGCGATAGGTCACGAACACGATCAGGACGATACTCGCGTAGGCCCAGAGCATCATCGGGATCTCCGCGTCCTCGAGGGCCTGGTTGGTGGCGGCGCCGATCCCGACGTTGCCGCTCGCCATGCGCAGTGTCACGCGGTCACTCGGGTTCGCGGAGATGAAGGCATCCGCCGACTCGGTCACGCGGCGGATCGTCTCGGCCTTGTGATCCTCGACGAAGACCTGCACCGGCATGAGCGTGCAGTCGGCGTTCGTGACGCCCAGCCCCGACGGAATCGACGAGGTCACCTGCATGAGAGCGATCTCGTCGCGGGGCAGCGCGCGCCACTCGAGGCGGCCCTCGTGCCACGCGGCGTTGATGAAACGCGAGACGATGGGCGTCGACATCACCGACATCACGCCCGGCACGTTCTGCATGTGCCAGCTGAACCGGTCGAGATGGTCGAGCGTCTCGTAGTCGATGCACGAGTCGGGCCGGGTCACCGCCATCACCGTCAGCACGTCGAGCCCGAAGTCGAAGCGGTCGGTGATCAGCGCCGCGTCGACGTTGTAGCGGGAGTCGGGGCGCAGCTCGGTCGCGCCGGGGTGCAGGTCGCCGACGTGGCGGCCGCGGCCCTGCCAGACGGCCAGCGCCAGCAGCGCGACGATGCCGACGAGCAGGCGGCGCGCGATGCGAGGCTCGGCCAGCATGCCGATCCGACGCATCACCTCGGTCGAGACGGCGCGCGAGCGCTGGAAGCGCGCGACGAACGCGGCGTCGAACGTGAAGAACGAGGCGCAGACCGGCAGCAGGACGAGGTTCGAGACGATCTTGAACCCGACGCCGATGGCCGCCGCCAGACCGAGGGTCTGGATCATCGGGATCGGGATCAGCATCAACGTCGCGAAGGCGATGCCGTCGGTGACGAGCGCCATCGAGCCCGGCACGAGCAGCCCCCGGAAGGTGCGCTTCGCGGCGGTCAGGCTGTCGTCGCCGGCGGTGATGCGCGCCGCGATGAGGTTCACCTGCTGAATGCCGTGAGAGACGCCGATCGCGAACACGAGGAAGGGGACGAGGATCGCGAGCGGGTCGACGCCGAGGCCCAGCAGCTCCATCACCCCGAACTGCCAGACGCCCGAGACGAGCGAGGTCGCGAGCGGCAGCATCGTGAGCACCCACGAGCGCGAGTAGACGTAGACTGCCAGCGCCGTGAGCACGAAGGCGACCGCGAAGAACACGACGACGCTGCGGGCGCCGTCCGCGATGTCGCCCACCATTCGGACGTAGCCGATCATGTGAACGTCGTAGTCTTCGTCTCGGAGATTCTCGCGCACGTCGCCCTCGAGCCGGTCGGCGAGCTCGAGCACACCCATGGCGCCCTGCGACGCGAGACCCACATCGAGGGCTTCGCCGACCACCATCGCGGTCGTGAAGTCTCGCGAAACGAGGCGCCCGACGAGCCCGCTGTTCAGCACCCGCTCGCGAACGCGTTCGACGTCCTCCTGCGTGATGCTCTCGGCCGTGACGCCCGCGCCGATCATGTCCTCCTGGTACATGCCGTCTTCGGTGATCTCGACGTAGCGGATGTTCGGCGTCCAGAGGGACGTGACGGTGCGCCGATCGATCCCCGGCAGGAAGGACAGCGTGTCGGTCGCCTCGAGGAGCTTGCGAAAGTAGTCAGGCGTCCAGATGTCGCCGTCGGTGGCGCGCACCGCGAGGATCACGCGGTTGACGCCCGAGATCTGATCCTTGAAATCGATGAAGGTCTGGACGTACGGGTGGCCGGTGGGGAGATGGCTCTCGAAGGCGGTATCGATCCGCACGCGCGAGGCGTAGACGCCCATGGCGACCGTGAAGGCGGCGAGCACGGCGAGGGTCACGACACGACGGCCGAAGAACAGACGCTCGAGCAAGTCCGTCACGTCGTGCGAGTTGATTCTACGTGACACCCCGTCCCCTCGGATGAAACGACCTGCCCCAGCGTCGTCGGCCGGTCAGCGTGGCGCAAGGGCCGCACCCGGAAGCCTGTCCCGGGACCGCACGGGCTTCCGAGCCGGGCGAAACCCTCGACGGAGCGGGTGACCTCCCACCCGCCCGCCCGCCCGCAGCACGGCAGCTCGCGTGTTCCATTCTGCCCCAGCCAGCGCACGGCGTCTCTACGATCGAACGCGTGACTGGCATCGCCGCTCATCGATTCTGTCGGACGCACGACCTCCTTTGTGCTTGCACGGTCGAAGGCGAACGCGTCAGGCTACGTTCATGTGCGGATCGGCTCCACGATGTGGAGCGCCGCCAGGGCATGACGGGGAGGATGGTCGCGTGAAGCGGATCTCGTGCTCGGTGCACGATCGGGGACTCTCGTTGCCCATCGCGTGGGCCATCGCGGCCGTGGCGTTCGCCATGTTCGGCGCGCTCACGATCGCGTCGCCGGTCGACGCGGCGCAGTGGAAGAAGGGCGACTTCGAGGCCAGCTTCTACTCCACCCTCTCCACCTCGGTCAATGTCCGGACCCAGGAGCGAGACTGCAGGCAGGTCGCGTCGATCAACGGCGGCTGCAACGCCGACGCCCCCACCGACATCGCGGTCGAAGGCGCCCTGCTGAACACCGACGACGGCAACCTCAACTGGAATCGTGGCGACGTCTTCTCGGTGCTCTTCAAGGGCACCCACGAGATCCAGGCGGACTGGCGCAACTACGGCTCGTTCGTGCGCTTCACCTACTTCATGGATCTGATCCAGATTCAGGGGGACAGCACCCAGCGGACCCCGCTGAACAGAGAGGCCCGCTTCCGCGGCAACATCATGGAGAGCGGCGTGAACGGCGCGCACTTCCTGCTTCTCGACGCCTACGTGTACGGGCTCTGGGACGTCGGCC
>CAYYSY010000103.1:0-18498 GCA_964474355.1 uncultured Spirochaetaceae bacterium | reverse complement strand
CTGAGGAAGCTCGCCGAGATCGGCACGTACACGGGGCTCTGAGGAAGCTCGCCGAGATCGGCACGTACACGGGGCTCTGAGGAAGCTCGCCGAGATCGGCACGTACACGGGGCTCTGAGGAAGCTCGCCGAGATCGGCACGTACACGGGGCTCTGAGAGGGCCGCGCATCCTGCTAGCCTCGCTGGATGGCCAAGAAGAGAAAGCAGGAGCAGGAAGAAGCCCGAGAAGAGGTGACCGAGGTCGCACCGGACGTGCTCCGCATGGAGCTGCCGATCCGCATGCCGGGCCTCGGACACGTGAACTGCTACGCGCTGCTCGACGCCGAGGGCGCGACCCTCGTCGACCCGGGCATGCCGACGCCGAGCTCGTACAAGACGCTGCAGGAGCGGCTGAAGCGCGCCGGCATCCCGCTGAAGTACGTCCATCACGTCGTCGTCACGCACAGTCACCCCGATCACTTCGGTGGCGCGTCGCGGCTGGCTCGTGACGCGGGCGCGAAGGTGATTGCGCACGACGCGTTCCGACTCGGCTCGCCGATCCCGCACGTCGACGTGTCGGCCGAGGACCTCGCCGAGCACGAGCACGAGCACAGCCACGCGCATGCCCACCTGCACGGGCCGAGTGCGGGCATCGGTGAGGGGACGCCCGAGCACGAGAACCTGGGGCCCGCAACCGAGGAGGGGCGACTCGCGCGCCCGGGTGACAAGCTGCCGCGCAAGGTCTGGGAAGGCGGCACGCCCTGGGGCGGCGAGCGGCCCAGGCCGCCGTGGAAGATGCGCCTCATGTGGACGGCGCGACGCCTCCTGATGCGCACGTCGGTCTTCCCCGAGATCACCGAGCCCGTGAAGGCGGGGGACGTCGTGCGACTCGCGGGCCGTGAGTGGTTCGTCGTGCACACGCCGGGTCACACCGAGGACCACATCTGCCTGCACGACCCCGCCGAGGGGATCTTCCTCGCCGGCGATCACGTGCTGCCGACGATCACGCCGCACATCTCGGGCCTCTCGACCTACATGGATCCGCTCGCCGCGTTCTTCGACTCGCTCGACCGCGTGGGTAGTCTGCCCGACGTCGATCAGGTGCTGCCCGCGCACGGTCATCCATTCGATGACTTGAAGGCGCGCTGCGACGACATCAAGGTGCATCACGACGAGCGCCTCGCGCGCATCAAGCAGATCGCCGACGAGATCGGTCCGAACACCGTCGAGGCGTTCATGCAGAAGCTCTTCCGCGAGCGCTCCTGGGGCGGCATGGCCGAGAGCGAGACCTACGCTCACCTCGAGCACCTACGCATACTCGGGGACGCCGGCGTGTACCGTCGCAAGGACGGGAAGCTGATCTACGAGATCTGAGCGACGGCGCGATCGGGGAGAAGCCATGGGCTGGAGATCGGTCGGCACCGTGGCGCTCTCCGATCTCGTCGACGCACGATTGCAGCTGCATCATGCAGCGCAGATCGTGGCGGCGGGCGGGGCGACGCTGCTCGACCCGGCGCCCGACGACTCGCACCCGAATCTCGGCTGGGATGACGGCCTCGGTGCGCTCGTGGGACGCCCGCTCACGTCGCGGGGCCCGCGGCTCGCGCTCGAGATCGAGGGCTTCGCGATCGCATTGATCGGCGCGGACGGTCGACGCATCGAGCGGGTCGATCTCGAGGGCCGAAGCTTCGCCGACGTGCTCGCCGAAGCGGCGGCGGCGCTCGAGCGCGGCGGTCTCTCCGAGCTCTCCGACCGGGCGCTCTGCCCGCCCGACTACGAGCTGCCGCGGCACGTCGTCGAGGGGGGCACCGCATTCACGCGCCCCGATGCCGCCGTCGCCACCGAGCTCGCCGCCTGGTTCGGTAACGCGCACGAGGCGCTCTCCACGCTGGCGGGCCGGCAGGCCGGCACGCCGGAGGTGCGCGTCTGGCCTCATCATTTCGACGCGGGCGCGTTGCTCACGGTCGCGACGGACGAAGCTGGCGACGCCACGGCCACGGTCGGGTTCGGTCTCTCGCTCGGTGACGACGCGTACGCGGAGCCCTACTGGTACGTTTCGCCCTGGCCGGCGCCGGATGGTGTGGCGCTCCCTGCAGTCGGCGACCAGGGTCGCTGGCACACCGAGGGCTTCACGGCTGCAGTGTGGACGGCGACCGAGATGGCCGACGCGTCGCTGACACGGCCGGCGGATGCAGTGGCCGCGTTCCTCGCGCGAGGTGTCGCGGCGTGTCGTGCGTTGCTGGTGAGCGATGCACCGAGTTGACGCCAGCGTGCTGATCGAGGGGACAGGATGAGCAAGGACACGCGCACCGTCTGGCACAGGGCCCTCGACCCGGGCGAGCTGCCCGAAGGCCGCGTCGCCCCGAAGACTCTCGGCACCCACACCGTCTGCATGACGCACCTCGACGGCGTGTACGCCGCGCTCTCGAACAAGTGTCCCCATCAGGGCGGTCCGCTCGGCGAGGGCTCGATCGAGAACGGCTGGCTGCGCTGTCCGTGGCACGGCTGGGACTACCACCCGACGACCGGTGCACCGCCAGAGGGCTTCGGCGACTGCGTCCCGACGTATCCGGTCGATGTGCGTGACGACGGCGTGTACGTGGGGCTCGAAGAGGCGGTCGCGCACCAGGACACGGTGTCCGACGTCATGGCGCGGACGCTGACCGCCTGGGGCGTGCGCAACGTCTTCGGCATGGTCGGCCACTCGAATCTCGGCCTCGCCGACGCGCTGCGCCGCGAGAGCGAGGCCGGGCGGCTGCGCTACGTGGGCATCCGGCACGAGGGCGCGGCTTCGTTCGCGTGCTCGGCCTACGGCAAGCTGACCGGCCGGCCGGCAGCGTGTCTCAGCATTGCGGGGCCCGGCGCGACGAATCTGCTGACCGGCCTGTGGGACGCGAACGTCGATCGCGCGCCCGCGATCGCGCTGACCGGACAGGTCGACACGCAGGTGCTCGGGCCGGGCGCGTTTCAGGAGATCGATCTCTCGGCCGCGTTCGGCAAGGTCGCGCAGTGGTCGCAGACGGTGCTGCCGACGAGCAAGCACGCCGAGCTCGTGAACCTCGCGTGCAAGAGCGCGGTGCTGAATCGCGGCGTGTCCCATCTGATCTTTCCGGACGAGGTGCAGACGCTTCCCGCCCCCGAGGGCGCCGAGCCGGGTGGGCCGGAGGGGCGCATCACGTCGCGTGCGATCTCGCCGCCGCACGAGGCGATCGACGAGGCGACCCGGCGACTGGCCGCGGCGCAGCGCCCGGTCTTCATCGTCGGCCACGGCGCGCGCTTCGACATGCCCGCCGTGATCGCGCTGGCCGAGCGGCTGAACGCGCCGATCCTCACCACGTTCAAGGCGAAGGGGCTCGTGTCGGACTCGCATCCCCTCGGCTGCGGCGTGCTCGGCCGCAGCGGGACGCCCATCGCATCGTGGTTCATGAACGAGTGCGATCTGCTGGTCGTCTTCGGCGCCAGCTTCAGCAACCACACCGGCATCACGCCGAAGAAGCCGACCGTGCAGATCGACTTCGATCCGATGGCGCTCGGCAAGTTCCACGCCGTGGACGTGCCGGTCTGGGGCGAGATCGCGGCGACGATCGACGCGCTTCAGGCCGCGCTTCCCGCATCGGTCGCGGCGACCGATCAGCGCGCCGAGGTGGCCGAGCGCTGGGCGCTCTGGCGCGCCGAGAAGGAGAAGCGCCGCGCCGACGACCGGGGCCGGGGCGTGAACAGCGCCGCGATCTTCGACGCGCTCAGCCGAGTGGTGCCGAGCGACGCGATCCTGCCCGTCGACGTCGGCAACAACACCTACTCGTTCGGCCGCTACTTCGAGTGCTCGGGGGAGCAGGCGGTGCTGATGAGCGGCTACCTGGGGAGTATCGGCTTCGCGCTGCCCGCGGCGCTGGGCGCATGGGTCGCGACGCAGGAGGACGATGCGCGCTTCGCCGGACGCAAGGTCGTGTCGGTGTCGGGCGACGGCGGCTTCGGCCAGTACATGGGCGAGCTCACCACTGCCGTGAAATACGGCATGGCGATCACCCACGTGCTCCTGCGAAACGACGAGCTCGGGAAGATCAGCAAGGAGCAGAAGTCGGGCGAGTGGCCGGTGTGGGAGACGGGTCTCTCGAACCCGTCTTTCGCCGACTACGCCGAGCTCTGCGGGGGGCGCGGCATTCGCGTCACGGCGGCGATCGGTCTCGAAGGCGCGCTGCGCGAGGCCATCGAGCACGACGGGCCGGCACTCGTCGAGATCATCGCGGACGCGGAGCTGATCTAGCGGCCCTCGGCGGCCGGGCTCTCGGCCCCGTAGGCGTGCGATGTGGCCTATTCTTGCGGGCCGCGCACCCCGGTGCGGGGATCCCCCCGCGAGCTCGCGAGAGTCCCGATGTCCGACGACGAGAAGAAGCCCCTCAACAAGATCAGCCAGCGCATCACCCAGCCGAAGGCCCAGGGTGCGAGCCAGGCGATGCTCTACGCCACGGGCATGTCCGAAGAGGACATGAACAAGGCCCAGGTCGGCATCTCATCGGTCTGGTACGAGGGCAACTCGTGCAACATGCACCTGCTCGACCTCGCCGCGAAGGTGAAGGAGGGCGTCGAGGCGGCCGGGCTCGTCGGCATGCGCTTCAACACCATCGGCGTCAGTGACGGCATCTCGATGGGCACCGAGGGCATGAGCTACTCGCTGCAGAGCCGTGACCTCATCGCCGACTCGGTCGAGACCGTGATGCGCGCGCAGTGGTACGACGCGAACATCTCGCTGCCCGGCTGCGACAAGAACATGCCCGGCGTCATCATGGGCATGTGCCGTGTCGACCGGCCCGCGCTCATGATCTACGGCGGCACGATCAAGCCCGGCTGCAACGAGAACGGCGACCCGCTCGACATCGTCTCGGCCTTCGAGAGCTACGGCAAGTATCTCGCCGAGGAGATCAATGAGGACGAGCGCTTCGACATCGTGCGCCACGCGTGTCCGGGCGCCGGCGCCTGCGGTGGCATGTACACGGCCAACACGATGGCGTCGGCCATCGAGGCGATGGGCATGTCGCTGCCCTACAGCTCTTCGACACCGGCCGTCGATCCGAAGAAGCTCAAGGAGTGCTTCGCTGCGGGCGAGGCGATCAAGCACCTGCTCGAGATCGACCTGAAGCCGAGCGACATCATCACCCCGGCGAGCCTTCGCAACGCGATGGTGGTGCTGACCGTGCTCGGCGGCTCGACCAACGCGGTGCTGCATCTCATCGCCATCGCTCGCTCGCTCGGCATCGACCTCACCATCGACGACTTCCAGAAGGTGAGCAACGAGACGCCCTTCCTCGCGGACCTGAAGCCCAGCGGTGCCTTCGTCATGGAGGACATCCACATCGCGGGCGGGACGCCGGCCGTGATCAAGTGGCTGCTCGAGCTCGGGAAGCTCGACGGCGACTGCATGACCGTGACGGGCAAGACGCTCGCCGAGAACGTCGCCAACCTGCCGGGGCTCGATCCCGACCAGAAGGTGCTCCGCCCCTGGGACGACCCGATCAAGTCGACCGGCCACATCACGATCCTGCGCGGCTCGCTCGCGCCCGAGGGCGCGGTGGCGAAGATCACCGGCAAGGAGGGCCTGCACTTCAGCGGTCCCGCCCAGGTCTTCGACCGCGAGGAGGCGATGATCGCCGCCATGGAGCGCGGCGAGATCGCGAAGGGCACCGTGATCGTCATCCGCTACGAGGGCCCGAAGGGCGGCCCCGGCATGCCCGAGATGCTGACCCCGACGTCGATGATCATGGGCGCGGGCATGGGCGAGGACGTCGCGCTCATCACCGACGGCCGCTTCAGCGGCGGCAGTCACGGCTTCATCATGGGTCACGTCACACCCGAGGCGCAGGAGGGCGGCCCGATCGCGCTCGTCGAGGACGGCGACCACATCACGATCGACGCCAAGGCGCTGACCCTCGAGCTCGAGGTGCCCGAGGCCGAGGTGGCCGCGCGCCGCGCGCGCTGGCAGGCGCCGCCCCTCGAGGCCACCCGCGGCACGCTCTTCAAGTACATCAAGAACGTGAAGAGCGCGTCGGAGGGGTGCGTGACCGACGAATGATGCCGACGCCCGCGGGGTATCTGAATCGATCATTGTATATTCGGAGATAATCTCCGATATTGCAAGGATGATTCCCAGATCCACGCGTGAAGTCATCGACGACCGGCTGGCTCGGTTCCCCGCGGTTGCCATCGTAGGTCCGCGCCAGGTCGGCAAGACCACGCTCGCCATGCAGATCGGCGACGGCCGGCCGAGCGTCTATCTCGATCTCGAATCGCCCCGTGACCGAGCCCGGCTCTCCGACCCGGAGCTCTACCTGTCCGATCATGCGGACGAGCTCGTCATCCTGGACGAGATCCACAGGCTGCCCGAGCTGTTCCAGAGCCTGCGCGGTCTGATCGATCAGGGACGGCGAGAGGGCCGGGGCAACGGCCGCTTCCTGCTACTCGGCTCTGCGTCCATGGATCTCCTGCGCCAGTCGGGTGAGAGCCTGGCCGGACGCGTGGCCTTCGTCGAGCTGGGGCCGCTGAACGTGACCGAGATCGGACGCGAATCGGTCGATCGGTTGTGGCTTCGCGGGGGGTTCCCGGAGAGCTTTCTGGCAGAGGACGATCGCCAGAGCAGTGTCTGGCTCGAGAGCTTCATTCGGACGTATCTCGAACGCGACATCCCCCAGTTCGGGAGGCGCGTGCCTGCTGAGACCATGCGGCGCTTCTGGACGATGCTCGCTCACGCGCAAGGCGCGCGACTCAACGCGCAGAGCCTGGGCACGAGCCTCGCGGTCGATGGGAAGACCGTTGCGAGCTACCTCGATCTCCTCGTCGACCTCCTGCTCGTAAGGCGCCTCGAGCCACTGCACGTGAACGTCAGGAAGCGACTGGTCAAGTCTCCGAAGACATACGTGCGCGACAGCGGTCTCGTTCATGGGCTACTCGGGCTCGGCGATCGGGAAGCCCTGCTCGGCCATCCCGTCGCAGGCATGAGCTGGGAAGGATTCGCGATCGAGAACCTGATCGCGGCGGCGCCCCACGGCACCCTGCCGTCCTTCTATCGTACGAGTGCTGGAGCCGAGATGGACCTCGTCCTCGATCTGCCGAGCGGTGTGCGGTGGGCCGTGGAGATCAAGCGCGGGCTTGCGCCGAAGCTCGGGAAGGGCTTCCACAACGCGCGGGGCGACCTCGAGCCGGCGCGCTGCTTCGTCGTGTACTCGGGGGAGGAGCGCTACCAGATTGCGCCCGGCGTCGAGGCGATCTCGTTGACCGATCTCGCCAGCCAGCTCGCCCCCTTCAGTGACCCGCAGCTCGATCGGGATCGCGACGCATCATGACGATGCCGGTGCCCGTCTCGCGACGCCGACTCCAGGACGTAGGTCTGATCGCCGGCCCCGCCGCCGCCCTCGTCGTCGGTCTGCTCCTGCCCGAGAGCTACGCCGGTGCCGACGGCACGGAAGTCGCGTTCTCGAGCGCCGGGCGTGCCACCGCCGCCATCGCCACATGGATGGCGACGTGGTGGCTCACCGAGGCGATCTCGATCCATGCCACGGCGCTGCTGCCGCTGGTGCTCCTGCCGCTGCTCGGCGCGACGACGATGCGCGCTGCTGCCGCGCCCTACGCCCACGAGCTGATCTTCCTCTTCATGGGCGGCTTCATGCTGGCGCTGGCGATGGAGCGCTGGGGGCTGCATCGGCGCATCGCGCTCACCACGCTCGGCTTTGCGGGTGAAGACGCGGCGCGCATCGTCGCGGGCTTCATGTTCATCACGGCCATGCTCAGCATGTGGGTCTCGAACACGGCGACGGCGATCATGCTGCTGCCGGTCGCGACCAGCGTGGTGTCGCTCGTGGCGCGGCAGCACGGCTACGACGATGCAACCGAGGCCGCGACGGCCCCGGACTCGCCGGTGCGCCCCTTCGCGCTCTGTCTGCTGCTCGGCATCGCATACTCGGCCTCGATCGGCGGCATGGGTACGCCGATCGGCACGCCCCCCAACGTGTTGATGCTCTCGTTCGTGAATAGCGAGCTCGGTCGCGAGATCGGCTTCGCACGCTGGATGAGCTTCGCGCTGCCGCTCGTGGTGGTGTTCCTGCCGCTCGTGTGGTGGCTGCTCACGCGCTGGCTTCATCCGATTCGGCTCGGTCGCATCGAGGGCGGGCGTGCGCTGGTGCGCGGACAGCTCGCCGAGCTCGGCCCGATGTCGAAGCCCGAGTGGATCGTGCTCGGCGTCTTCGGTGTGACCGCTGCGACCTGGATCACGCGCCCGCTGCTCGCGCGTGTGGAGATCGCGGGCGTGCATCCCTTCGCGGGGCTCACCGACGCCGGCATCGCGATGCTCGCCGCCATGACCCTCTTCGTCTGGCCCGCCGAGCGCTCGCCGCGCCGATTCGTGCTCGACTGGCCCACGGCCGCGCGTCTGCCCTGGGGCATCCTCGTGCTCTTCGGCGGGGGGCTGAGCCTCGCGGCGGCCATCCGCTCGACGGGCGTGAGCGAGCTGCTTGCCGCGCAGGTGACGGGGCTAGCGGGCGTGCCCGGCTGGGTCGTCGTGCTCACGGTGGTCGCGGGCATCGTCTTTCTCACCGAGCTCACGAGCAACACGGCGACCACCGCGACCCTGGTGCCGCTGCTCGCCGCGCTCGCCCCCGCGCTCGGCCTCGACCCCCTCTCGCTCGTGGTGCCGGCGGCGCTCGCGGCGAGCTGTGCCTTCATGCTGCCCGTGGCGACGCCGCCCAACGCCATCGTCTTCGGCTCGGGCTGGCTGCGAGTGCCCGACATGAGCCGGGCCGGGCTCTGGCTCAACTGGCTGGGGATTGCGCTCATCACCCTGACCGCGCAGGCGCTGCTGCTGCGGCTGCTGGTGGGCTGAGCTTCGCAGCGGGCGCGGCGGGTGCAGTGAGATGACTGCTCCGGCGGCATTTGCGTGGAGCCGCAGGTGCGGTGATGATCTCGCTCGACCGCATGAGCGCCCGTGCGAGTCAGGGGGGTCCATGACCAATCGCATCGCGCACACGTCCTCGGGACGAGCTCGACTCTTCGCCGTGCTCTTGCTGACTGCGCTCGCTTCTCTCAGCACGGGCTGCGGCATCAACACCATCCCCACCCTCGACGAGCAGGTGAAGTCGGCGTGGGCGCAGGTCGAGAACCAGTACCAGCGCCGGGCCGATCTCATCCCGAATCTCGTCGAGACGGTGAAGGGCTTCGCGGCGCAGGAGAAGGAGACGCTCACCGCCGTGACCGAGGCGCGCGCGCGTGTCGGCTCGATGCAGGTGGGGCGTGACATCATCGACGACCCGGCGGCGCTACAGAAGTTCGAGCAGGCGCAGAACCAGCTGAGCGGGGCACTCAGCCGATTGATGGTCGTCGTCGAGCGCTACCCCGACCTCAAGAGCAATCAGAACTTCCTCGCGTTGCAGAGCCAGCTCGAGGGCACCGAGAACCGCATCGCCGTGGCGCGGCGCGATTACATCCAGGCCGTCGAGCGCTACAACACCGAGATCCGCACGTTCCCCGGCCGCATCTGGCACTCGCTCATGTACAGCGACCTCGAGATGCGCGAGACGTTCGAGGCGACCTCGCCCGACGCCGAGCAGGCGCCGAAGGTGAGCTTTTGAAACGTGAGCACTCGAGTCGACCGATGCGAGCGAGCTCGGCCGTTTCAGCCCGCCGCGGCATCCTGTGCGTGAGCGCAGCAGTGATCGCGCTGCTCGTCGTGGCCGCGATCGGTCCCGCGAGCGCAGCCGATCCGATCGCGTTCCCGAAGCTCACGGGGCGCGTCGTCGATCAGGCGGGGCTGCTTTCGACCGCGACGAAGGCCGAGATCGAGCGCTATCTCGAAGGTCACGAGAACGCGACGAAGAACCAGATCGTCGTCGTCACGCTGCGAAGCCTCGAAGGGCGGTCGATCGAGGAGGTCGGCTATCGGCTCGGCCGACACTGGGGCATCGGTCAGAAGGGTGAGGACAACGGCGTCCTGCTGATCGTCGCACCGACCGAGCGGCGTGTGCGCATCGAGGTCGGCTATGGGCTCGAAGGCGTCCTGACCGACGCCATCTCGTCGAACATCGTCCACGCCGTGATCCTGCCGGCGTTCAAGCGTGGGGACGTCGATGGGGGGATCCGCGAGGGTGCGGTCTCGATCGTCGAGGCGCTCGGCGGTCAGTACGCGATGCGCGAGCAGAGGCCACACTCGGCCACGCCGTCGCTGCCCTCGGCGATCTTCCTGGTCTTCTTCGTCGGCATCTTCGCGTTGTCGATGCTGAACGGAGGCGGTCGCGGCATGGGCCGACGCGGAATGTTCGTTGGTCCGATGATCGGCGGTGGCCGTGGAGGCTTTGGCAGCGGGGGTGGCGGCTTCGGCGGCGGCTTCAGCGGTGGTGGTGGCGGCTTCGGCGGCGGCGGCGCCTCCGGAGGGTGGTAGAGATGGGAGGGCGGTCGCGATGCTGATCGACGAAGCCGGCGCCGCGCGCATCGCGGCGCGCATCGCCGAGATCGAGCGCGACACCGACGCCGAGCTCGTGACGGTGCTCGCGCGCCGATCCGACGACTACACCTACATTCCGACGCTCTGGGCCGCGTTGGTGGCGTTCGTCGTGCCGTGGGGTCTGCACTGGGGTCCGTGGTGGCTCGATGCCACGGAGCTGCTACTGGCCCAGGCCATCACGTTCGTGGCGCTCTTCGCCGTGCTCCGCTGGCCCCCGTTGATGCTTCGGGTGATTCCCGGGTCGGTGCGCACGTGGCGCGCCTCGAGCCTCGCGCGGCGGCAGTTCCTCGAGCAGGGTCTGCACCACACGGCGGGCGAGACCGGCGTGTTGATCTTCGTCAGCGAGGCCGAGCACTACGTCGAGATCCTCGCCGACCGCGGGATCGACGAGCACGTCGGTCACGAGCGCTGGCAGGCGATCGTCGACGCGTTCACTGCGCGCGTGAAGGCGGGCGAGACGGTCGAGGGCTTCATCGAGTGCGTCGATGCGTGCGGCGCGCTGCTCGCCCTGCACGTGCCGGCGACCCACGAGCGTAACGAGCTGCCGAATCACCTCGTGATGATCTGACCCATCGCGGGTCGGGGCGCGAGGGCATCGCAATCGGCGGGTCGCGCAGCCTTCTCGTACACGACGAGATCCCCGGACGATTCCGTCTGCGTCGACGCATCGAACGCGACGCAGAGGCGCAGGCTGCCCAGGGTGAGTCGCACGCTCATGCCGCCGATGGCGTCCTGCATCGACATCGGCGTCGCGCGCAGGTCGAGCTCGAGCCCGTCGCCCTCGCGCAGCGTGAGCCACGTCGTATCGCCAAAGCGCGTTGCGATGCCGCGGTGGACCGTCCACCTGTCGCCGCCGTCGAGCGTGCTCGTCGTCGCAGCCGCCGCGGCATGCGGGATCAGCTCGATCGTGACCGAGTCGAGTCCGCCCCGAGCGGGGTCGTTCTTCGAGCGGGGCGTCGGAGAGACGACGCGCGGATCCTTCGAGCGGATCGAGACGGCGCTCCCGTCGCCGCGCCGGCGCACCTCGAGCCGGTCACCCGCGATCGGATGGTCGCCTCCGCGTCCCCGCAGCAGCGCCTCACGTACTGCTTCGTAGGCGGGCTTTCGGCGGAGCGCGTCGTCGAACAGCAGCGGGTCGGGATCAGGCCCCGAGAGCAGGTCGAACGAGTCGAGCCAGGTGTGGCCGTCGTCGATGCCCCACACGACGATCGTGTCGCAGGCGGGCACGGCCAGGCAGGTCTCGACGACCCTCGCATAGCGGCTGGCCTGGACCTCCCGGCGGTCGGGCGTGCCGGGAGGGACGGGCACGTCGAGCTCACTCACGAAGACCTTCACGCCGAGTGCCGCGAGATCGTTCATCGTGCGGCGCAGGAGCGCCCAGTCGGGCTCGGCCGCGAGCGGCGGCGTCACGAGGAGGAGATGGGTCTGGAGCCCGACGGCGTCGAGCGGCGCACCCGACTCGACCAGATCGCGTACGAGCTCGACGTAGGCCGCGGCGCGGGCCGGGAAGTACTCGATGAAGTTCTCGTTGATGAAGAGCTCGACGCCGGGCGGCGCCTCGTCTCGCACGATCCGCAGCAGCTCTTCGATGTAGTCCGGGCCGAGCACCTGATGGAAGTGGTTCGGATGAAGCGCCGTGCCGCCGAGTGTCGCGAGCGGCTCGTTGACCACGTCGATGCGATCGAGGCCCGGGCAGCGCTCGAAGATCGCGCGCACCCGGCCGCGCAAGAGCGAGCGCAGCTCGTCGGGATCGGTGACGCCGCCGACCCAGGCAGGGAAGTCGTCGAGCAGCGCCTGGTTCCACGCGAAGTGGAAGCCGATCTGGAAGAGGTCGCGCTCCTCGGCGAACGCGCAGTTCGCGTCCATCGATGCGGTGTAGAGGCCGCGGCTCGGCTCGAAGCTCCGCCAGCTCACGCCGTGGTTGGTGATCGCGTTGCCCTCTTCGGCAGCGAGCTCGGCGTCCGCGTCCCCCGGTCCGTTCTCGTCGTGAAAGCCGAAGTGGACGCCGGAGAGCGCGGCGGCCTCGTAGAGCCGGCAGTCATCGGGATGCTCACACGGCGGAGTCGTCCCGGTCGAGACGTGACACGTCCATGACGCGCCACAGAGCGCGATGGCCAACACTGCGAGCAGCCGCGCCAGCAGAGCGCGATGGGCGGTCGGATGCGAGGCGCGCAGGTGCCGGCTCATCGGGATCTCTCTTGGCGGCGAGCACCGCCGCCCGGGCGACTCAGGCGAGCGTCCCGCCGTCGACCCGCACCGACTCGCCGTTGATGTGCTCCGCGTCCTCGCTCGCGAGGAACGCCACCACGCTCGCCGCCTTGTCCGGGCCGCGGAACTTGTCGAGGGGGGAGATGCGGTCGATCAGCTTCACGTCGCCGCCCTCGGGCAGCTCGAACACCTCGTGCATCGGCGTGGCCACCGCGCCCGGGCAGACCGCGTTCGCGCGCAGGCCCTGCTTGCCGTACTCGACCGCGAGGGTCCAGGTGAAGGCGAGCACGCCTCCCTTGCTGGCCGAGTACGCGGCCGTCCAGGGATGACCCGCCAGCCCCGCCGTCGACGCCATGTTGACGACGTTGCCGCCGTCGTCGGCGAGCAGCGCGGGCAGCGCCGCCTTCGACATCAGGAACGTGCCGGTGAGGTTCACGGCGAGGATCTGGTTCCACTTCGCGAGCTCGAGCTCGTGGGTATGCGTGAAGTGCAGGATGCCCGCGATGTTGCAGAGCGAGTCGAGGCCGCCGAGGCGGCCCACCGCCTCCTCGACCGTCGCATTCACCCGTGCCTCGTCGCTGACGTCACACGCGAGCGCAAAGGCGAGGCCCCCGTCGTGCTCGATCTGCTTCACCGTCTCTTCGCAGCCGTCGGCCTTCAGGTCGACGCACGCCACGGTGGCGCCCTCCGAGGCCATGCGCTGCGCGCTGGCCTGGCCGATGCCCGACGCCGCGCCCGTCACGAGCACCCGCTTGCCTTCGAATCGCTTCATCTTCTGCTTCCGCCCGGTTCCAGTCGTTTCAGTTCGGGGTGTACTTGCGCCCGGCTTGCTCGTCTCAGTTCGGGGTGTACTTGCACCCCGTCGTGCTCGTCTCAGTTCGGGGTGTACTTGCGCCCCGTTGTGCTCGTTTCAGTTCGGGGTGTACTTGCGCAGCTTGCGCTGCAGGCTCTGCCGATGGAGGCCCAGGCGTCGCGCCGCCTGGCTGATGTTGCCCTCGCACTCGGCGAGCACGAACTCGATGTATTCGCGCTCGTGACGGTAGAGGCTCTGGAACTGGTCCGGGATCGGGACCTCCTCCTCCTCCTCCTCGCCCATCAGCGCGCGCTCGAGCTGATCGACGTCGACGGGCTTGGTCAGGTACGACGTCGCACCCAGCTTCGTCGCGCGCACCGCCGTCGCGATCGAGCCGTAGCCCGTCAGCACGACGATCACGGTCTCGGGGCTGCGCTCCTTCAGCACGGCGATCACGTCGAGGCCGCTGTCCTGGCGGATCCGCAGGTCGACCACCGCGTACTCGAAGTCCAGCTGCCGCGCATCGCGCACGGCGGCCAGCGAGTCGAGCCACGTGACGTCGTAGCCGCGATCGCGGAACTCGGTCGCCAGGGTGTCGGCGAAGCGCTGATTGTCATCGACGATGAGGATCGTGTGCGCGACGTCGATGGCATCGTCGCGGTCGCCTCGTTCGGCTTCGTCGTTCATGCTCGGGTTCTCCCGTCCTTCCTTCTCATCTCGTCTTCTCCTGGTCCTGCGCTCGTCCTCGAGGCGGCGATCACGCGATCGCTGCGCGGGCCTGCCCCAGCCGCTCGTGCGACGCGGGCATCGCACGCAGCGGCAGCGAGAGCTGCGCGATGGCGCCGCCGTCGGGGCGGTCGACCAGGGTGAGCTTCGCGCCGATCGCGGCGGCGAGATTGTGCACGTAGTAGAGCCCGAGGCCCACGCCGTCGGGCTTGGTCGTCACGAAGGGCTCGCCGAGGTGTCGCCGCACCACGTCCGGCCAGCCCTCGCCCCGGTCGAGCACGCTGATCTCGACCTGATCGCCCGCCTTCGTGGCGAGGATCTCCACGGGCTGGTCCTCGCCGGCGCTCTCCACCGCGTTGTCGACGAGGTTGATGAGCGCCTGCGAGAACGCCACCGGCGGCAGCAGCGCCGGCAAGGGCGCGGTGCCTTCGGCGCGGAAGGTGATGGGCGTGCCCTCGTGCACCCGCGTGAGACTCTGGCACACCTGCCGGCCGAGCGACGCCACGTCGATGATCTCGAGGTTCAGGCGATCGGGCTTGAGCTGGGCCCCCGCCATGCGCCGCAGCACGTCGCCGCAGCGCTCGAGCTCCTCGCTCGCGGTCAGGATGTCGGGGTCGTCCTCGAGCCCCGGCTTGCGGGCGAGCCGCGCGAGCTTCAGCTGCGCGGTGTTGAGCGGCGTGGCGAACTCGTGCGAGAGGCCGGCAGCCAGCGCGCCCACGGCGCGCAGGCGATCGACGCGCTGCTTGCGCTCGCGCGCCTCGCCCACGTTCAGCTGCAGCTGCGTCAGCGTGCGCGAGAGCCAGGCAGTGAGGATCCAGTAGACGAGGGCGACGACGAACTGCGCCGGGAAGAGGATCGAGGCCGGCAGCACGCCGCCTTCGAGGCCGGGCGGCAGCATCGAGTAGAACTGGATGAGCCCCAGACACGCGACGAGCAGCACCACGAAGAAGAGGCTCGCACGCCCCTGCAGCAGCAGCGCGCCGAGGACCGAGTGCACGAAGAGGATGGGGACGAGCGGGTTCCATGCTCCGCCACTGAGAATCAAGAGGCCGGTCAGGACGGCGATGTCCGCCATCAGCTGGATGAGCACCTGGCGCTGGCTGATTTCGGCACCGGCGCGCAGCCGCCACCAGGTCACCACGTTGAGCAGCGCGAGCGCCGCAACGATCGTCCCGAACGCCGGCAGCTTCGCGGGCTCGAGCACTCGGAACTCGAGCGCCAGCGGGACCGACAGAACCTGGGCGATGATCGCGAGCCAGCGCAAGCGCACCAGCCAGAAGAGCTTGGTGGCGCTCTGCGCCTCCTCGGCCGCGAACGGCGGGGCGAAGTACGACTTGGTGGCGTCCCACATGGGGGCAGGAAACTAGCAGTCGCCGCGCCGGGTTCGGGACCCTCGCCAGGCCGCCCCGCGCGGCCCCGAGAGGGCCCGGATTCGGCCTCCGAACCCCCCTCGATCTGGGGTAGGATGGATTCCTGACGGGGCGTCAGAATCGAGCTGGGGCGTCCCGGAGCTACCCCAGAGGCGGGACGGGCGAGCATGGCCGACGAGCTGGAAGAGGGCGGAGAGGGCAGAGAGGCCGCCACGAGCGGCGACGGCACCTTCGTCGACCAGAGCGGCCGCGTGCTCGGCCCGCGCGCCCGGGCCACCCGGCAGAAGCTCCTCGACGCGACCCAGGCGCTGCTCGACGAGCAGAGCCTGCGCGACCTGCGCGTGAGCGACATCGCCCGCCGGGTCGGGACCTCGCCCGCCACCTTCTATCAGTACTTCAAGGACGTCGAGGACGCGGTGCTCTGCCTCGCGAGCGACGCGTCGACGGAGATGAGCAGGGTCATCTCGATCATCGGTGGCTCGTGGGACGGCGATGATGGCTTCGAGCGCGCGCGTGACCTCGCCGGTGCCTTCATCGACCACTGGGACAGGCATCACGCGCCGCTGCGCGTCCGCAACATGGCCGCGGACGAGGGCGATCAGCGTTTCCTCGACGTGCGGCGCCGCGCGATGACACCGGTGCTCGCCGCGCTCTCCGATCGCATCAGCAAGGCCCAGGCGGCGCGGGGCGACGGCGATGGCCGTGCG
Source organism: uncultured Spirochaetaceae bacterium (assembly GCA_964474355.1). Taxonomy (GTDB): domain Bacteria; phylum Myxococcota_A; class UBA9160; order UBA9160; family UBA4427; genus CAYYSY01. Next base: position 2,235 of record CAYYSY010000103.1, on the reverse strand, counting down.
CTGCACCCGCACGCCGCCGCGGCGGCGATGGCCGCAATCCTCGAGCGGCTCGCCGCGTACCACAAGGAGCTCGAGGGGGTGGGCGTCACCCGCGACGACCTCGTCGAGACGACGGCGCTGATCGTGCAGCGCACCCTGGCCGGCGGCGGCTGAGCGCACGCCCGGTTCGATCTGGATACGGAAGCGAGACCAGGAGACCCACGCCGCATGTCCCGACCCGCCTTTCGCGTGTTGCCCGCCGTCACGCCCGAGAACGAGCACTTCTGGGGAGGCGGCGCCGACGGCGAGCTCCGCTTCCAGCGCTGCACGACGTGCGAGACGCTCGTGCATCCGCCTGCGCCGGTGTGCCCGAGCTGCCTCGGACGCGACTTCGACACGCCCGCCGTATCGGGCCGCGGCACGGTCTTCTCGTACACGATCAACCACCATCCGTGGATCCCCGGCTTCGATCCGCCCTACGTCGTCGCGATCGTCGAGATCGAGGAGCAGACCGACGTGCGGCTGACGACCAACATCGTCGGCATCGCGCCGGAGGACGTGACCATCGGGCTCCCCGTGAAGGTCTGCTTCGAGCAGTGGGACGACGTGTACGTGCCGCTCTTCGAGCCGGTCGAAGGCTCGACGCGAACGAAAGAGAAAGAAGGAGGTGACGCATGAGCGCCTCCGATCTGCGAAACGGCATCGCGGGCAAGGCGGCCATCACCGGCGTCGGCCAGTCGAAGGTGGGGCGCCGCCTCGGCGAGGACCCGCTCGCGCTCACCGCCGACGCGTGCCTCGCCGCGATCGAAGACGCAGGCCTCACGCGTGACGACATCGACGGCCTGTCCACCTATCCCGGCGGCAGCGTGCCCGGCGCGCCCGGCTTCAGCGGCGCCGGCATCACCGAGGTGCAGGAGATGCTGCGCCTGAACCTCGACTGGTTCTGCGGTGGCATGGAGCTGCCGGGCCAGCTCGGCAGCGTCATCAACGCGTGCATGGCCGTCGCGACCGGGCTCGCGAAGCACGTGCTCTGCTTCCGCACCGTGTGGGAGTCGACCGCCCAGGGCGGCGGGCGCCGCGCGGGCATCGGCATGGGCGGCGGGGGTGGTGGCGGCAAGTTCCGCGCCGGCGGCTTCATGCAATGGACACTTCCCTTCGGCGCCGCGAGCGCGGCGGTGTGGATCGCCATGATGGCGAAGCGACATTTCCACGAGTTCGGCACGACGCGAGAGCAGATGGCGTGGATCGCGCTCAACGCGCGCAAGAACGCGGGCCTCAACCCGAACGCCGTCTACCGCGACCCGATGTCGCTCGACGACTATCTCGCCGCGCGCATGATCAGCGACCCCTTCTGCCTCTTCGACTGCGACGCCCCCGTCGACGGCTCGACCGCGATCATCGTGTCGGCCACCGACGCCGCGCGCGACACGCGCAAGGCGCCGCTCGACGTCGCATCGGTCGGCACCGCCCTGCGCGGCCGTCCGTCATGGGATCAGTTCGACGACATGACGACGATGGCCCTGCGCGACGCCGGCGCCATGCTCTGGGAGAAGACCGACCTGAAACCCGCCGACGTCGACGTCGCCGAGCTCTACGACGGCTTCAGCTTCATCGCCATGAGCTGGCTCGAGGCGCTCGGCTTCTGCGGCAAGGGCGAGAGCGGCCCCTTCGTCGACGGCGGCGCGCGCATCACCCTCGACGGCGAGATCCCGCTGAACACCCACGGCGGTCAGCTCTCGGCGGGCCGCCTGCACGGCTACGGGTTCCTGCACGAGGCCGCGGTGCAGCTCTGGGGCGAGGGCGGCGCGCGCCAGGTGCCGGGCGACCCGAAGATCGCGGTGGCCGCGGCGGGGGGCGGGCCGCTCGGTGGGTGTCTGCTGCTGCAGCGGAGCTGAGGGGGCACCGATCAGAGCGCGTCGCTGACCGTCACGTCGCCATCCGCCCTCAGCCCGTCGAGATACGAGCGCAGCGCGCGATCGCCGCGGCGCCGCGTCCACTCGCTCCGCACCTGCTTCTCGATCTGCTCGAACGCGGGCGTCACCGTCGGCAATGCGTCGACGAGCTGCAGGATGTGGAGGCCCGTCCCCGAGCGGATCGGATCGCTCACCTCGCCGATCTCCATCGCCAGCGCTGCCTCGGTCACCGTCGGGCCGACGTACTCGCGCAGCTTTGTTGCCGGGAGCAGCGCGTCGGGGATCGGTGACACCTCCTGGTCGCCGAAGATGCGGCGGACGTCGCGGATGTCGCGCTGCGCGC
>CAYYSY010000102.1:0-33247 GCA_964474355.1 uncultured Spirochaetaceae bacterium | reverse complement strand
CGGACGGAGACGAAGCCTGAGCGCGATGAGGACCGGCCGGCGCTCGCCCCCGAACACCGACCGGCCCCCGAAGCTCCGACTCCCGCGCCACACCACCATTCGATCCGACTCAGTGACGATCAAGTGCGCCCGTTCCTGCTTGATACGCCCTCTCTCGTCGATGTCGATGCCGATGTTGGCGCGAGGCGGAGCGACGCCATCTCGATGTAGACTGACCGGATGACCTTCAACATGCGTGCCACTCTCGCCGCGGCCGATGGCGGCCGATCCTTGCGAGATCCGGCACGACCGGGCGGCGGCGATGGCTCAGCGGACGGCGAAGCTGCCCAACGGATGAACAGCGAGCTGCCCAGTACGGCGGCGGTGAGCGCGGCGCCCGCCTCGAGCTGGCTCGAGGACGTGTTCCGAAGCTGCTTCGAGGCCGAGCATGCAACCGTGCTCGAGGGCGGCGGCGAAGAGCCGCTCTACGTCGCATCCCCCGACCCGCGCGCGATGCCGCATCGCATCGTCTACCGCGAGGACTATTTCGCGAGCGCGTTGCATGAGATCGCGCACTGGTGCCTCGCGGGCGCGGCGCGCCGCAGGCTCGACGACTACGGCTACTGGTATCAGCCCGACGGACGCACCCCCGAGCAGCAGCGCGCCTTCGAGGCGGTCGAGGCCCGGCCCCAGGCGCTCGAATGGATCCTCTCGAAGACCTGCGGCCACGACTTCCACCTCTCAGCCGACAACCTCGAGGGCGGCACCGGGCCGAGCCCGCGATTCGCCGAGGCCGTCGAGCGCGAGAACAAGGCGTTCGACCGGCGCGGACTGCCGCCCCGGGCCGAGCGCTTCGTGCGCGCGCTCCGCGCCTCGATGCGTGGCGACGACCGCGGCACTCACACGGAGCAGCGCACGAACGCCTGAGCGGCCGCGCGCCCCGACCGACGGAGAAGCGATGCGCGCCCTCGTCTACGAGAACCGGATCGGCCGGCTGGCTGCGACGAAGCTGCTCTCGCTTGCGACGCCGCGCGCGTTCGTCGGCCCGACTGCACCCATTCGGCTGCGCGAGATCGACGAGCCCGAGCTGCCCGCCGAGGACTGGGTCGTCATCTCGACCCGCCTCTGCGGCGTGTGCGGCAGCGACTCGAAGCAGGTCTTCATGAACGGCGGCATCGACAACCCGATGACGTCGATGATCTCTTTTCCCCAGGTGCTCGGGCACGAGGTCGTCGGCACGATCGAAAGGGTGGGCCCGGCGGTCGACGCCGCCCGCATCGGCCAGCGCGTGCTGCTGAACCCTTGGCTGTCGTGCGCGACCAGGGGCCTTCCACTCTGCGAGTGGTGCGAGCGCGGCGAGCTCGCGCAGTGCCTCAACTTCACCCGCGGCTCCATCTCACCCGGCATCCATCAAGGCAACTCGAGCCAGGCCACCGGCGGCATGGCCGAGCGCGTGCCCGCGCATGCCTCGCAGTGCATCGAGGTCCCCGACGACGTGAGCGACGAGCAGGCTGTGCTCGCCGATCCATTCGCGGTCTCGCTGCATGCGATCCTGCACTGGCCGCCGCCCGAGGGAGGCACCGTGCTCGTGTACGGCTGCGGCACGCTCGGGCTGCTCGCGATCGCCATCCTTCGGCTGCTGCATCCGACGGTGCGCGTGCTCGCCGTCGCGCGCTACGCGCACCAGGCCGAGCTCGCGCGGAGCCTCGGCGCCGAGCTCGTCCTCGATCACCGTCCCACGCGTGGCATCGTCGAAGGCGTGGCGAACGCCGTGTGCGCCGAGCTGAACGAGCCGTGGCGCGGTCTGCCCATGGTGAACGGGGGCGTCGACGTCGTGATCGACACCGTGACCTCACCCGAGACCCTCGAGGTGGGCGTCCGCGTCACGCGATCGCGGGGCCAGATCGTCGCGCTCGGTGTCGAGCCGCCGAAGCGCTTCGAGTGGACGCCCCTCTACTTCAAGGAGCTCGCGCTCGTCGGCTCCAACGCCTTCGGCATGGAGACGTGGGATGGGCGGCGACAGCACGCGATGGAGTGGTACCTCGAGTTCGTGCAGCGGGGCCTCGTCGACGTGACGCCCATCATCACGCACCGATTCGCCCTCGAAGACTGGCGCGACGCGTTCATGGTCTGCCACGACCAGGGTCGCAGCGGCGCGGTCAAGGTGGTGTTCGACCGCCTCTGAGACCCTGCCGCGGGGTTCGCCCCCCTCTCGATTCGGGACGAACGGACGTCTCCCGCTCCGCCCAGCGTGTAGCATCCGGACATGACGGCCCCCGCGCGCACGGGCCCGGTCGAAGTCGACCGGATGACGCCCTATCTCTGGTTCCTCTTCGTCATGCTCTCGACGGCGACGCTCTTCGACGGCTTCGATGCGGGGATGCTCAGCTTCGCGGCGCCCGAGTCGCGCCGCACCCTCGAGATCGACCTGTCGGAGTGGGGCTTCATCAACTCCGTGATCCGCGTCGGCGTGTGGGCGTCGTTCCTGTTCATGCTGCAGGCCGACCGCTTCGGCCGACGCAACCTCATGATGTTGACGGTGGTGGGCTTCGCGGTCTTCAACGGGCTGACGGCGCTCGTCACCGACAAGACGCAGTTCATGGTCTGCCAGCTCTTCGCACGCCTCTTCCTCACAGCCGAGTACTCGCTCGCGGTGATCATGGCCGGCGAGGAGTTTCCAGCCCGCTATCGGGGCCGCGCGATCGCGATCCTCACCAGCCTCGCCACGGTCGGCGTGATGGTGATGGCGAAGGGCGTGCAGCCCTTCGTGCTGCTGCCAGAGGGGGCCGAGAGCAACTTCATCCACACCACCGGCATGGCGATGGTCACGTTCGCCCAGGATCTCTTCGGGCTCGAGCGAGACGGTGAGAACTGGCGCGCGCTCTATGCGCTCGGTCTGCTGCCCTTGCTCCTCATCGTCGTGCTGCGCTTCGGCATGCGCGAGACCCGGCGCTTCGAGGCCGTCCAGGTCGAACGCCAGGCGTCGCAGGGCTGGCGCGAGACCCTGCGCCAGGCCGGTCGCCCCTGGGAGAAGCGTTACCGCAAGCGCACAGCGATCGTGACGCTCCTCTGGAACTCGGTGCACGTCGTGACGGGGCCGTCGGTCGTCTACTACGTGATCTTCGCGCGTGAAGAGCTCGGGCTCTCGGCGCACACCGTCGGCGACATCGTCTTCTACGGCTACTTCGGCGGCACCGCCGGGCATTTCGTGGCGGCCTGGCTGATCGAGCGCGTCGGTCGCAAGTGGACGTGCGCCGGCTTCTATTTCGCCGCCGCCATCTCGATCGCGATGCTCTACCAGCACACGACCCTCTTCGGGCAGTACCTGTGGATGATCTCGACCGTGTTCAGCTTCGGTGCTGCGAACACGGCGACCCACGTGTATGCGTCCGAGCTCTTCCCGACCGAGATCCGCGCCACCGGCTACGCCTGGACGACGAACCTGACCGGCCGTGTGACGGAGGTCATCACCCCGGCCGCCATCGGGCTGCTCATCTACTGGCTCGGCATCGCGAACTCGATCGCCGTCGTCGCGATCGGCCCGGTCCTCGGCGGTCTGCTCGTGCTCCGTTACGCGCCCGAGACCCGCGGACTCACGCTCGAGGAGATCCAGTCCTCGCTCGACGGAGACGAAAGCGGCTCCGACGACGCGTCCGCGCCCGGCTGAGGCCGCCCGATTCAACTTCTGGCGGCCCGGCGCCGATCAGAACGAACGAGGGAGCCGCATCGGCTCGTTCGGGTCTCGTCGGTCGGGGGGGGGGGTGAACATGAGGACCTTCAAGTGGACCGTGCCGTCGACGCGGCACACCGATCCCGGAATCATGGGCCGGGACGAGTACGAGCACTGGGGCCATGTGCGCGCGCGGGGCTTCGAGTGGTTCGTGGTGCAGAAGGGCCTCCTCTTTCTTGCACTCATCCCCGCCCTCTCCGCGACGACCGGCGGCCCGGGCTTCCGCTACGACCTGGCGATGTTCAGCTGGTTCGGCGGTCTGTGCGCGGGCACGCTCGTGTGGGCACGCCGCGAGATCCGCTTCGAACGCGCCCGCGGCGAGGGCATGCGCGCCCCCGGCGACGATCTGCTCGACTGAGTCACCCGTGCGCCGTCACGCACAGCGCGCACTTCGACGACACAGCCTGATCGTGAACACGAGAACCCTGCTTCGGGCATCGGGCATTCACCCGATCCCATCGGAAGGAAGCCGCGCGATTCTCGTCGCTGGAGCCGGATCCGCGGGCCCCAGGGGCTCGTACCGGTATTCGACGGGTGTTTCTCCCACGGCGACCCGTTGCGAGCGGTGACCACGTGATCACACGGGGTGCGACGATCTGCAGCCTGCGGCGTGCGCATCCATTACAGTCGGTCGGACGCGAGGCCGATGCACCTAACGGTGTACGGGCACCGACAGACGGCCTTCGCCGCACGCGATCCCTCGAGACGATGAACCGCGAGGCGCAACGCGCCACCCCAATCCGCCGAGGGGGCAGACCACCGGATGCAGAGCACCGCGGTCCAGACGATCCTGCCCTGGCTCGACAAGTTGGCGCCGCCGCTCGAGAGTGAGTCGCGAGAAGACCGCCGGCGCGCACGGCTCCTCGTCGCGGCGGCGCTCTTCGGCTCGGCGATGCTCTTCGTCACCTCGGCGAATACGCTGTGGCTCCGGCTCGACCCCCGCCCCGCGGTCCTCAACTTCGCCTGGGGTGTCACGGCCCTCGGCGTCCTGCTCTTCACGCGGCGCTACGGGTCGATCGGGCTTCTGGCGAATGCACTCGTCACCCTCTTCTTCGTCCACACACTGACCCTTTCGACGTTGGCCGGCGGGCGCAACGTCGGTGCGCTCTTCGCGTTCTCGGTCTACCCGCTCGTCGCCGTGCTGGTCGCCGGCTGGCGCACGGGACTCGTGTTCACTGCGCTCTCGATGGCGGCGGTGCTCGTCACTCCCAATGCCCCGATCGAGTGGCTCGCGCGAAGCGGCATCGACCCCACCCCGGTGCCGGGTGCGCTCATACGCGACGCCCTGAACGTCACCGTCGCGGTGGGCTTCATGTCCGCGATCTATGACGCCGTGCGCAGCTCGACGCTGCGCGATGCCCGTCAGGCACAGGAGCTGGCCGAGGCGGGCGTCGAGCGCGCGCGACTGGCGGTGAGTCGGCAGCGGCAGCTGATCGAGATCTCACGGCGCCTGCAAGACGTGACGTTCGAGGATTTCGATGCCGAGATGCAGCTCGCAATGGAGCACACGGCGCAGCTCGCAGGCGCCGATCGCACGGTGCTCCGCCTGATCAAGTACAGCGAGTACGTCGCGCGATTCTCCTTCGGCGAAGAGCCCGGGACCGCCACCATCGTGAACGAAGATCTGCGCGCCGGCACCCGCACGTACAGCTGGGCCAGGGACCTGATCGGACAAGGCCGGATCGGGCAGGTGCGCCGGCTCGCCGATCTGCCCGCGGAGGCGGAGTCGGAGCGGGCATACCTCGAAGAACGCGGGGTGGTGTCGTGGCTCTGCGTACCGATCTGGTCCCAGGGCAACGCGATCGGTTACCAGAGCTTCGAGACGACCCACGACGAGAAGACCTGGGACGAGGCGGAGTGCGCCAGCCTCCGGCTGCTCACCGAGCTGCTCTCGTCAGCCGTGCTCAGGCACCGCACCGAGCAGGCCCTGCGAGAGAGCGAGGGCAAGTTCGCCGGCGCGTTCCGCAACCATCCCGATGCCATGTTCATCATGGATCTCGAGACGGACGGGATCCTCGAGTGCAACGACCAGTGGCTGAACGAGATGGCGGCCTCGACTCGCGAAGAGGTGATGGGGCGTACGCCGTGGGAGCTCGACTTCAAAGTCCCCCCCGATCAGTTCGGCCTCATGAAGCAGATGCTGCTGGCGAAGGGGCGCACCCCCGCGGTCGAGGTGCCGGTGCTCGGTCGCAACGGAGACCACAGGACCTATCTGATCTCGGCCACGCGCATCGACGTGAACGGCCGGCCCTGCGCACTCGCGAACGTGCACGACCTGACGAGCCGCAAGCAGCTCGAGCAACAGCTTCTGCATGCACAGAAGATGGAGGCCGTCGGGCGACTCGCCGGCGGCGTCGCACACGACTTCAACAACATGCTGACCGTGATCTCGGGCTACAGCTCGAGCCTGACCCAGAACCTCGAGGGCGAGCTGAAGCAGGACGCCGAGGAGATCCATCACGCAGCGCGGCGATCAGCGGAGCTCACCCGCCAGCTGCTCGCGTTCAGCCGCCGACAGATCCTGCAGACCGAGGTCATCGACGCGAACGAGGTCGTCACCGGCCTCGAATCGATGCTCCGCCCGCTGATCGGTGAGTCCGTCGAGCTGCGGATCGACCTGTCCGAGTATCCGAGCTGGGTGCGCACCGACCGCGGCCAGCTCGAGCAGGCCATCGTGAATCTCGTCGTCAACGCCCGCGACGCCATGCCCGAAGGCGGCAAGCTCGGTGTCGAGACGCGGCGCGTGGTGCACGCCACGAACGGACTCGGCGAGGTGGCGGCGCACGATCTCGACCCCGGCCCGTACGTCGTGCTGGCGATCACGGATCAGGGCAAGGGCATCGACCCCGAGCTCGCCGAACACGTCATGGAGCCCTTCTACACGACCAAGCCCGAGGGCGAGGGGACGGGGCTGGGCCTTCCGATGGCGCACGGCGTCGCCCGGCAGTGCGGCGGCACGCTGGTCCTCCAAACCGAGCCCGGACGCGGCACCCGGGCCGAGATCCACCTGCCGGTGGCCGACGCGGCCGAAGCCGGGCACCGGATCCCCGGTCGCACGAGGCCGGACCACGAGCACGAGATCACGCGCCGCGTCCTGCTCGTCGAGGACGAGCCGACGTTGCGACGCCTGGCCGCGCGGACCCTTCGCGTGGCGGGCTACGAGGTCGTCGAGGCCGACAACGGCGAGAGCGCGCTGGAGCGCGCGGCCGAGCTCGGCGACGGCATCGACCTGGTGCTGAGCGACGTCGTCATGCCCAAGGTCTCGGGCATCGAGCTCGTGCGAAGACTCCGAGAGGAGCGCCCACATCTCCCGGTCGTGTTGATGTCGGGCTATCCCGCAGCATCCGACGACGGCGCAGCGATCCCCGAAGACCTCGTCTTCGTGCAGAAGCCGTTCGAGCCGTCGGTGCTGCTCACGTCACTCCAGACCGCGCTCGAAGGCAAGACCGACGACCTGATGCCGGTGATCTGAGAGCCCAGCCGCACCGCCCTACTCGCCAGACTGACGCCGGTTCGGGTTCGGGCCGGTGTCGAGCATCTCCATCCGCTCGGTGTCGTAGAGCGGACCCTTGCCGTAGTACGGCGCGATCTCGTTGATGAGCTCCATCGCCGGCTTGATCCGCTGGTCGGTCCAGGCGCTCGTCATGAGACGACGGCCGACCTGATTCGCATCCCGAAGCAGCGTGCCGATGCGCTGCGCGGTGCCACGCGTGTCGTCGGCCGTCCCGCCTCGCTCGACCTGCGTGGCCAGCGAGCGGCAGTGCCGCTCGAGGTTCCGAAGGATGTCGCTCATCTGGGCGGCAGAGCGCCGCTTTTGGCTGTCGGGCGAGTTCATCACCGGGTCGTTGCGAAACGAGGTACGCACGGCCGCAATCGCCTTTGCGAGGTCGGACGTCAGCTGCGTCATGCGCGCCTGATCCCACTCGAGCTCCGGCACCGTGTCTTCGCCGGCCCCTTCCGGCGCGTCGGCCGACACGGCCGCCTCCGCTGCGGCCGCGGTGGCCGGCGCGCTCTCTTCGGGCGCGCTCTTGGCGCAGCCCAGGGCCAGGGCCATGCCCGCAGCGGCGAAGATCGCCAGGGCGAAGAGTGCGTTCGGGGTGGGGCGCGACTGCATGGATGGCCTCCGTTGACGCCGGCCCCCAGACGGGCCGAGGCGAGCGGTCATGGGACGATGTCCCGATCGAGGGGCCATTGCAAGCACGTTCTGAGCCGCGCCGAGGGCAACGCGCCGGGCTTCAAGTCACCGAAACGGAAGGCCGAAACGGCCCCGAGGAGGCCCGACGCATGGGTGGCTTCGGCCAGTATCTCGTCGAAAAGGGTGTGCTCGACTCCGAGCAGCTCGAAGAGGCCCTGCGCTTCCAGCGCGTCTACGGCGGGCGGATGGGCACCGTGGTGGTCGACCTCGGCTACCTCGTGGTCGAAGAGCTCGCCGAGTACCTGAGCGACGCCAGCGGCATCCCGCTTCCCCCGCCCGACTGGCTCGAGTCGCTCGACCCACATGCCCTCGGTCTGGTGCCTCCGCCGATCGTCCGTCGCTGCCAGGCGCTGCCGCTTCGCATCGAGGGCGGCGATCTCCACGTGGCGATGCTCGACCCCACCGATCCCGAGAAGCTCGACTTCCTCGCGATGGCGTCATCGCGGTACGTGGTGCCCTACGTGCTGCCGGAGCGGAGGCTGCTCTACTGGCTCGAGGTGCACTGCGGCCTCGACTGACCGCCGCGCTTCCTCGGCATGCTGACCCGGCCGCGCCAGATCGGACTGACGAAGGAGGAGGTCGAGGCCGGCACCCCGATGCTCGACACCCGCGAGCGCATCGAGCACGTAGCCTCGAAGGCAAAGGAAAAGGCGAAGGAGGAGGCGCACGAGGAGCGGTCGCACGAGGAGGGTGACGACGAGCAGCCCTACCAGCCGCTCAGCATCGGAACCCCGATCTCGAGCGACGCGCCACCGCCGCCGTCCGCACGAGCCGAAGCGAACGAGGCAGACGACGAGGAGATCCTGCTCCTCGACGAGCTCGTGGCCGAGACGGCGCCGTCGACCCCGGCGCGGGAGCTCGACGCGGAGGCGTCGGCGCCGCGCCGCGAGGAGCCGGAGCCCACGGCCACGGGCACGGCTTCGACCGAGCCACTCTCGGTACGGCTGGCCCGGCTCGAGACGCAGCTCTATCAGAGCCGGAATCGGGACGAGGTGATCACCCTCGCCCTCGAGATCGCGAGCACCTTCTGCGCGAGCGCCGCGCTCTTCGTCGTGCGCGGCGACTCGGTCTCGCTCTTCCGCTCGAGCGATGGGGGAAGGAGCGCCAGTGGCGGGGAGGAGCTCGTGATCCCGACCAACTCACCGAGCCTCTTCACCCATCCCGCCCAGACCGGCCTGCCCTTTCGCGGCCAGCCACCGCAAGGCGGCGTCGACGGTCGGGTGCTCGACGGCCTCGGCCGCGACGCGGTGCAGGAGATCCTCGTGCACCCCGTCATCATCCGGGATCGGGTCGTCAACCTGCTCTACGCCGACAACGGGCCCGAGATCTTCGGCGAGACGAGCATCGGAGCGTTGACCGCCCTGAGTCACACCCTCGCCGGGGCGTACGAGCGGCTGATCGCCGACCACAGGCGGCAGCGGCGGGGTTGAGCGGGCGCCTGTCGGCCCCAGAATCCAGCGAATGTGTTCGCATTCATGGGTTTCCTCGATCTGAGGGCACTCTCGTCGACTGGTCGAAGAAAATTGGTCCGATGACTGGATCTCTCTCAGGGATCAGCGTAGGGTGGGCGCATGGGATCCACCCCCGACCGTCCCCTCACCTCTCTCACCCCCGTCGCCCGCCGCTCCCTCGTCGACGAGGTCGTCGACGCCCTCGCCGTCCCGATCCTGCGCGACGAGCTCGCAGCCGGCAGCGCCCTGCCCCCCGAGCGCGTCCTCGCCGAGCAGCTCGGCGTGCGCCGCGGTGCCCTGCGCGAGGGCATCGGGCGCCTGCAGCAGGCGGGGCTCGTCGAGGTCCGCCACGGCGGCGGGACCACCGTGCGCGACTGGCGGCGCAGTGCCGGGCTCGAGGCACTGCCGACCCTGCTCGTCGGCGCCGACGGGCAGCCGAACGCCGCCGTCCTGCTCTCGGTGATGGAGATGCGCGGCGCCCTCGCCCCCGACCTCGCTCGACAGGCGGCGCGGCGGCGAAGCGACGACCAGGTCGACCGGCTCCGCGCCCACCTCGATGCGATGTCCCGACCCGGGCGGAGCGACGCCGAGCGCGGCGCCTCGGCCGCAGCGCTCTGGGACACGATCGTCGATGCGTCGGGCAACATCGCCTACCGGCTCGCGTACAACGCACTGCTGCGGGTCGCCGAGCTCGGCGGCGACTGGGTGGTCTCGGTCCTGGCCCACGAGCGCAACCGGCTCGACGTCCATGCCGACCTCGTCGACGCGATCGCGAGTGGCGACACCGAGCGCGCCGGCGAGGCCGCACGCGCACTCACCGTACTCGGCGAACGCGCCTTCGAGCGCGCGCTGGGAGACGGCGCCGGCGTGGCAACGACCGACGGCGGCACGCCCCCTACCCGCCCGCCGGGGCCTCCCGCGGAATCGGAGCCCGTGACATGACGATGGATGCCCCCCTGCTCGTGACGCTCGCTTCCTGGGCACTGGCCTTCGCGCTCGGCTTCGCCGCATGGCCGGGCCTCGAGTACCTGATCCACGGCACCCTCTCGCACAACCACCGGACGTTCGTGACACCGCTCCACATGGGGCACCACAAGAATCCGCGCGGGGTGCTGACCGCACCCCATGCATGGGTCCCCGCTGCCTTCGCGATCTGGGCGGCGCTCAGTCTCGCGTTCGGCGTCGGCTGGGGGACGCCGGCCGTCCTCGGGCTGTTGGCGGGCTTCGCGCGCTACGAGCGATTCCATTGGCGCGTCCACTTCGACACGCCCCGCAACGCGCGCGAAGAGATGCTCTTCGCTCACCACCTCGCCCACCACTACCGCGACGCGAAGCACTATCACGGCGTCACCACCCGCGTGATGGACCGCATCTTCGGCACGCTCCCCGAGCGCTGGGAGGAGGACTACGCCCACGCAAAGGGCCGCAAGCCCCTCGTGCCCGAAGACACGTTCGCCGTCTACCGCCTCGGCGGCCTGCGCTCGATGCTCACCCGAGGCGCCCAGGAACCCGCCGACTGAGCGAGTCGCGGCCGCCGATCTGAAGCGCGGCCTGCGCTCGATGCTCACCCGAGGCGCCCAGGAACCCGCCGATTGAGTGAGGTCGCGGCCGCCGATCTGAAGCGCGGCCTGCGCTCGATGCTGACCCGCGGCGCACGAGAACACGCCGACTGAGCGAGTCGCGCCCGCCGGTCGGCTCGCCACAGCGGCTACTCTCCAGCACGATGCGTCCGCTGCTCTCGCGAACCGCGCGCCTGCTCGCCGCCGGGCTCCTCCTCGCACTGGACGGCTGCTCGAGCAAGGGCCTGGTGATCGATCCACCGCCGATCGCACCGAACGCTGTCGGAGAGCCGGTCCGAATCGGCACGGTCCGCGATGCGCGTGTCTTCACGAGCCAGAGCTTCGCGGCGGCCGCGCCATCGACGCGCGGCGACGTCGACGACCCCGAGTGGACGCGCCGCGTGGTCGGGCGCCGGCGTGCGACCGCGCGCACGCTCGGCGGTGACCGCTTCATCCATGATCCGGGCGGCGTCCCGGCGCTCGTCCGAGCTGCCCTCGCAGCCGGTCTCTCACGTGCCGGCCACCCGGTGCTCGAGCCGCAGCCGCCGGACGATTCCGGCACCCCGCAGCTCGACGCGGTGATCGACGTATTCTGGATTCGCGAGGCGATGCGGAGCACCTCGGCGCGACTCATCTATCACGCCGAGGTCACCGTCTCGGGCGACCTACCCGGCCTCGAGGCGCCGGCCCACCTGCGCGCCCACGGCTCCATGTTGTCGGGCGCAGCAGATGGCGTGCTGTGGCGACGCGCCACCGAGCGTGCGGCCGAAGAGCTCGCGCAGGGCATGGCGGACGCCATCTTGGCAGGCCAGGCGAGCGAGGCCCGATCGAGCGACACCGCGATGCGACGGGCGACGCCGTGACGGTCTTAGCCAGCGCGTTCCACACGACCCTCGTGGCCGCCCTCGTGGTGTACGTCGGCCACGCGGGCGCCGTATGCGCCGGGCTCGAGCGGGGCTCGCTTCGGCGCTGGGCCGCTGCGTGCATCATCGCGCCGGCCACCCTGATCGTCGTCTTCAACGCGCTCGCAGCGACGGGCGCGTTCGGCGTGACGAGCGCGACCATCGCGCTGACGGCCGTGGCCGTCGCGCTGCGTGTCCTGCTCTGGCGCCAGGGCGCACCCGCGATCACCGCGCTTCTCGAGCGGGACCGCACGGCGCTCGCGCGCATGGCCCGGCCGCTGGCGCGCGGACCGCAGGGCATCGTCGGGCTCGGGCTGCTCCTGGCCACGAGCCTGACGGTGGCCCGCGCGATGACCTACCCGCCGCTCGCGTGGGACACCCTCACCTATCACGCGGTCAAAGCGGCGATGTGGCTGCAGTCGGGCGGCGCGCTTCCACTGGTCGCCCCCGGTGGCTGGTCGACGCACGCGGGTCGCCTCGCCGGCGCCGACGTCATCACCTCGTGGGCCATGCTCGCCGGCCCCGGCGATCTCGTGTGGGGCGCAGCCGACGTCTTCTGGTGGCTCGCCCTGGCCGTCGGCCTGCTCTTCCTTTCGAGCGAGCTCGGCCTGCGCGTCCGCGACCGCATCGCCGTCATGACCTTCGGCTGCTTCGTACCCGCGACGCTCCTCGCGATCGGCAGCGGCTACGTCGAGGTCGCAGTCGCAGCGACGATGTGCCTGAGCCTCGGCTTGCTCTGCCACGCCGCGCGCACGGCGAGCACCGGTGCGTGGGTCGTGGGCGTCTTCGGCGCCGCGTCGCTGATGTCGATGAAGCTGATCGTCTGGCCGGGCGTCGCCGTGCTCGGCCTGTTCGCGCTCTTCATCGCGCCGCGCGCCGCACGCGGTGTCAGGGGGCTCGGCGTCGGCATCGTTGGCGCAGCCGCGATCGCGCTCCCCGGTCCGATCCGGAACTTCATCGAGACGGGCTACCCGCTGTCGGTGCCGCTTCGCGTCGGGCCGATCACGCTCGGGCCTCCGAACGCGGAGCTCGATCATCTCGAGGCGACGTTCTCCGCGATGGTCGAGCACGGTCTCGCGGCGGAGATCGGTGCCCTCGCGTGGAGCTTCGGCAGCCCACTGCGAATCGATCCCCAGCTCACGGTGACTGCGCTACCGATCCTCGCGCTCGCCGCCTTCGGTGCCGTGCGAGAGATTCGACGAGGCGGCTTCGCGCGGACGCGCATGCTCTGGATGCTCGCCGTGCTCGGCGGCGTACTCGCGGGCTGGCTCTCGCCCTCGCTCGAGATCGTGCGGCTGCACTGGACGCGAGCGAACGCGCGGCACATCCTGCCGGTGGTCCTGCCGCTGCTCCCACTCGCGTTCGTGGCGCTTCGCGGTCGTCCGACGTTCGAGCGCATCCTTCGCCTCGGCATGATCGGCGCTGCTGCGGTCCACGCGCTGCTCTGCATCGAGCACTTCTGGGCGAAGGTCGCGTATCGCGATACGGCGCTCCCCGCGACCATCACGCTCGTCGCGGTCTTCATCCTGCCGGTCTTCACTGCGATCAGGCGACGCGAGCGAGGCAGGGCGCCCCTCGCCCCCGCGGCCTACGCCGCCATCGCGCTCTCGGTCACGGTCATCGTCGCGGCGATCGCCTATCGCGACTTCCCGAGCGACTCGAGATTCATCCGCTTCGGCGCCCAGAGCCCGCTCGGGCCGGTGCCGAAGTACTGGGTCGACCCGGCTCGCATGACGAACGAACCCGAACGTCCCTACACGATCGCGCTGACGAGCGGCCTGCAGCCCGCGGCCGACAACTGGTTCATGTACGCGTTCTTCGGCGCGGCGCACCAGAACCGGCTGGTCCATGCATCCGTCACCGACAGCGACTCGCCCCTGCCGCTTGCGCCCGGGCACGGACGCGCAAAGCGAGCGCGCTTCGACGTCTGGTGGCGAAACCTCGAGGAGCTCGAGGCGGACTGGGTCATGGCCTTCCACCCCGAGGCGCTCGAGCTCGCGTGGATGATGGAACGGCCCGATCTGTTCCAGTGGCGAACGGGCGATCGGCGCACGTGGGGGCTCTACCGGATCAGGCGAGGTCGGCGCGGGAGCTGACTGCGGCTCTCCACTGAGCCGCAGCGCTCATCCCCGCCGCGGCCAGTCGGTGTGGACGAATTCACCGGGCGCGTCGATGCGCTCGTAGGTGTGACTGCCGAAGTAGTCACGCTGGGCCTGGATCAGGCTCGCGCTGCCGCGCTCGGTCGTGAGCGTGTCGAGCCACGCGAGCGAAGTCGACAGCCCGGGCACGGGGATGCCCGCCTGCACGGCCGCGGCGACCACGCGCCGCCACGCCGGCACACGCCGCTCGAGGTCCTCGGCGAAGCCGTCTGCCAACGCGAGCAGCTCGGGCGTCTCGTCGCTTTCGAACGCCTCGCGCACTCGATCGAGGAAGCGCGCACGGATGATGCAGCCCGCCTTCCAGATGCGAGCCACCTCGGCGAGGTCGGTGCCGTAGTCGCGCTCCGCGCTCGCGCGCGCGAGGAGATCGAAGCCTTGCGTGTAGCTGGCGATCTTCGCCGCGTAGAGCGCGTCGCGCAGATCGTCGACGCTCACACCCGCGAGCACGCCTTCGCGCTTCAGGTCGAGCTTCGCCGCCGCTGCCTTCCGCCTCTCGAGGCCGGCACTCATGATCCGCGCGTCCACCGCGGCGGCAACGGTCGGCAACGCCACACCGAGCTCGAGCGCCGACTCCACCGTCCAGCGCCCGGTGCCCTTCTGACCAGCCCGATCGAGCACGGCATCGACGAGCAGGTGGTCGGGGTGCTGCGGATCGCGCGCGGTGAAGATGTCGGCGGTGATGTCGATGAGATAGCTCTCGAGCTCGCCTTCGTTCCAGCCCGCGAAGACGTCCGCCGTCTCGGCGTCAGCCAGTCCGAGGCCCTGGCGCATCAGCACGGCGGTCTCGGCGATGAGCTGCATGTCCCCGTACTCGATGCCGTTGTGCACCATCTTCACGAAGTGGCCCGCCGAGCCCCGACCGCAGTTCGTGACGCAGGGCCCCGAGTCACTCACGGCCGCGATCGACTCGAGCAACGGGCGCAACGTCTCCCACGCCTCGGCGTCACCACCGGGCATGATCGAAGGCCCGAGCAGGGCGCCTTCGCTCCCCCCCGAAACGCCCATGCCGACGAAGAGCCACGGCTCGCTCGCAGCGCGCTCGGCGCGTCGCTCGGTGTCGGTGTAGAGGCTGTTGCCCCCGTCGATCACGATGTCGTCGGCGTCGAGCAGCGGCGCGAGGGCGTCGAGCATGGCGTCGACCGAGGGCCCGGCCGGCACCATCAGCACGATGCGGCGCGGTCGCGCGAGCGCTTCGACGAAGGCCGCGGGCGAGTCGGTGACCGTGAAGCGCGCCTCGGGATGGTCGGCGGCGAGCTGGACCGCCTTCGCGTGCGTGCGGTTGTGCACGGCGACCGCGTGACCGCGACTCGCGAAGTTGCGCGCGAGGTTCGCGCCCATGGTGCCGAGACCGAGGACGCCGACGTCTGCCTTCGCTTCGCTCAAGAGCTCGTTCCCTTCGATGATGGGTTCGGCCCGACGTCCGAGATCACGACGAGCCCGTGCAGCCCCACCGCGGGCAGACGTGCGTCGCCCGCCAGCGTCCCCGCGACCGCCGCGCGCTTCGACTCACCGGCGGCCGCGACGAGGCAGACGCGCGCGGTCTCGAGCATGCGCCAACCGAGGCTGATGCGCCGGGCAGGTGGCTTCGGTGAGTCGCAGACCGCGAGGACCGTCGCTTCGTCGTCACGATCGAGCTGGCCGGGGAACAGCGAGGCGATGTGACCGTCCTCGCCGAGGCCGAGCAGCGTGACGTCGAGCGCCGAGTCGAAGCTCGCATGGAGCTCGTCCCGCGAGCGCGCGACGGCGTCGGCCTGGGTCTCGCCGTCGAGAAACAGCGGCACGATCTGCCGCGGTGGATGGACGGCGCCGAGCAGCCCTGCGCGCTCGGCGGCACCGCGATTCGACTCGGCGTCGGCCACGTCGACGCAGCGCTCGTCGACCCACGTCAGCTGCACGCGCTCGAACTCCGCGCCGAGCTCCCCCCTCGCGACGGACAGCGCAGCGAGCGCCGAGCCACCCGGGATCGCGAGCCGCACGAGCTCCGACTCGTACATGACGTCGCGCAGCGCCTCGGCCAGGCGCCCGCCCGCCTCCGCCATCACGTCCGCGGTCGAGACGACCTCAGCCGAGTGACTAGCCACGGGACCAGCTCGCCTGCACATCGTCGCCGAACAGATCGTTCGCACCGTCGGGCCCCCAGCTGCCGGCGGGATACTCGAGCAGCGGCGGCGCATCGGGCCCACTCCATGCAGCGAGGACCTCGTCGGCGTAGTGCCAGCACGCCTGGATCTCGTCACCTCGCAGGAAGAGCGTCTGATCGCCCTGCAGTGCGTCGAGCAGCAACCGCTCGTAGGCCTCCGGCGACGCGCGCCCGAAGCGATCGCGATAGTCGAACTCCAGCGTCGCCGGCGACATCACCATGGCCGTACCGGGCTCCTTCACGCCGAACGAGATCTCGATCGCCTCACGCGGCTGCAGGCGCAGCGTCAGCACGTTGGGCCGGCTCTGCACGAGCGATCCCTCGCGCAGCATGCGGCGATACTCGCGCTCGCTCATCTCCTCGGGGCGGTTGAAGAGCTGCAGCGGCGGCGTGCTGAACTGCACCTTCACCTCGGTGAAGCGCGTGGCCAGCCGCTTGCCGTGCCGCAAGAAGAAGGGCACGCCGCTCCAGCGCCAATTGTCGATGTACGCACGCGCCGCGACGTAGGTCTCGGTCCGGGAGTCGGGGGCGACGCCCTCCTCCTCGAGGTACCCCCGCACCGGCTCGCCGCCGATCTCGCCGCGCACGTACTGCGCGCGGATCGTCGCGTTCCGCACGGCGTCCGCGTCGGGATGCCGCAGGCCGCGCAGCAGCTCGAGCTTGTGGTTGCGAATCGACTCCGCGTCGAGGCTCGAGGGCGGCTCCATGGTGACGAGCGCCAGCACCTGGAGCAGATGGTTCTGCAGCATGTCGCGCAGCGCGCCCGTGCCGTCGTAGTAGGCCCCGCGCCCGTCCTCGACCCCCACCGTCTCGGCGGCCGTGATCTGCACGCACTCGACGTGGTGCCGGTTCCACAGGGGCTCGAAGATCGCGTTGTGGAAGCGGAAGCCCAGCAGGTTCTGGACCGTCTCCTTCCCCAGGTAGTGGTCGATCCGGTAGATCTGGTCTTCGCGCAGGTGCTCGAGCAGCGCGTGGTTGAGCGCCGCCGCCGAGTCGTGGTCGTGGCCGAAGGGCTTCTCGATCACCACGCGGCGCCACGCCGTGCACTCGTGCGGACTCGCAGCGAGCAGGCCCTGGGCCGCGAGTCGCTCGACGGTGGGCGCGAAGAGCTCGGGCTTCAGCGAGAGATAGAAGATGCGGCCGGTCGACCTTCCTCCGGCGAGCTCGTCGAGCCGCTTCGCGAGTGCCTGCATCGACTCGGCATCGGCTGCATCGCCCCGGTGGTAGTGGATGTGGGGCGCGAGTCCGTCGAAGGCGCCGGCATGCTCGGAGGGGATCGCGAGACCGAGGCGCTCGCGGAAGCCGTCGTCCCCGAGATCGCTTCGCGACACGCCGATGACCTGCAGCGCATCGGGCCCCGCGCGATCGGCGAAGAGCCTCGCGAGCGCGGGCACGAGCTTGCGGCGCGTCAGATCACCACTCGCACCGAAGATGATCACCTGGTCGGGAGTCGGCACGTGGCGAAGCTAGCGCAGGGGCGAGCGCAGACGGTTCGCATCCCGCACGAATCCTTCCACCGGCACCGGATCGAGACGTGAGGCCATCACGGGAGAGGTTTCACCGCCGACGCGCCGATGAGTCCAGCTGTGACCGGGACCACGCAGGATCGTGCCCGGTCGATCGATACCCCCTCGGACGAAGCGTGTCCCGTGACCATGTCCCTGCCCGCTGAAGCCGACCGGAGAGCGAGATGAGCCAGAACAAACAGGGAGCGCCCGCGTGGCTCTTCTCCTTCGTCGACCTCGCGTTCCTGATGCTGATCGCCATGACGCAGATGGCGGCCGACGTCGGTGCCGACGCGCCCGATCTCGGGGAGATGATGGTGCCGCGCATCGGCGCAACCGCGACCGAGGACATGGCGACGGGCGCAGCGCGCGCGTGGCAGGTGCGCGTGCACCCGCGCGAGGCCGAGACCCCCGTGTTCGAGGTGACCCTCGTCGGTGACGACGCGCCCCAGACCGGCTGGTTCGACGACGCCGCGGGCCTGCGTGCGCGACTCAGCGAGCTGGCCGAGGACGATGCTGCCCGGCCCCTGCTCGCACCCCACGAGGACTCGCGCAGCCAGGACATGCTCGACGCCGCGGCCGAGATCGAGACGCTCTGGCCCGGCCGGCGACGCGCCACGGTGTCGCGCGACCTCGGGGCCTGAAGGCACCCCATGGGCGCTCATCGCGTCAAGGCCCATTACGGGTTGGGTGCCGCGTCGGTCCAGATCGGCGGCACGCCCTATCCGCACCCGCCGAAGCCCCACTTCTTCGAAGATCTCCAGGAGCTGCGCGCGGATCTTCACGCCCAGGGGCACAGCCTGAGGCGAAGCTTCGCGGTGCTGCCGGCGATCGTGCTCTGGCTGGCGGTGACCGGCACCTTCTTCGTGACCTTGTTCCGCGATCACGCGGACGACACGGGGGTGGTCGTCGCGACGTTCACGACCGAGCCGCCGGTGGCGGAGCCCGTGATCGAACCGCCGCCGCAGGCCGAGCCGATCCCGGAGCCGAAGCTCGCCGAGATCGCGAAGCCGCCCGAGCCGGCGCCGGTGAAGCCCGCCCCGCCGCCTCCGACCCGCGCCGTCGCGCAGCGGCCGGCGCCTCCGCCCCCGAAGCCGAAGCCCGCGGCGCGCCCGCGCCCGGTGCCCGTCGTACCGGCTCCGTCGCCCCAGCTGGCGGCCGAGACGACGCCGACCGAGCGCAACCGACGCCGGGCGCCGGCCGTCCCGAAGCCCGTGGCGCCCGCCCCTTCGGTCCGAATCGATCAGGTCGCGCTCGCCGACGCGGCCGCGCCCGTCCGCCCGAGTCGCAGCGCACGCAATCGTCCTGCGGCGGCCGCGGCGCAGAACCGGCCCGACCTCGCCCCGGTCGCGCGCGTCGACACGACGCCCCAGACGAGCGCGGCACGGAGCCGGACCGAGCGCGTGCCCCGGTTCGCGGCGGCGCAATCGCGCAGCGCGGCGCCCGTTGCCGCACCGGCGCTGGCCGGGATCGCCACTGCAGCGCCGTCCGACGCCGCTCCGACCCGGCGACGCGGCGCTGCGGCGCCCGCGCCGGCGGCGTCCACGCGCCGGGCCGAGCCGCGCATGGCCGTCCCGGGCGTTGCACCGGTCCAGACCGCGGCCGCGAGCGGGCCCGGCCGCACCACAAGGCGCGCGGCGCCCTCGGCCCAGCCCGCCGCGACGACACCGCGCCCCCGTGTGGCGGGCCTCTCCGCGCCGGCGCCGAGCGCGGGCACGGCGTCGTCCGCCCCCGCCGGTGGCCGCTCGACCACCGCGCGCCGCTCCGCCACCAGCGCCAGCTCCAGCAGCGGGGCAGCCGCGCCCGGCGTCGCAGGCGTCCCCCTCGCGGCCCTCGCGGCCTGCTCGTCCGACCGCCAGGAGGATTCGCTCAAGCAGCGGGTCATCGCGGCCGTTACGACGCAAGAGAAGTGTGTAAGTCGCGCCGGCACCTACCGATTCATCGAGACCCGCAACCTGAACTCGTTCCTGATGCAGGTCGAGCAGGCCCGGGGTCGAGCGGTGGGCGATCGCTGCGACGAGCTTCGACTCGCCCTCGAGTGCCTCGGCGGCGCAACGCGCTGAGCAGGCTCGAGCAGAGCATGAATCAAGCGGGATGAAGGGAGCCCGACCGGCATGACGACAGCCCTCACTCGATGGATCACGAGACTGACCATCGCGGCCGCATTCGCGTGCGCCGCGACGTCGGCGCTCGCCCAGGCGCCCGACACGACGGTCTGGGACGGATACCTCGACTACGCCTACGTCTACTCGTCCGCCGACGCGAAGACCCTGGCTGCGCGCCTCGAGCAGTACGCGAACGAGGCGCAGATGACCCTGCCCGAGTACGTGAGCGTGCAGACCCAGGCGGGCCGGCTCACCGTCGACGACCTCGACGACACCACCCGGCGTCGCGTCGCCGTCGCGCAGCTGCTCCGCTATCTCGGCGAGCGTGAGCCCAAGGCGCTCGAGCACGCCGTCGAGGCGATCGCGCCTCTGGGCCAGCAGACGGGGCGTCACGAGAACCTCTACTGGTCGCACTACATCCACGCGCATCGCGCGCTCGAGAAGGGCAACGCGAGCGAGTTCACGCAGGAGATGCTCGGCCTCTGGCTCGACGTCGTCGTGCCGCTCGAGAGCCCCTACGACACGTTGCAGGCGCTCAGCCTCTCGCAGTCGGCGCGCTCGGGCTTCGTCGCGGCGCTGCCCTACGTGTTCGAGAACACGTCGCGCATGATCCTCATCCGCAGCCAGGAGATGGGTCTCAATCGCGACCTCGATCCGCTCGGCGCGATCGTGCGGATGCTGGCCGATGGCCGCGTCGGCGCCCACCCCGACGTGATTCCGCGCGACGCCAGCGCGAAGCCCTACCTCGATCGCATCATCGAGCGCCTCGACGGGACCGAGAGCGACGGCGGGAGCCTCACCTTCACGCTCGTCCTCTTCGAGGCGGGCAAGTACCACGACACGGCGCGGGGTCTGCTCGCGAGCGAGGGGCTCTCGGACGCGACCATCAAGGCGATGGGCGTGGCATCGGGTGCCTATGAGACGGCGCTCGGTCTGGCTCATACCCATGGCGGCGAGGCGGCGGTGTACGTGCGCGTGTTGCGGCAGATGGGTGAGATCTACGCCGCGAAGCAGCGGCTCGGCGTCGATCCCCACGTCGAGACGCCGTTCAGCATCGAGGGCGCGATGCAGGTCTACGCCGACCTGCACGGTTCGCGCAGCGGCGAGCGCTTCGCGCAGAGCGGCTTCAAGAGCGCGGGCCGCGAGGCCTACCACGCGGCGATGCGGCTCCTCTGGGAGGAGATCCAGGAAGCGAGCCTCAACGCCGCCGACTACTACCTCACGCGCTCGCAGTCGGCGCCGGCCCTCGCCGACGACCACATTCGCAACGCGGCGCGCATGTACTCCCGATACCTGGGATTCTTCGAGCGCTTTGGCACCGAGGAAGGTGCCGAGCACGTCCCCGACTCGGCGTACTTCGCTGCCTACGAGGCGGCACGCGGCTACGGCGACGCGTTCATCGCGTATCCGGGCATCAACCCGAACCCGACCGAGATCGAGCACGCCGCGCGCCGTTACGGCGATGCGCTCGCGACGTTCCCCTTCGACCGCTCACTGTGGGCGGCGCTGACCGCCGCGCTCGAGCGGCAGGGACGCTCGAACGAGTATCTGCCCCGGGCGCGTCCGATCGCCGACGGCGTCGCACGCTCGCGCTACGTCGCGAGCTGGATCGAGGGCGGGGAGCCCGGCAGCGAGACGGTCAGGATCTTTCGCGACGCGCTCTCGGACGAGCTCGTCGTGATGTACCTCGGCTTCGCCGACGCCGCGGGCATGGACGAGCTCGAGCAGAGCGTGGACCAGCTCGCAGCCCGCATCTCCGAGGTAGAGGGACGCGTGCTCTCGCTGTCCGGGAGCGGCAACGCTTCGGGCCCGGCAGCGCCGGCGCCGGGCGAGCGCATGAGCGTGGTGGAGCGCGCCGAGCAGCAGCGCGAGCTCGACGAGGCGAAGGAGCTGCTCGGCCGCCTGCAGAAGCAGATGACCGCGCGCAAGCGCGCCCTGCCCCGCTACAAGGCAACC
Source organism: uncultured Spirochaetaceae bacterium (assembly GCA_964474355.1). Taxonomy (GTDB): domain Bacteria; phylum Myxococcota_A; class UBA9160; order UBA9160; family UBA4427; genus CAYYSY01. The sequence continues at coordinate 11,566 of CAYYSY010000102.1, read as the reverse complement.
CTCGGCACCGAGGGCCTGATCGACGACCTCCGCAGCCAGCGCGGCCATGCCGTGCACACCTTGCTGCGGCGCATGTATTACGAGACACGGTCGTGATGCGCCGGTATCGAGAGAATCGGGCGAATGACGAGCGTGACGCTGCTGCGGCGCATGTATTACGAGACGCGATCGTGATGCGCCTTGATCCGGGAGTGAAGACCATGACGAACCGACGAAGCTTCTCCAGCGGATGGGCGCTGTGCGCCGCGCTCGCCCTCGCCCTGATCGCGACGCCTGCGATCTCGAAGACCGAGGCCCGGGATCGCGCGAAGGAGGCGCCGCTCGGCGGCGAGGCCCTCGCCCAGCGCAAGCAGGATCTCGACCGGGCGCTCGGCGACCTCGGCGCGTTCAACAAGACGTTGACCAGCCTGATCGAGCGCCGCGACGACAATGGCCTCGACGCCATGGAGCCCTTCTTGCTCGGATACCTCGGGCAGCACCTCGATGCGTTGATCCGCCCGGAGTGGACGAGCAATCACCCCGAGGTCGCGGCCATCGACGCGAACCTCCGCTTCATGAAGGCCGAGCTGCTGATCCAGCTGCGCCGTACCCGCGACGTGCAGCGGGTGCTCGACGACATCCGCGCCCGCTACGAGGGACGCGGACAGATGCTCGTCGACTATCCACTCGGCGAACAGAACACGATCGCTGATGCCATCGAGAAGCTCAAGAACCGCAAGTGGAACGGCTGAGACGCGCACTGCGCGTCGTAAACACGGCTCGGAGGAAGACACGTTGAGCGCGATGCTCTCGGGCGATGCAATGATGACCTGGGTGGTGTCCGGGGCTGCGTTGGTCGCGGTCTGGGTGCCCTTCATGAAGGGGCTGAAGACGTGCCTCCAGGCGTGGCAGGCCACGCGCCTCCTCTCGAAGGCCGAGCTCTCGAAGCTCGACGCGATCGACGCGCGCGTCGAGCCGCTCGCCGCGTTGATGATGCGCACGCTCCACAAGGCGCTGCGTGAGAACGAGGCCTATGGCCACCCGACCGACTTCGTCTACGACGCGACCCGGCAGTACGTGGTCAACGAGTACGAGACCCACTACGCGACCCCGATCACCATGGTGGCGGGGCTGCTGCCGCCGATCGGCTTCATCGGGACCACCGGCGGCATGCTCATCCTCTTCCTCTCGATGCACTTCGCGAGCACGTCGCTCGAGCTCGGGGCGCTGGCGGTCGCGCTCACGTCGAGCATCTTCGCGCTGATGGCGTTCGCCTGCCTCGAGAGCGTGAAGATCCGGCTCTACGCGCGGCTGCTCGAGGCGCTCGAGGTGGTGCACAAGCTGTACGAAGACGCCGACGCGCGGCGCGAGCAGAAGAAGATGACGCAGGCGGGCGGCGCCGCCTGAGCGGCCTCGCGTCGGGACCGCGCCCACTCGCTGCACCCTGCGGACGCCAGCGCCGTTCAGTCGCCGGTCAGCAGCAGCGGGTGCTCGAAGCGGTCGGGATCGAAGGGTGTGTCGAGTCCGTTGCGGGCCATTCGGGCCGCGCGCCCGCTCTCGTAGATGCCCTTGCGTCCGAGCGCTCTCTCGTAGTGCTCCTCGGCCTGCTTGCGATGGCCGCGCAGGTCCGCGATCTGGCCCCGCATCACGTCGATCCACGAGTGTGACCAGTTCGGAAGCTCGTCGGCTCGCGGGCGCAGCTCATCGAGGCGGCGCTCGGCCTCGTCGACGTGGCGCCGGTGCAGCGCGATGCGTGCGCGCCAGAGCTCGGCGACGAGCGCGTAGGCGCGAATCGGCTGGGGCTCGACGGCGCGCGCCTCCATGGCCTCGAGCAGCGGCCCCATCTCGTCGTAGCGCTCCATCTTGAAGAGCGCGTCGACGAGCTCGTGCTGCAGCAGCACGTTCTTCGGGTAGCGCTCGTGCAATGGCGCGAGGTTCGACACCGCACCCGCGAAGTTCGTCGGCGTGTGATGGCTGCTGATCACCGAGAGCATCACGCGCGCGCTGTCGGCGTACATGCTCTGGCCTCGGCTCACCTCCTGGAGCATGACCAGGCCCTCGTCCTTGTCGCCCTTCGGCACGAACCAGAGCCAGTTCATGTACTTCAGATACGCGGGCAGCACGCCGGCCCAGTAGTAGTAGTTGCCGAGCAGATACCGCGAGTCGTCGTCGCTCGGCGCGCGCTCCACCACGGTCTCGAGCACGTCGCGGGCCTTCTCGCTCTGGGCACCGGCGCGCAGCAGGTAGCCGTCGAGGGCGAGGCGGCGCGCGTCGTGCAACAGCGCGCGACCGTACAGAGCCCGGGCCTCGAGGTCGTCGCGGTTCTCTTCGTAGCGCCGCTTCGCGAGCTCGAGGGCCGACTCGATCGCATCGACGAGCTCGGGGTCGTCGCGCACCGCGCCGACGTCGTAGAGCTGGGGCCAGAAGCGGTGCTCGACCTCGATCAGCGCAGCGAGGGGGTCGCGGGGATGCCGCTGCCGGAGCACGCGCACGACGTCGCTCGCACCGGCGTGGTAGCCGGCGAAGTCGAGGATCAGCGCGTCGCGCACGAGCGCGTCGCGGCCGGTCGGCTCTGATTCGACGGACCTGGGCGTCGGGTCGAGCGGGCTCGCCCGCTCGACCAGGGAAGTTGCGGCCCCCGGCATCGAGTCCTGGGCACCGGCGGGCGTCACGAGCGTCGAGGCCGCCACGACGGCCACGAGCGCGCCCACCCGCGCACGACTCCCACCCCTGGCCTGGCTCCGGCGACGCTCCAACCTTTCACCCCCGACGATGCGATTCCAGAGGATCTGCCGCGTCACAGCGGCGCGTCACCCGGGCCATCGAGGACCCGCGCGGCTCGCGCCACCACGTGCCTCCCCTCATCGGTCGAACGAAGCGATGAGCCAAGGGTTCGCAGCGTCAAGCTCGTCCGTCGGCCCTCGACGTCAAGGGCCCGGATGCCGTGAAACCAGTCGTATCTGGCCGGACCGAAGAGCAGCGCCATGGACCGTGCCGGGACCCTCGCGCGCACGCACGCGAACGGGCGGTCGACGCCGCGCTGGGGATCGGCGTCGAGGAACGTCAGCCAGCCGTCACTCTCGAGCGACAGGTCGAGGATCAGCTCCCCGTAGGCGAACGTGTCATCCACGTGGAGATCGAGGTTCGACGCCTGCCCGACGTCGTAGCGCAGCACGAATGCGTCCGTGGTGACGTAGGCATCGAGCGCCGCCACGAGGCCCGGCACGGAGGACTCGCTCGCGGCGCGGTCTCGCACCCGCGCCTCGAGCGCGCGCCCCCAGCGGGGCAGCCCCTCGAAGCCGCGTGGATTCATGCGCTGCTTGCGGAAGTTCATGCGCGGGCCGAAGTGCTGCTTGCCCTTGCCGCTCTGCGCCGGCGTGAAGGGCCTCGACTCGATCTCGGCGAGCAGGCGCTCGGCCTCGTCCTCGCTCACGAAGTCGGGCCAGACGACCAGGCCCGCGAACGCGGGGCAGCCCGGGGCGGCCTGCCGGGCGGTGTCGAAGAGGTACACGGTGCTGCCGCCGGGAGCCGGGCCCACCAGCACGTCGCGCGCGGTCAGGAACGCCGGCTCGCCCACGGGCTCACGCATGCCCCACTGCGCGCGCAGCGCCGGGTCGCGGCAAGCGGCGCACCAGCGCATGCCCGTGCAGGCACAGGGCTTCGAGTGTGCGGTGCCCGTGGTCGCCTGTACGCGCGCGTCGCGCTGGCGGGTCGCGGCCGTCTTCGCCATGGAGTCACCCTAGGATGCACCGCTCGGTGCACCTGGCCGAGCGGGAGGATCACGCGGCCCGGGACGATAGCCGACCGGATGATCCGCCGGACGCCGTATGGGGATGGTCCCGTCGAGATGTCGGCTTCACGACGAGGCAGAAGCAAGGCGCGGCTCCTGCCGGGGCGGGGCGTGCGTCTTCGCGATCGCCGCCGCCCACCCAGGCGTGCTCGAAGCCCATCGCAGCCGCATCGACGCACTCGCTCTCGAGCTCTCGAACACCGCGGCGCCAGCTGCGAACGAGCTCGACGCGGAAGCCATCGAGCGGCTGCGCGCGCTCGGATACCTCGAGACCGTCGAGGACGACTGATCCAGTGCTCTAGAGCCAGGCGCGCATCGCGTCCGTTCGGCGCAGCTGTGCCTTCAGCCAGTCGGTCTCGTAGCTGTTCTGCGCACCCGCCTCGGCGGCCTCGAGCAGCATCTCGAGTGCGCGCTGTTGTGCGTCGAGCGCGGCGACGTTCGCGTGGCCCGAGTCGACGACCATCTTCAACAGGTGCAGCGCGTGCACCGGCTCGCTCCGCTCGACGTGGGCCTGCGCCTTCGCGACGAGGGCGTCGACGCCCGCTGCGTCGACGACATCGCCCCACACCGCACGCTCGGGCACGGGGTAGAGCTCCGTGGTGTCGTCGAAGTGGAACCACGTCGCGTAGTACTCCCAGATGCTCCGCACGGCCCACGAGACCTTGCCGTGGGCCTGGCTCAGCTCGAGCTCGGGCGGCAGCGTGATCTCGGCCATGAGCTCGTGCACCGTCTTGCCGGCATTCATGCCAGCCACCGTCTCGTCGTGCACGTACTGCACGGCGTCGCGCATGCGCACGAGGTCGGCGCGGATGCGCTCGCGGCCTTCGATCGGGTCCTTGTGGCTCGGCACGATCATCTCGGGCTCGAGCGCGATCACGAGCTCGAGGGATCGCACGTACTCGATGGGCTTGCGCACCTTCTCGCCGCGCATCGTGAAGACGTTCGGAAACTGGGGAAAGAGGGGCCCGAAGAAGTCGCCCGAGAGCAGGATCTTCTGCTCGGGCAGCCAGAGAACGAGGTTGTCGGCGCCTTCGGCCCCCGGCGCCCCGATCACTTCGAAGCGCACACCCCCCTGCTCGAACACGTACGGCTGCCCGTCGGACACGAGCCGCGTCGGCTCGACGCCGCCATAGGCGAGGGGCCCGAAGTCGGGTGGCTCCTCGGGGATGAACGGGAACAGCACGCGATTGCGGCCGTGGAGATAGGGCTCGAGCTGCTTCAGGTAGCGCTGCTCTTCGGGGAACTCGACGTGGGCGATCACCTCGACGCCTTCGTCCGCCCACACGCGCGTGCCGCTCGCGTGATCGGCGTGGCTGTGGCTCAGGATCACGCGGTCGACGCCGAGATCAGGAATCGCCTCTTCGAGCACCGCGCGCTGCTTCGCCGCCTGCAGCGAGAGACCGGTGTCGAAGACCACGTCCCCTTCGTCGGTCACGATGACGTGGACGTTGCCGACGCCGGTCGCCTGGTGGATGCCCGGCGCGAGCTCCCGCGCCACGATCGGAATGTTGATGAAGTCCGCGGCGCGGCTGCCGCCCTCGGACGCCTCCATGCGCGACTTCGCCGCGGCGACGATGGCATCCATCGCGCGCACCTCGACGGCGCGTTGGACGTTGCGGCTGAGCGCGAGAAACAGGCCGGCCACGACCGCGACCAGAGCGGCGACACCGAGGACGAGGCGAAGGCCGGAACGGCGTGATGAGGTCACGCGCGCGCGTCGCCGCCGGTCGCGTTGATGCGGTCACGCACGTTCGTGAGGCGAGCGCGGGCCGCGCGCTCGCCGCTCTTGCTCGACTTCGGCAACACGTCGCCGGGCAGCGGCGCGAGCGGGAAGTGCGTGTAGACGACCTTGCGGGGCCGCTCGAGCGGGGGGTAGGCGCGGTGCAGCGTGTCGCCGCAATGGATCGTGATGTCGCCGGTCGCCGTCTCGAGCTTGAGCGACTCGAGGTCGAGGGTCGGGTCCTTCCCCGCGGTGCGGCAGTTGGCGCGATGCGAGCCCGGCACCACACCGAGCGCGCCGCTCACGCGATCGGCGCCGGTGATCGAGATGCCGGTGGTGAGGCCGCAGCACATGTACGAGTGCCTGCCCTGCCCGCAGTCCTTGTGCCACGGCAGATCGGAGAGGCCGGTCTTGATGCCGAGCGGTTTGATGAGACCCTCGGCGCCGATGCGCGAGCCGTCGTGGCCGTCACCCGTGAGGTCGGCGATCCACTGCAGGCGGCCATCTTGAATGAGACTCGCCAGCGCCTCGCTCTTCTCGTGGAACCAGAGCACGCGCACGGGCTGGTCGTGCCCCTCGCCGTCCCCACCCCACCACGACTCGCCGTCGTCGGGCCTGGCCTTCGCGAGCGCCGCGTCGAGATCGGCGGAGATGGCCGCCATCTCGTGCTCTTCGAAGACGTTCTTCACGTGGAGGAAGCCAGCCTGCTCGAGAAACCAGGCCTTCTCTTCACGCGAGTCGTCGAGGCTGAAGCTGCGGTGCAGATCGAGCGCCCCGCCACCCCTTGATTCGAAGGTCACGTCGCCGGGCTCGAACACCTTCCGACCGTCGAGCAGCGCGCGGAAGACCGGCTCCCAGCCGATCCACGAGTCGAAGGCGCCCTGCTGGATCTTCACCTGGGAGTTCATCGCCAGACCCATCGTGGTCTGGAGGTCCTGGACGAGGTTCGAGAGCGCCCCCGCATCGAGCTCGGCGACCGTCGCGTCGTCGCGCTCGCCCGGCTCGATGGCGAGCGCGCCGCCCCGCGCCGCGAGCGTGACCGAGCGGCCCTCGGCGCGAAGCGCCACCGGTGGCAGGGCGTTCACCTCGAGACCGCGGGCGGCGAGATGGCCGTGCTCGGCGGCCGCGCTCGGCAGCAGATCGTCGAAGACCTCGTCGACTGCGAGGTCGCGGATGTCCTTGAAACGACGCGTGCGGATGTCGACGCCCATGATCGCCTCCTCGTCTCTCTACCTCTTCCTACCTCTGCGCCTCTGCGCCTCTGCGTTCTCGAGACCCCTTCATTCTACCCCTGCCGCGCGGTGGCAGGGGGGAGGGTCGGGTCCCGCCCTCAGTAGTGCCAGGGAAACTTCGAGAAGTCCCTGGGGCGCTTCTCGAGGAACGCATCGCGCCCCTCTTCGGCCTCGTCGGTCATGTAGGCCAGCCGCGTCGCCTCGCCGGCGAAGACCTGCTGACCGACGAGCCCGTCGTCGATCAGGTTCATCGCGAACTTCGCCATGCGCTGGCCGGTCGGGCTCTTGGTGTTGATCTCGGCCGCCCAATCGAGGGCCACCTTCTCGAGGTCTTCGTGCGGCACGACCTCGTTCACCATGCCCATCTCGTACGCCTTCTGCGCGTCGTAGTCGCGGCCGAGAAAGAAGATCTCGCGCGCGAACTTCTGACCGACCTGCCGCGCGAGATACGCCGAGCCGAAGCCCCCGTCGAAGCTCGCCACGTCGGTGTCGGTCTGCTTGAAGGCCGCGTGCTCGCGGCTCGCGATCGTCAAGTCGCACACCACGTGCAGGCTGTGCCCACCGCCGACGGCCCAGCCCGGCACCACCGCGATCACGATCTTCGGCATGAAGCGGATCAGCCGCTGGGCCTCGAGGATGTGGAGGCGACCCGAGCGAGCGGGGTCGATGGTGTCGGCGGTCTCCCCCTCGGCGTAGCGGTAGCCGTCCTTGCCGCGGATGCGTTGATCTCCCCCCGAGCAGAACGCCCAGCCGCCGTCCTTCGGCGACGGACCGTTGCCCGTGATGAGCACGCAGCCCACGTCCGAGCTCGCGCGCGCGTGCTCGAGAGCGGTACAGAGCTCGTCGACGGTGCCGGGACGGAACGCGTTGCGGACCTCGGGCCGGTCGAAGGCGATGCGGACGGTGCCCTGGTCCTTCGCGCGGTGATACGTGATGTCCTCGAACGAGAAGTCGGGGACGGCGATCCAGCGGTCGGGATCGAAGAGCGGCGAAATCATCGTTTCCTCCAGTAGAAGCGGGAGAGGATAGCGGGCGCGCGAGGCGACTCGCGGCGGCACGAATCGACGCGTGCCACCGACGCACACACCGCAGCGTTTCTCTCATGACACGACCCGCCGCATGATCCGGTGACGATCGAACGTCGCTCGATCGAGCCCGAGCCTTCGAGTGTCACCCGAACCACACGGCTCGATTCGTCGCATCACGCGTTTCGACCGAAAACGAAGAATGATCTTTACCAGGACGTGCACCGAGGGCTCTAATGACGTCGGGCACCCGGGACCAGGTCCCGAGGTTCGACAATGCATCGGATCACCGAGACGGAGGGAAGCTCGGAATGGATGACGCGCTTCGGAGAGGGACGATTGGAGGCAGGATGAATGGGCGGCGACAACGAAGCCCGCTGCTCCTCGCCGCCACTGCATTCGCGATCACGCTGTTCGTCGCGAGCAGCGCCAACGCGTGGTGCTTCTTCTCGTGCAGCTACGCGAAGACGAAGTACCCGATCGTGTTGGCACACGGCTTCCTCGGCGCCGACTCGTACCTCGGCATCATCGACTACTGGTACGGCATCGAGAACTACATCGAAGACAAGGGCGGCACCGTCTACGTCACGGAGACGAGCCCGGCGAATTCGTCGGCCGCGCGTGGCGAGCAGCTCATCGTGCAGCTCGATCAGCTCCGCGCGATCCGCGGCAAGCCGACCGAGAAGTACAACCTGATCGGTCACAGCCAGGGCGGCCTCGACGTGCGCTACGTCGCGGGCGTGCGCCCCGACCTCGTCGCCTCGATCACGACGGTCGGCTCCCCGCATACCGGCGTCGACCTCGTCGACCAGTTCGGCGGCGACATCAACGGACTCATCGACTTCCTCGGTGGCGCCGTCGAGCTGCTCTGGGGCCTGCTCGGCAACGACAACCCCAACGACATGCAGGCCGCGATGGAGCAGTTCTCGCCCGCCGCGATCGCCGCGTTCAACAGCGACCCCGTCTTCGGGCAGGGCATGCCTGCGACGCATTGCGGTGAGGGCGAAGCGGTGAGCCAGACGCCGGCGGGTCCGCGTCGCAACTACTCGTGGACGGGCAACGACCCCTACACGAATGCGTTCGATCCCCTCGATCCGCTCTTCCTGATCGTCGCCCTGCTCTTCGACGAGCCCAATGATGGCCTCGTCGAGGTGTGCGGCGCCCACTTCGGCGACGTGCTGCGCGACAACTACAAGATGAACCACCTCGACGAGGTGAATCAGATGCTCGGCATCACCGCGCTCTTCGAGACCGACCCGAAGACCGTGTTCCGCAATCACGCCAACCGCCTCAAGAAGGCGGGACTCTAGGGCTCCGATCCATGGGGAAGCGCCTGTCATGGGCGGTGGCGGCTGGTCTGGCCGCCATCGCCCTCTTCCTCTTCCTGTCCTCGCGACCCGCGGAGCGAGGCGCACCGGATCCGTCCACACCCGAGCGGGCATCGAGCGTGGCAGCCGGCGATCTCGGCGGGGCGCACACGACACGGGACGCGGCCGACCCCCGGGCCGACCGGGCGTACGCCGCCGAGCTCCCGGGCTCTCTGCGCGGCACCGAAGAGGTCGGTGGCTTCGCCGTCGGTCCGGACGGTCATCTCGTCCCGACCCCCGACGCGATCGCACTCTTCGACTACTACCTCGCAGCGACGGGTGAAGAGCCCGAGGCCGCGCTGCGCGCGCGCATCGTCGACGCCGTACACGCGCGCCTCGAAGGCGAGGCTGCCGACGAGGCCATCGCGCTCCTCGACGACTACCTCGCGTTCCGCGACGAGATGCGTGCCCTCGCCGAGGCGGGCGAGCCACCCCACGATCTCGAACGCCGCCTGCAATGGATCCGCGAGCTCCGCCGCGCCCACTTCGGCGAGGGCACCGCCGACGCGCTCTTCGGCCTCGAAGAGAAGATGACGGCCATCGACCTCGAGCGCAGACGCGTGGCCTTCGACGAGAGCCTCGACGAAGCGGAGAGGGCCGAGCGCCTCGCGCAGCTCGATGCGGAGCTGCCCGAGTCGGTCCGCGTCGCGCGCGAGCGCGCCCGCGCTCCGGCGCGCAGCCAGAAGCGCGTCGAGGCCATGCGCGAGGCCGGCGCCAGCGAGGAGGAGATCTTCGATGCACGCGCCGAGCAGTTCGGCCCGGAGGCGGCGGAGCGACTCGCCGCTCTCGACGCGGAGCAGGCCGAGTGGCAGCGCCGGCTGGACGCGTTTCGCCGCGACCGCGCCGCGCTCGAAGCCGAAGGCCTCGAGTCAGCCGAGTACCAGGCCGAGATCGACGCGCTACTCGACGCTCACTTCGAAGAGCACGAATACCGCCGCGTGCGCGCCATCGAGTCGTTGTAGGTCGACGATCGGTCTTCGTCGACCTCAGTCGACACCGATCTCGTCCACCGACTCCTTCTCCATCTCGCGGAGCTCGGCGAAGGCGTCGAGGGCGAGGCGCCGCACGACGAGGATCAGCGCCACCATCGCGACGAGACCCAGGCCCAGCAGAGCCCACTCGCCCGGGGTCCGCCCGGCGCCCTGGGTGTCGCCGCCGAGACCGCCGGCGGCCGCCCCGATGGACACGAAGACCAGGGTCGACGGGATCGAGCCGATGATCGAGCCGACGCCGTACACCCAGGCGCGCATCGGCGTCAGCCCGAACGCGTAGTTCGCCACCGAGAAGGGAAAGATCGGCGACAGCCGCGCGAGCACGATGATCTTCCAGCCACGCTGACCGACGAGCTTGATGAGGCCGTGGAAGCGCGCATCGCCGTCGAAGCGCCGGTGCAGCCAGTCGCGGCCGAGCGCGCGGCCGATCACGAACGCGATCGTCGCGCCGGCGCCGAGCCCGACGAGCCCCACGGCGAGCCCCTGCCACACGCCGAAGAGGAGCCCCCCGGCGACGTGGGGGATCGCGGTCGGCACGAAGAGCACACCCGACACCGCGTGCAGCACGACGAACGCGGGCAGGGCCCAGGGGCCGAGCGAGGCCACCGCTTCGACCGCCCACTCGAAGGCACCCGACTGGCCGATCGCCCAGGCGAGCGCGACGACGATGGTGGCCACTGCGATCTGCGCCACGCGGCGAGCGAGACGCGGCGCGGCGCGCGGGCCCTCGGGCGCGGGGCCTCCCGCATCGCCAGCGGCGCCGGTCACGTCGTCGGGCGAGCGGGCCTCGAGAGGTGCGCTGCCGATGCTCATGCCTCCGGTGGCACGACGCCCTGCTCTCGGGCGATCGCGAGCTCCTGCTCGTAGTTGGGGTTCGGCCTGAAGATGTGCGACGAGCTGCCGCTCGCGACGAGTCGCCCGTCTTCGGTCCAGATCCGCGACTGGGCGCACACGATACCGTCGCCCGCGACGGGCGCGACGCCGTCGGCGAGCATCCACTCGGCATCGGGCGCGAAGTCGTGGAACTGCACGGTGAGGTCGAGGTTCGGAGCGATGTAGCGGAAGGGCCAGGCGTGTGCCGAGATCGTCGCGTTCCAGCCCGGGTAGTCCATCCAGAAGAGCTGCCGCACGGCATCGGCCTCGCGGTGCTCGACGCTCGTGTCGTTGAAGCGCAGCCAGGTCTGCGAGATCGGCTCGCCGGGCTCGTCACGCCACTGGACCGGGCGTCCCTCCATGCTGCGCCAGATGGGGAACCACTCGTCGTAGTTGTCGGCGAGCTCGTGGAAGGGCGCGAGCTCGTCGGGTCTCGGCACGGCCGGCGCCTCGTGGATCGCGTGGTCGAAGCCCCCGAGCTCCTCGTCGACCGCCCACAGGACGGCCGTGAGCAGCATGCGATCGCCCTGGTGCACCTCGATGTGGAGGCTCTCCGCGCGGCGGCCGCCCCCGACCGCGCGCACGCGG
>CAYYSY010000101.1:0-9475 GCA_964474355.1 uncultured Spirochaetaceae bacterium | reverse complement strand
GCCGCAGGCGCCGCACCAGCGTGCGATGCGCGGCCAATGCCTCGACCGCCCAGCGGGCCTCGCCCACACGCGCCGCTCGCGGATAGACCGTGCACCAGCCCTTTCGGTAGCTGCGCCGGCGCGCGTCCCACTCGTCGTAGGCGATGCCCCGGCCGAGACGCTCGTCGGGCTCGGCTTCGGCGACGTCACCGGCGAGCTCGAGATCCATCTTCAGGAGCGAGCCGGCGGTCTGGTTCGTCCTGAACAGCTCGCCGAGCTCGACCTCTTCGAGTGCATCGAGGTGCGCCTCGAGCTCGTCGCTCCCATCGAGGTCGCGTCGCCCCCCACGATAGCTGTCGAGGCTCTCGGCCCGCTCGTACGGCGCGCCCGGCGGCGTGTCCTCCACGCTCTCTTCGGCGAGCTCGACCCGGCGGATCGCCGACATCGCGGGCGCATCGATCTCCGTCGTCGGGCTCTCCTGCTCGCGCGACGTGTCGGGCGCACTCGCCCCCGCCATCACGTCAGCGGGCAGCTCGATCCACTCTCCCCAGATCGCGACTGCGGGGCTTCGCCGCCTGCCGCTGCGCGCGCCGGTCAGCTGGGCACACAGCGCCGCGTCCTCCCACGGCTGCCCGCCGCGCAGCGCCTCTCTTCGAGCGTCTTCGAGCAGCGACTCGCGCGCGTTCAGGCCCGCGACCTCGCTGCATCGCTGTGCGAGGGCCCGGGCCATGACGCGGTCGTGCATCTCTCGAAACCCGGGGAGCTCCGCGCACATCGCGTCGACGGCGGCGCGAGTGAGTCGAAGCGACTCGAGCGCGCCCTCGAACGTCTCTGCAGAGGGGATCTCTTCTGCGACCCGCAGACCGTGCATGCCGGCCAGCACGACCACCTGCACCCGGTACGCTTCGCGATCGAGGTCGGCTCCCTCGCCGAGAGACAGCCTCGCCGGCAGGAGCAGATCGTTCCCGCGCAGCCCGCCGACGCCTGGCCCGACTCGAATCCGCACGGGCTCGCCCGTCAGGAGCTGCGCGAGGACCCCGAGCCGTTCGGCCTGCTCCTCGAGCTCGACACCCGGCGCCGCCTCGGGCGAGTCGGCCGGGCGCCCTCGCAGGCGCCGCCACCCCACCACGAGCCCCCGAAAGACGTTCTCCTCCCAGTCGAGGTAGTCCCTCAGCCCCAAAGCTCAGAACACCAGCGCGATCAGATCACGCAGCCCGGCCGCGACCTCGAGGTCGTCGGTCAGCGCCTCGACGATCGCGTGATCGCACGCCGCCCGGGGCGGCGTGCCGGCCTCGAGCAGGCGCGCGGCGTTCACGAGCAGACGCGTCGAGGGTCGCTCGGCGAGGCCCAGGGTCTCGAGCTCGCGGAGCTTGCTCGCAAGCGCGACGAGCCGCTTCGCGCGCCCTTCGTCGATGCCCGTCTCACCCACGATGATCTCGCACTCGATGTCGGCGGACGGGTAGTCGAACGAGAGCGCGATGAAGCGCTGGCGCGTCGAGGGCTTCAAGTCTTTCAATCCGCTCTGATAGCCGGGGTTGAAGCTGACGACGAGCATGAAGTCGTCGGGCGCGACCAGCGTCTCGTCGTGACGATCGAGGTGCAGCGTCCGGCGATGATCGGCCAGGGGATGCACCACGACGACGACGTCGCTGCGGGCCTCGGCGAACTCGTCGAGGTAGAGGATCGCCCCGCTGCGCACGGCTCGGGTGACCGGCCCATCCTGCCAGACGGTCTCGCCGCCCTCGAGCAGATAGCGGCCGGTCAGGTCGACGGCCGACGTCTCGTCGTGACAGGCCACCGTCACGAGCGGGCGACCGAGGCGTGCCGCCATGTGCTCGACCAGCCGCGACTTGCCGCAGCCCGTCGGTCCCTTCAGCAGCAGTGGCGTCCGCAACGAGTACGCGCGCTCGAACACCTCGCACTCGTCGCCGACGGGCCGATACCAGGGGGCTTCTGCGCTCATGATCGGCTGGGTGCTCACCTCATGCTCATCGACGCTCGATGGCTTCGTCGTTGGGCAGACCGTACTGGATGAAGTTCCAGATGAAGAGGGCCACGCCGAACGTCAGCAGGCACGCCGCGAGGACGACGCCTGCGAAGTGCACCTCGACCGCCTCCTGGACCGCCAGGAAGTCCATGCCGATCCTGCGCTCCATGTAGACCTGCGCGATGCCGGCGACGGCGAAGGCGCCCGTCATCCCCAGCATGCCCACGTTCGCCGTCCAGAAGGCCCACTCGGGCAGCGGGCCCGAGAAGAGCTTGCGGCCCGTCATGTTCGGCATCGCGTAGGAGATCATCGCCAGCACGAGCATCGCGTAGGCGCCCCAGAACGCCATGTGACCGTGCATGGCCGTGATGATCGTGCCGTGGGTCCACAGGTTCACCTGGGGGAGCGTGTGCGCGAAGCCGAGGAAGCCCGCGCCGACGAAGGCCATCACGCCGCAGCCCACCGTCCAGAAGAGCGCGATGCGATTCTCGTGCTTCATGCCTCCGCGGCGGGCCATGGTGACGGCATACATCGCCATGCCGAGGAACGCGAGCGGCTCGAGACCCGAGAAGATGCCACCGATCAGCAGCCAGTATTCGGGCGTGCCGATGTAGTAGTAGTGGTGGCCGGTGCCGAGGATGTCCGAGAGGAACGTGAAGCCGATGATCACGTAGAGCCACTTCTCGATGAGCTCGCGATCGACGCCGGTCAGCTTGATCAGCAGGAACGACAGGATGCCGCCCATGATCAGCTCCCACACGCCCTCCACCCAGAGATGGACGACCCACCAGCGGAAGTACGAGTCGATCACCTGGCTGTCGAACGTGATCATGCCCGGCAGATAGAGGAGCGCGGCGGCCGTCAGCCCGACGAGCAGCACACTCCCCGTCGTCGTGAACCGCTCGGCCCCGAGCGCCGTGCGCCCGACGATGTAGATGAAGAGCAGCACGTCGACGACGACGAGATAGTCCAGCGGCCGGGGGATCTCGAGGAACTTGCGCCCCTCCCACCAGCCGAACTGGAAGCCGATGATCGCGGCCACGCCGACGATCACGAGGCCCGCCCACTGCACGACCGCGAGCTTCTCGCTCACGAGCTCGCGGTCGGCCTCTTCGGGCACGATGTAGTAGGCCGCGCCCATGAACCCCGAGAGCAGCCAGAACACCAGCAGATTCAGGTGCGAGGACCGCGCCGCGTTGAAGGGGATGACGTCGTGCAGGACGTCGAACCCCATGTGCGCGAAGCCCATGATGAAGCCGAACACGATCTGCAGGACGAAGAGCAGCATCGAGGTGGCAAAGAAGAGGTAGGAGACGCGCTGGGATCGGAACTTCATGATTGTTCTCCTACTCGAGGGTGCCGAGCCAGGTGACCAGCTCGCTGCGCACGTCGTCCGAGAGACCGAGCATCGGCATCGCCGTACCCGGCTTCACCGACTGGGGATCGGCCAGCCAGCGGTCGAGATCTTCGGCGCTCATGCGATGGGCGACGCCATCGAGCGCGGGCCCGACGTTGCCACCCGCACCACCCACGGAGTGGCACGCGATGCAGACACTGTCGAAGTAGGCCGGCCGCTCGACCTCGGCGGCTGCGACGGCAGCGCTCACGAGCTTCACATCGGGGGCGAGATCGGGCTCGGGTGGGAACCCGTTCGTGTCGATCTTCCCGATCCAGTCGAGGAAGGCGATCACGTCGGTGATCTCTTCTTCGCTGAAGTGGAAGTTCACCATGCGGCGCTTGCCGGGGTACATGGCCTCGGGATCGCGCAGGAAGATGCGGATCCACTCCTCCCCACGCCGGTCGACCACACGCGTCAGCTCGGGTGCGTAGTACGCCCCCTCGCCGAGGATCGTGTGACAGCCCATGCAGTTGCTGGAATCCCAGATGTGCTTGCCACGAACGACCGATTCCGTCATCAAATCGGAGTTCTGGCGCTCGGGGATCTGCCTCAGCGTGTCGACCGTCAACATGATGAAGATGACCGAGAAGAAGATCGTCCCTCCAAGAAAGAAGAGACGAGCCTGTGACTTCGTGAGCATGTGGTTGCCCCTCTCGAGCGGGTGCCCGGCCCTCACCGGCGGCGAGTCGACCACCCTCTTATCGCGCTATTATCATGAACATATGATCTTTAGCAATGGCCCAATCCCCCACGCTCGTGACGGATCCACTTCGTGACCCTCTCTCGAACCAGCCGATACGCGCTGCGAGCCGCGGCCTACCTCGCCGAATCGATCGAAGAGGATCGGCCGGCGACGGTGAACGACATCGCGAGCGCCCTCGATGTCCCCCGCAACTACCTGTCGAAGATCCTTCACCAGCTCGCCAAGCGGGGGGTTCTCACCTCGACGCGAGGCCCGAGCGGCGGCTTCCGCCTGTCGGCTGCGCCCGACGAGATCAAGCTGATCGAGATCGTCGAGCCCGTGGAGCCCGGCTTCACCCAGCGCGAGTGCCTGCTCGGCCGGCCGAGCTGCAGCGACGACACGCCCTGCTCGGCGCACGAGCACTGGAGCGAGCTGAACGACGCCGTGACGCGGTTCCTCGAAGAGACGACGCTCGCCGACCTGGCGACGTAACCGCGTTGCCACCCGGCGCGAATCTTCGCGCCCTCCTGCCCAGCCCCGAGGTCGACCCTGCGAATCGACTCGACCCGTCGATTCGACGCGCCGATGAGGTGTCGTGCCCGCGCGCCACGCGAGGGCCCGAGGCAGGAGTACGCCATGAGCGCGAAGACGGGGACCACGAACGCCCCCCACGACGGTCAACAGAGACCCGCCGGCCGCATGACCCGCTTTCTCTGGTCGTGCGCGGGCGCCGATCCCTCGATCCTCGCGCGCTGCCCGTATACCGATTCGGTGAAGTTCCAGGGCGTGGGCGGCGTGGTGCTGGCGACCGCGGTGCTCGCCTTCGCCTCGGGGTCGTATGCCTTCTATACGGTGTTCGAGCCCAAGACCGGGACGGCGCTCGACCGCGAGACGCACATCCCGACGGTCCTCATGGCGATGGCCGCGGGCGCGGTATGGGGCCTGGTCATCTTCAACATCGACCGCTTCATCGTCTCGAGCACGGGCAAGGGCGACGGCAGTGAGCGCATCACGCTCCGCGAGCTCAGCCAGGCGTTTCCGCGGCTCGTCATGGCCGTGCTGCTCGGCGTCGTGATCTCGGCGCCGCTCGAGATCCGCGTGCTGAAGCCCGAGATCGACGCGCAGCTCGAGCTCGAGCAGAACGAGTATCTCACGCAGCTCAACCAGCACTCGCAGCAGATGTTCCAGGCCACGAAGGACGAGCTTCGCGCGAAGCTCGCCAACGCGATGCAGCGCCTCGACGAGCGCGAGAGCTACTTCGAGAAGCGGCGCACCGAGATCAACGCGCAGCGCCGGCTACTCGAGCTCGAGGCCGAGGGGCGGACCGGGAGCGGCAAGGCGGGGCGCGGCCCCGCGTGGCGGGACAAGCGCGAGACGCTCGACCAGATGATGGTCGAGCTCGAACGCGACCGCGGACGCGACGCCGAGAAGAACGAGTCGACCCTGCAGGAGGTCGCGCGCTGGAAGGCCGAGCTCGCCTCGATCGACGACCAGCTCGATGCCGCGATGGCGAGCAACCTGAAGCAGGCGCGCCATCTCGACGGGCTGATGAAGCGCATCCACATCTCGCACGAGATCGGAGGGATCGTGCCCATCGTGATCCTGCTGCTGCTGCTCGCGATCGAGACCGGGCCGATCTTCTTCAAGATGATGCTTCGCAAGGGCGCGTACGACTATCTCGTCGAGAACGAGATGCGCGTCGCGACCGCCCGCGCGGGCGTCGAGATCGACGCCCAGGTCTATCTGCCGGGCACGCGCGAGGAGATCCGCCTCGACGTCTTCCACCAGGCCGAGGCCGCCTTCGAGCGAGCGCGCCATCGCATCGCAGGCGCCGACGCCGGCAAGGGCGCGGCCCGGGCGCCGCTCGGCGCGGAGGCCACTGCGCGCGCCGCCCGCGCGACCGGCGACCGGCGGCGCGAGGCCGAGCCCCCCAAGTGAGCGATCACTGGATCGAGGGGCAGTTCGAGGGCACCTACACGGGCAAGCGGCTCGCGAGCGCATCCGCTCGGGGTGGTCCGCGGCGGTTCAGCTTCCGCCTGCAGTCGGGCCAGGTGCTCGAAGCGGGCGTGGTCGCCGGCCCCTTCCCCGATGATCCGAGCAGTGACGAGGTGGACGAGATCCGGCAGGACCGGGTCGGCCGCATCCGGCTGTCCGTGCCGCGACTCGAGCTCGACCAAGACGAGACGTCGCTCTTCGACGTCCGCATCGTCGACTGGCGGCTCTCGCGCCCGGCCGAGGCCAACGGCCAAAGTCATGGCAGGATCGAGGGGACGATCCGCGCGCGACTGACGCCGTCACAGCCGGAGCCTTCGCTGGAGCAGCTGCCCGACGACGTCGCCGACGCGCCTGCGATCGAGCCGCCCTCGCCTCCGCCGGCCGGAGCGCGCGGGCCCGAGCCGCGTCGGCGACGACGTCATGACGACGCACACCCCTCGCTGCGATCCACCGAGGTGGAGGCGCTCGACGCCGAGACGATCTACGACCGCCTGCGCTGGCTGGCCGCGACGCTCGTCGTGCTCGGCGTCGGGGCCGGCTTGTGGCGATGGTGCGGAGCGAGCATGGCGGCGACCTGGCTCGCAGCGATCGGCACCGCGCTCTGCCTGCGCCGGGTGGCGCGCGGCGCGATCCGCGCCGGCTCACCGTCGCAGGGCCTCTTCGCCGGCGCACTCGTCACGGCGCAGGCCGTGCTGTGGCTCGAGCCGATGGCGCGTGGCGCGAGCCTCGGCTGCATCACCCCGACGTCGGCACAGCTCGCGGGTCTCGGCGGCGCAGTCGTGGCCGCCGGTCTGCTCCGGGGGCGCGGCGCGCTCGGCGTGACCTCCATCGTCTGGACGGCGGCGATCTGCTCGTGGTGCGCCGCGCTCGGCGGAGCCTGCACGGTGCCGGCTGTCGCGCCGGCGGCGATGCCGGGCCCTCAGCCGGCCGAGCATCGACCCGCGCCGCGCACGTCGCCCGACGGTCACTGGCCGGTGATGCCGGGCCGCCGGCACGGCGGCGGCGGAGGCGGCATGAGTGCGCCTGACTTCGCCGGCGCAGCCGGAGCCGGCGCGAGCTCGCCGTCCACATCGCCCGTGTCGCCGATGTCGCCTGGCGGCGGCGGGGCATTCCCGGGATCCGAATGGGATCTCGGTGGCGCCGGGTTGGGAGGCAGCGGCCGCACGACCGGAGCGTTGGATGGCGGCCCGGCACCCGCGAACACGGTGAGCGACGGGTCGATCTCAGGCGCCACCTCTCAGCCAGCAGTCGGCGACGTCGCGCGGCTCGAGAACGGGCGCGCCGCGAGCACGCCGCCGTCAGAGCCCGTCGCACCGAGACGGGGCGGCGGCGCATCGACCCGCGGCGGCTGGGTGGCCGAGGATCATCGCCGCGCCAGCGCGGGCGCGGAGCTGATCTCGATCGAGCACGCCAACCGCGTGCCCGACGCGTTCTTCGGCAGCGGCGGGATGCGGCGGGTCTACGTGCCGACAGATCCGATCTTCGAGCCCGGCGGCGCGGACATCCGCGCGACCGGCGCTCTGCAGCTCGGCCGTGTCGCAGCGCTCCTCGATCTGCATCCCGATCGTCGGACCATGCTGGTCGTGCACACCGACGTCGGCGGCGGGCTCGACGCACAGCAGCGCCTGAGCGAGCGGCGCGCAGCGAGCGTGCGCGGCTGGCTGGTCGATCGCGGTCACGTCGATGCCGGTCGCTTCGACGTCCTGGGCGCCGGCGGCGCACACCCGCTCGTCCCCCCCGACGGCAGCTACGCCGCCCAGCAGCCGAATCGACGCATCGAGATCAGCCTGGTCGAGTGACGCGGCGTGGTCCCGCGATTCGGCCTGCGAGCGAGCTCGCGGCCAGGAGGCGCTCCGTCCATGGGGCATCGCGCCCCAGCTCGGCCACACCCCCCAGCCGAGATCGGCCACACGACCCGAGCCCCTCGCATGGCCCGTCTCGCGTAGAATCGATGTGATGCTCGTGCGGGAGAGCGGCATGCCGCATCGCGGCGAGCGCAGATTCGAGAGGGCACCGCGATGAATCGACCTCGCCTTCATCTCTTGGCTGCCGCGTCCGCGGCCGCGCTCGGCCTGCTCGGCGCCACTGCCGCCTCCGGCGCCAACCTCGTCTTCAGTGAGTCGGCTTTCCTCGCCGAGGCGCAGGGCGTCGTGCTGGAGGACTTCGAGGACGAGCCGACCAGTGGCACACCGGACGCGGGCGGAGTGAGTCAGCTCGCCTTCGATGGCTTCACTGCGAACACGAGCTTGCCCGCCGCCAAGCTGTTCGACGCCCCCCTAGCAGGCAGCGCCAACACGACACCGGGCGGCTCCAAGTACCTGGGCATCGACACCGACGTCGGGGGGGTGGGGGCGAGCGCCACTCTGATCTTCGACCCCCCGGTCTACGCGGTGGGCTTCCAACTGATCGATGCCGAACTCGAAACCTCGGCCATCACGCTCGATGGCGTCGTGTATCCCATCGCGGCGACCTCGGCCGGTGGACACGACTACATCGGCATCCTCTCCAATTCCGCATTCGCGACGCTCACGATCACCCCCTCGTCCGCCGACAGCTTCTGGAGTCTCGACGACGTATCGATGGGCCTCGACCCATCACCCCAGCGCTTCGACGTCTTCTTCGACGAGGCGTCCTATCTCGCCGCGGCGGGCGCGGTCGTCGTCGAGGACTTCGAGGACGAGCCCACGAGCGGAACACCCGACGGCGGCGCGCTCTCGTCCGTCGACTTCAGCAGCCTGACGGCCTCGTCGGCCCCGGCCGCGGTCAAGCTGTTCGACGCGCCGACCGCCAACGTGTACAACACGACACCGGGCGGCGCGAAGTACCTCGTCTTCGACACGGACATCGGCAACACGGGCTCCGTCGGCGTGCTCACGTTTGCCGAGCCCGCGAGCGGCGTCGGACTCGTGCTCGTCGACGTGGAACGGATCGATCTCGTCGCCGGCGAGGTGACGGTCAGCGTGCCCGGCTTCGCGTACCCGATCCTGCCGACGGCGCCGGGCGGCGAAACCTACTTCGGCGTCGTGGCGGATCCGCCGCTCGCGAGCCTCGAGATCTCACCCGACTCGTTCGACAGTCTCTGGAGCGTCGACGACGTAGCGATCGCCAGTGGTGCACCGCCGGTGCCGACGCTCTCGCCGGGCCCGCTCGCGCTTGCCTTGCTCACGATCGCACTCGGAGGCTTCACGCTGCTGTGGACCAGGACGAGACCTTCGAGCCGGCCAGGGCCGCTGGGTTGAGATTCGCGAGCACGTCGTGGGCGACTGCTTCGACGTCGTCAGTGTCGTAGGCGCTGCAGCCGAATCGACGCATCGAGATCGCGCCGGACGAGTCTTGAAGCACGGTCGATCGCTCGGGCCCGCGCGAGGCGCAGCTGGAAGGAGGCTCAGGCCGCTGGCGACGCGCGGCCGTCGGGCGGCCACGAGTCGACACC